>NZ_JBIRJC010000015.1:0-89084 GCF_044329365.1 Kitasatospora sp. NPDC017646 | reverse complement strand
GGGGGGGCGGGGGGCGCCCCCCGCCCTCGTGGCCCGCGCGGGCCCCCCCCCGCGGGTGTGGGTGCCCGCCCCCCCGCGGGGGGGGGGGGGGGCCCCCCCCCCCCCCCCCCCCCGGCCGTTTCCGTTGCCGCCCGGCGGCTGCCGCTCAACGCCGTCCGGAGCGCCGGTCCCTCGAACCCCCGGAGTCCCCGCCACCGGCCAGGCCTGCCCGGCGCAGCGCGTCCGCCATGGCGCTGTTCGCCGGGGCACCGCCGCCGAAGCCGGCGTCCCGGTCGCCGCGGTCACCGCGGCCGCCCTGGCCGCCACCGCGCCGCTCCTGGCGGGGCGGGCGGGCCTGCCGGTCCCCGCCCCGGTCACCGCCGCGGTCGCGGCCGACCTCGTCGTCCAGCCGTAGAGTGAGCCCGATCCGCTTGCGCGGCACGTCCACCGAGACGACCCGGACCTTGACGATGTCGCCGGGCTTGACCACCTCGCGCGGGTCCTTGACGAAGTTCTTCGACAGCGCCGAGACGTGCACCAGCCCGTCCTGGTGGACGCCCACGTCCACGAAGGCGCCGAACGCGGCGACGTTGGTGACCACGCCCTCCAGCACCATGCCGACCTCCAGGTCGCCGATCTTGTCGACGCCCTCCTTGAACACGGCGGTGCGGAAGGCCGGCCGCGGGTCCCGGCCCGGCTTGTCCAGCTCGCCGAGGATGTCGGTGACGGTCGGGATGCCGAAGGTGTCGTCGGCGAAGTCGGCCGGGCGCAGGGCCCGCAGCCGCTCGCCGTTGCCGATCAGCTCGCGCAGCTCCCCGCCGGTCGAGGCGAGGATGCGGCGCACCACCGGGTAGGCCTCGGGGTGCACGCTGGAGGCGTCCAGCGGGTCCTCGCCGCCCGGGATGCGCAGGAAGCCCGCGCACTGCTCGAAGGCCTTGGGGCCGAGCCGGGAGACGTCCTTGAGCTGCTTGCGGGTGCGGAACGGGCCGTTGGCGTCGCGGTGGGCCACGATGTTGTCGGCCAGTGTGGCGGTGATGCCGGAGACCCGGGTGAGCAGCGGCGCCGAGGCGGTGTTGACGTCCACGCCGACGGCGTTGACGCAGTCCTCGACCACGGCGTCCAGTGAGCGGGAGAGCTTCACCTCGCTCAGGTCGTGCTGGTACTGGCCGACACCGATCGACTTGGGGTCGATCTTGACCAGTTCGGCCAGCGGGTCCTGGAGGCGGCGGGCGATGGAGACCGCGCCGCGGATCGACACGTCCAGCTCCGGCAGCTCCTGGGAGGCGAACGCGGAGGCCGAGTAGACGGAGGCTCCGGCCTCGCTGACCATCGCCTTGGTGAGCTTCAGCTCGGGGTGGCGCTTGAGCAGGTCCTCGGCGAGCTTGTCGGTCTCCCGGGAGGCGGTGCCGTTGCCGATCGCCACCAGGTCGACGTCGTGCTTCTTCGCCAGCGCGGCCAGGGTCGCCAGGGAGGCGTCCCACTTGTTGGCGGGCTGGTGCGGGTAGATGGTCTCGTACGCGACGACCTTGCCGGTGGCGTCCACCACGGCGACCTTCACCCCGGTGCGGAAGCCCGGGTCCAGGCCCATGGTGGCGCGGGTGCCGGCCGGAGCGGCGAGCAGCAGGTCGCGCAGGTTGGCGGCGAAGACCCGCACCGCCTCGTCCTCGGCCTCGGCGCGCAGCCGGGCGCGCAGGTCGATGCCGAGGCGCACCAGGACGCGGGTGCGCCAGGCCCAGCGGACGGTGTCGCCGAGCCACTTGTCGGCCGGGCGGCCGCGGTCGGCGATGCCGAAGCGGGCCGCGATGCGCTGCTCGTAGTCGTTCCCGCCGGGCAGGTCGCCCTCGGACTCGCCGTCGTAGGGCGACAGTTCGAGGTCGAGCACCTCCTCCTTCTCGCCGCGCAGCATCGCCAGGATGCGGTGCGAGGGGAGCTTGGTGTACGGCTCGGCGAAGTCGAAGTAGTCGGCGAACTTGGCGCCGTCCGTCTCCTTGCCGTCCCGGACCCTGGCGACCAGGCGGCCGCGGGTCCACATCCGCTCGCGCAGCGAGCCGACCAGGTCGGCGTCCTCGCCGAAGCGCTCGACCAGGATCGCCCGGGCACCCTCCAGGGCCGCCGCGCCGTCCGCCACCGACTCGTTCAGGTACCGGGCGGCGAGCGCGGCCGGATCCTGGGTCGGGTCGGCGAGCAGGGTGTCGGCCAGCGGCTCCAGTCCGGCCTCGCGGGCGATCTGCGCCTTGGTGCGCCGCTTGGGCTTGAACGGCAGGTAGATGTCCTCCAGCCGGGCCTTGGAATCGGCGGCCAGCACCTGGGCGCGCAGCGCGTCGTCCAGCTTGCCCTGGGCCTCGATCGACTCCAGGACGGCCGCCCGCCGCTCCTCCAGCTCGCGCAGGTAGCGCAGCCGCTCCTCCAGGGTGCGCAGCTGGGCGTCGTCCAGCGAGCCGGTGACCTCCTTGCGGTAGCGGGCCACGAACGGCACGGTCGAGCCGCCGTCGAGCAGTTCGACCGCAGCCTTCACCTGCCCCTCGCGGACGCCCAGTTCCTCGGCGATCTTGCGCTCGATCACCTGCTGGGCCTGCCGGGCCACCTGTTCGACTGGCGTGGTCACGAAGCCGGTCACCTTCTCCTTCAGTGCTTTGGCCGTACGCCCTGCATTCTGGCAGGTACCGGTGACGCCCACCCGCCGCGCCCGGGGCGGCGGGCGTGGCGCGGATCCGGGCCCGCTCCGATGCCGGACCCCGGGCCTGCTCGAAGTCGTGTGCGCAGTTCGCGAATCCGGCTGATCCCCGGCGATCTGCGCTGTACGCTGCCGGGCATGTGCGCTGCCGCCCGGATGCACCCCGATGAACCGGTCGTCGACGCGGCCCTGGTACGGCGGTTGGTCTCCGCCCAGTTCCCGCAGTGGGTGGGGCTGCCGGTCACGCCCGTCGGGTCCGCCGGGACGGACAACGCGATGTTCCGGCTCGGGCCCGAACTCGCCGTCCGGATGCCCCTGGTGGAGTGGGCCGCCGGGGACGTCCGCCGCGAGCACCAGTGGCTGCCCCGACTGGCACCGCAGTTGCCGCTGCCCGTCCCCACCCCGCTGGCCGTCGGCCGCCCCACCGCGACCTACCCGTGGGAGTGGTCGGTGCTGCGTTGGCTCGACGGCGTCAATCCGGCGGTCGGCGTGCTCGCCGCGCCCGAGGGCCTCGCCCGCGACCTGGCCGGCTTCGTCAACGCCCTGCGCGCCCTCGGCCCCGCCGGCGCCCCGGCCGGCCAGCGCAGCGTGCCGCTCGCCTCCCGGGACGGCTCCACCCGTGCGGCGATCGCCCAACTCACCGGCACGATCGACACCGCGGCCGCAACCGCCCTGTGGGACAAGGCGCTTCGCCTCCCCGAGTACGCCGGCCCGCCGGTCTGGATGCACGGCGACCTCACGCCCGGCAACCTGCTGGTGAACAGATCCGGCCGGCTCGCCGCCGTCATCGACTTCGCCCTGATGGGCGTCGGCGACCCCACCGCCGACCTGATCGCCGCCTGGAACCTGCTCCCCGCCTCCGCCCGCCCCGCCTTCCGCGCAGCCCTGCGCGCCGACGACGCCATGTGGGCCCGCGGCCGGGCCTGGGCCTTCTCCATCGCCCTGGTGACGATCCCGTACTACCGCCACACCAACCCGGCGCTGACCGCCAACGCCCGCCACGTCGTGCGCGAGGTGCTCGCCGACCGCAGCGTGTAGGGCGTTCAGTGCCCCACGATCGCCAACAGGTGGTCCAGCAGCGGGCTCCGGTCGTCGGCGCGCCAGGCGACGGCGGAGCGGGTGCGGGCGATGCCCGGCTCGACCGGGCGGAAGGCGACGCCCCGCAGCCGGATCCGGCGGATGCTCGCCGGGGCCAGCGAGACGCCGAGGCCGGCCCCGACCAGGGCGCACACCGTCTGCCACTCCACCGCGTGCTGCCCGATCCGCACGGTGAACCCCGCCCCGGCGCACAGGCCGGTGATCCGGTCGTACAGCTGCGGCCCCTCCTCCCGGGGCAGTAGAACGAACGGCTCCTCCGCCAACTGCGCTATGCGGACGGTCGGTTGGGCGGCCAGCGGGTGGTGCGCCGGGAGCACGGCGACGAAGGGCTCGCTGAGCACCGTCCGGAAGCGCAACTCCGGCTCGTCGGCGGACGGTTCGCGCAGCAGGCCGACGTCGATGCCGCGGTCGCGCAGGGCCGCGAGCTGCGGGGCACTGGTCATCTCCCGTACGTCCAGCCGCACGCCGGGGTGGCTCTCCCGGAAGGCGCGCAGCAGCCCGGGCAGGACGGTCAGGGCCAGCGAGGCGGAGAAACCGATCCGCAGCCGCCCCGCCTCGCCGCTGCCGACGGCCCGGGCGGCGGCCAGCCCGTCCGCGAGTTCGCCCAGGGCCCGGCGCGCGGCGGGCAGCAGCTCGCGTCCGACCGGGGTCAGGGTGACGGCGCCGGGCGCGCGCAGGAACAGCGGGTGACCGACCTTCTCCTCCAGCCGGCGGATCTGCTGGCTCAGCGGCGGCTGGGCGACGCCGAGCCGGGCGGCGGCCCGGCCGAAGTGCAGTTCCTCGGCGAGCACGACGAAGGCGTGCAGCTGCGGCAGGGGCAGTTCGGGGCGCTCCATACCTCCAGGGATATCAGACCGGCACCACGGGAGTATTGGACGTATCCGGGCAGGCCACCTAGCGTTCGGCGCATGACAGAGCGACGCGCCGTACTCAGCGGTTCCACCTTCGAGGAGCAGATCGGCTACGCCCGCGCCGTGGTCGACGGCGACTGGGTGCACGTCTCCGGCACGACCGGGTTCGACTACACCGCCATGACCATCTCCGAGGACGTGGTGGAGCAGGCCGAACAGTGCCTGCGCAACATCGGGTCCGCGCTCGCCGAGGCCGGCTGCGGCTTCGCCGACGTCGTACGGGTGCGCTACCTGCTGCCCGAGCGCGCGGACTTCGAGCCCTGCTGGCCGGTCCTGCGCCGCTGCTTCGCCGACGTCCGCCCGGCCGCGACGATGCAGGTGTGCGGCCTGTCCGACCCCCGGATGCGGATCGAGATCGAGGTGACCGCCCGCCGCCCGACCGGGTGACGGCCGGCTGATCCTCCGCCACCACTACTACGGGCCGCGGGCATTGCTATGGTTCTCCCCGCACGAGGGGCAGGGGGAACGGACTTGGCACGGAGCGTCATCGACGTCAGGGTGAGCCGGCGGGTGCTGTGGATCGGCGGGGACGCGTACCCGCTGCAGCACATCGCCCGGGCGCGGCAGTTGGTGTGGTGGCCGCCCAAGCGCTCGCGGACGGTCATCAGGTTCGTCCGTCAGGTGTTCGGGCTGCTGTTCGCCGTCAGCCTCCTCAGCGCGCTCACCCACAACTCGACGAACCAGGCACAGGCGGCCGCGGTCCCGGGCGCGCTCCTGCTGGCCGGCTTCCTGTTCTGCCTCTACCGGCTCGTCACCCGGCTCCGGCAGAAGCCGGTGTACAAGCTCGTCATCGAGACCTCGAACGCCGCGACGACCGCCGTGGTGAGCCACAACTCCTGGCAGATCACCAACCTGATCCAGATGATCATGGAGGCGATCGACAACCCCCAGGCGGAGTTCGCGATCCAGGTCGAGAACCTCCACGTCGGCGACAAGATCACCCAGTACGGCGACCACAACACCGGAAAGCGGGTCGGACTGTGAGCAACTCCTTCCACTTCGGCGACTCGGTCACCCAGCACGGCGACCACAACATCGGCATCATCAAGAACCAGGGACCGGTCGATCCGAAGGCCGCGCTGCGCGAACTCGTCACCGCGGTCCGGCTGTTGCGCGAGCAGGTGCCGGCCGAGGACCGCGAGGTGCTGGACGAGTCGCTGGAGGCCATCGGCGACGGCTCCGAGACCTCGCCGTCCGCCCTGCGGCGGGCGCTGCGCAACATCTCCGGGGTGGCCTCGCTGGTCCGGGCGGGCGCGCCGGTGGTGGAGTCGGTCCGGCGGATCCTGGACTCGCTCAGCTCCTGATTTTCGTACCGGGTCAGAAACCTGCCCGGGTCAAGCCCGGCTGCTAGTCTCGCGAGCATGAGCGGACTGCGGGAGCGCAAGAAGGAACGGACGCGACGGGCCATCTCCGAGGCGGCCATCGCGCTCTTCCTGGAGCACGGCTTCGACCAGATCTCGGTGGCGGACGTCGCGGCCGCCGCCGAGGTCTCCAAGCCCACCCTGTTCAGCTACTTCGCCAGCAAGGAGGACCTGGTCGTCCACCGCTTCGCCGACCACCAGGAGCAGGCGGCGGACGTGGTCCGGGGCCGGGCCGACGGCGAGACGGTGCTCGACGCCCTGCGCCGGGACTTCCTGGACGGCCTCGCCCGACGCGACCCGGTCACCGGCCTCAACGACCACCCCGAGGTCCTGGCCTTCACCGCGCTGGTCCACGGCACCCCGAGCCTGGCCGCCCGGGTCGGCGCGTACGTGGCCCGCGCCGAGCAGTCCCTGGCCGACGCGCTGCGCGAGGCCACCGACCTCCCCCCGCCGCACGAGCTCACCGCCCGGCTGCTCGCCGCCCAGGTCACCGCCACCCAGCGCGTCCTCGCCCTGCACAACTGGCACCGCATCCACGAGGACGGCCGCACCGCCGACGACCTCCACCCCGAGGCCGCCGCCGATGCCGACCGCGCCTTCGAACTCCTCGCCCGGGGGTACGCGTCCTGACCCCGCTGACCTAGAGTGCCGCCCATGTCAACGCGTCACATCGAGTTCGAGGCCCTGCACAACTTCCGCGACCTGGGCGGCTGTCCGGCCGCCGACGGACGGACCGTCCGCCGGGGCCTGCTCTACCGCTCAGACTCGCTCGGCAAGTCCTCCCCCGCCGACCTGGAGCAGCTCCGGGGGCTCGGCGTGCGGACCGTGATCGACCTGCGCTACGACTGGGAGATCGCCGCCAAGGGGCGGGTCCCCGACTTCGACGGCCTGGACTTCCACAACTACTCGATCGAGCACCGCCCCTACGACCAGGCCTCGATCGACCCGGAGCTCGACCCCTGGCGCTACCTCGCCGACCGCTTCGCCGAGGTCGCCGAGGACGGGGTGAAGGAGATCCGACAGACCCTGGACGTGATCATCTCCGCCGAGGCGCCGGTGGTCTTCCACTGCATGTCCGGCAAGGACCGCACCGGTCTGATCGCCGCCCTGGTGCTCACCCTGCTCGGTGTCCCCGAGGACGACATCGCCGCCGACTTCGCCCTCACCGAGCACGCCACCCCGCACCTCGTCGCCGACTGGCACGCCGCCCACCCCGGCCGGACCCTCCGCTGGCCGGGCTACGGCCGCGCCCCGGAAACCGTCATCCGCCTCGCCCTCGCCGACCTCGCCACCCGCTACGGCTCCGTCGAGGCCTACCTCACCGGCACCGTCGGCCTCGACCGCGACCGGATCGAGGCCCTGCGCGACCGCCTGCTGACCGACTGACAGCCGGTTGCCGAACAGCCCCCGGCTCGGCCGCCACCTCCACACGGTCACCGAAGGCACGCGGCGGGTGGTGCCTCGGTCCAGGCACGCCGGCGATCCGTCGTCCGGACCACCAGCGGTCCGCCCCTACCTCCGGCCCGGACGACCTGAGCGGCCGCTCCGCTGCGGTCGGGCGCCGCTGCGGGACTTGCGCTCCGCGGCGGCAGCCGGGGCGGTTTCGGGCCAGTGGGCCGGGCGGGTGAGCGTCGCCGGGAGGCGGGTGGTGGCGTCGCCGCGCGCGGCGTCGAGCTGGGCCTGGGTGAGGAACAGGGCCGTGGTGAGGTCTGCCCCGGCGAGGTCGGCGTCGCGGAGGTCGGCGCCGATGAGGTCGGCGAGGCGCAGGTCGGCGCCGGAGAGGTCGGCGGCGACGAGGAGGGCGCCGCGCAGGTTGGCGCCCCGGAGGTCGGCGCCGCGCAGGCGGGCGCCGAAGAGGTCGGCGCCGCGGTGCTCGCGGCGGCGGGGGACGGCGGCGCGGACGAGTTCGCCGGCGCGCAGCAGGAGCTCGCTGATCCGCCGGCGGTGGGCCGCGACGTCGACGGCGAGGATCTCCTCGGGGGTGCCGCCGGCGAGCCGGTCGGTCTCCTCCAGGGCCTGCCGCAGTTCGGCGTGGACGGGGCGGGCGGCGGCGAAGGTGAGCGCCTCGGTGAGGTACCGGAGCAGCTCGTGGAGCTGCCGCACGATCGGGAACACGTCGAACATCGTCTTGGCGGTGTCGGGTTCCTCGCGCCAGCTGACCCCGCCGAAGGTGACCTGGGAGACCCGCTGCCCGGCGCCGAAGCAGTCGTAGACGGTGCAGCCCTGGAAGCCGCTGTCGCGCAGCCGGGCGTGGATGCCGCAGCTGAAGTCCGTCCGCAGGTTGCGGCAGGGGGTGCCGGCGGACTTGTTGACGGCGAAGTCGGTGCCGGCGGCGAAGGGCAGGGCGACGCAGCAGAGCCCGAAGCAACTGCCGCAGTCGGACCGGAGCGGGGCCGGCGCGGCCGCCGTGGGGTCCTGCGGCGACTCGGTCTCGCTCACGTCCGGGTCCTCTCGACTGCGGGGCGACTTGAACCAGAAATCCTACTGGGCAGGGCGACCCGCACCCTTGTAAGGTTCCAAAATCAGAAGAGGCCATTACCAACGGGGACGCACACCATGTCGCAGTCGAACACCACCGAGCTGGTCCGGATGTGGATCAGCGGCTGGGTCGCCTCCCGGGGTGCCGCCGATCCGGTGGAGCGGCCCTGGGGCTGGACCATCGACGTCGGTTCGCCGACCGGGGAGGTGGGGCGGCACGTGCTGCCCGAGCCGACCGAGGCCGAGGTCCGCAAGCTCGCCGAGGCGACCACCGCTCCGACCACCTGGCTGAAGCTGTTCGCCGAGGACGACACCGTACGGCCCTGGCTGGGCCCGCAGTGGCGGCTGGACCGGCCGGGCTTCCTGATGACCGCCCCGCTCACCACCGAGCAGCCGCTCGGGCAGCCCGGGCTGCCGGCCGGCTACACCCTGACCACCTGGGCCCGGGGCGGCGTCCTGCGCGCCCTGGTGCGCAGTGAGGACGGGCACCTCGCCGCCCGCGGCCAGGCTGGCCTGGCCGGTGCGGTGGCCGTGCCGGACCAGATCGTCACCGCCCCCGACCACCGCCGCCGGGGCCTGGGCTCGGTGGTGATGCGGGCCCTGCAGGCCGGCGCGTACGAGGCGGGCGCCCGCACCGGGGTGCTGGTCGGCACGGCGGCCGGCCAGTCGCTGTACACGGCGCTCGGCTGGACCACTCACGCCCCGATGGCGAGCCTGGTCCTCGAAGCGGCGACCCCCGAACAGAACTGGGTGGACTAGAGACTCACGGGTACGGCAGCAGCTCCGGCCGCTTGGGCGGGCGGCCGTCGCCGGAGGAGCGGCCGGTGAGGCGGCGGCCTATCCACGGGCCGAGGTGGGTGCCCAGCCAGCGGGCGTCGGAGCGCAGCTTCTCGGCGCGGCCGGGCGGGGCGGCGGCGGGCAGCGGGGCGCGCCAGTCGGAGGCGGCGGGGCGGCCCAGCGCCTCCAGCACGCCCCCGGCGACCCGGCGGTGGCCCTCGGGCGACAGGTGCAGCCGGTCCTCGGCCCAGAGCCGGCGGTCGTCGAAGCAGGGCGCGGAGAAGAGGTCGACGACGGCGAAGCCGTCCTGCTGTCCGAGTTCCTGCACGAAGGCCTTCATCCGCAGGATGGCGGGCAGCAGCCGGGCGCTTCCGGCCAGGCGGCGGGTGGGGTCGGTGCTGGTGAACAGCACCACGGTGGCGCCGGTGGCGCGCAGGTCGGCGGCGCAGCGGCCGAGCAGCCGCTCGACCCGGTCGATGTCGCAGCCGGGGCGCAGCACGTCGTTGAGGCCGCCGGCCAGGGTGACGAGTTCGGCGCCCATCCCCACGGCGGGGGCGAGCTGTTCGTCGTGGATCTGGCCGATGAGCTTGCCGCGGACGGCGAGGTTGGCGTACCGGAAGTCCCGGGAGTGCGCACCACCGTCAGCCTCGGCTCCGACTCCGGCTCCGGCCTCGGCCTCGGCGGCCAGTGCTGAGGCGACCCGGTCGGCCCAGCCGCGGTACTGGCCGTCGGGATGCAGGTCGTCGCACATGCCCTCGGTGAAGGAGTCCCCGACGGCGACGTAGCTGGCGTAGCTGCGCTTGGTGGTGGGCACGGGCTGCCTCCGCTCTCCTGAGATGGCTCCGCGATCCGACGATCGTACGTGTGCACTTACCAACCAGTGCCACGGGGGTCCGGCCGCTCATTCGGCGTCCACCGGCCGTTTATCGGTCCGCGCCATCCTGGGAGCACGGGGCGGCGGCCGGCGACGGGGGCCTTGCCGCCGCCCCCCACCACAACCGCCGCCGCCCGGCGAGTCCCGGCGACTCCCTGCGGGGGACTCAGCCCGGGACCGCCGCCTTCGGCACCGTGAACCAGTGCTCGCGCACCGCGTCGGTGGGCCGCTGTTCGCCCAGGGCGCCCAGCCCCCACTCCCCCAGGGCCTCGATCACCGGCCGCAGTTCGCGTCCGCGCTCGGTCAGCTCGTACACCGTCGCATTGGCCGGCCGCTCCAGCTTGCGCCGCTCCGCGAGCCCCTCCCCCTCCAGCTGCTTGAGCCGGGCGGCGAGGATGTCGGTGGAGACGCCGGGCAGGTCGGCGTGCAGGTCGGTGTAGCGGCGTGGACCGCGGAGGAGTTCACGGACGATCAGGAGGCTCCAGCGCTCCCCCACCGCGTCCAGGGCGCGGGCGACGGCGCAGTACTGGTCGTAGCTTCGGCGTGACATGTGGGTCAGCATAGCCAAGAGGTTGGACTTTCCAAGTGCCAGCTTGGTAGAACAAAGCAGAAGCAACGGAGCGGTGGTGACGGTCGGGAGGCCGCAGATGGAGTTTCGGCAGTCCAGCAAGCTGAATGACGTGTGCTACGAGATCCGGGGGCCGGTGGTCGACCAGGCCAACGCCCTGGAGGAGGCCGGGCACAGCGTGCTGCGGCTGAACACCGGCAACCCGGCTCCGTTCGGCTTCGAGGCGCCGGAGGAGATCATCCAGGACATCATCCGCAACCTGCCCGCGGCCCACGGCTACAGCGACTCGCGCGGCATCCTGCCGGCCCGTCGCGCGGTGGTGCAGTACTACCAGCAGCGCGGGGTCCAGGGCGTCGGCGTCAACGACGTCTACCTCGGCAACGGCGTCTCCGAGCTGATCCAGATGGCGGTCACCGCGCTGGTCGACGACGGGGACGAGGTGCTCGTCCCGATGCCGGACTACCCGCTGTGGACGGCGTCCGTCCGGCTGGCGGGCGGCAAGGCCGTGCACTACCTGTGCGACGAAGAGGCCGAGTGGTACCCGGACCTGGACGACATCGCCGCCAAGATCACCGCCCGCACCAAGGCGATCGTCGTCATCAACCCCAACAACCCCACCGGCGCGGTCTACCCGAAGGAACTCCTGGAGGGCATCCTCGACCTGGCCCGCCGTCACCAGCTGATGGTGCTGGCCGACGAGATCTACGACAAGATCCTCTACGACGGCACCGAGCACCACTGCCTGGCCGCCCTCGCCGACGACGTGCTCACCCTCACCTTCAACGGCCTCTCCAAGGCCTACCGGGTGGCCGGCTTCCGCAGCGGCTGGCTGGTCGTCTCCGGCCCCAAGCAGCACGCCACCGACTACCTTGAGGGCCTGACCATGCTCTCCGGCATGCGGCTGTGCCCCAACGTGCCCGCGCAGTACGCCGTCCAGGCCGCGCTCGGCGGCCACCAGTCCATCAACGACCTGGTCCTGCCCGGCGGCCGGCTCACCGAACAGCGCGACATCGCGGTCAAGGCGCTCAACGAGATCCCCGGGGTCAGCTGCGTCAAACCCAAGGGCGCGCTCTACGCCTTCGCCCGGCTCGACCCGGCCGTGCACCGGATCGTCGACGACGAGCGCTTCGTCCTGGACCTGCTGCTGCGCGAGAAGATCCACGTCGTCCAGGGCACCGGCTTCAACTGGCCCCGCCCGGACCACTTCCGCTTCGTCACCCTGCCGCGCGCCGACGACCTGGAGACGGCGATCAACCGGATCGGCCGCTTCCTGGCGACGTACCGGCAGAGCTGACCGGCGGACCGGCGGCACCGAACGCCTACGATCGGCCCCATGGCCGTCCTCCGCTCCGTCGCCCTGTTCGCCCTCGCCGCGCTCGCCGAGATCGGCGGCTGCTGGCTGGTCTGGCAGAGCGTCCGAGAGCAACGGCCGTGGTGGCTGGCCGGGTTGGGCGTGGTCGCGCTCGGCGCGTACGGCTTCGTGGCGGCGCTGCAACCGGACAGCGAGTTCGGCCGGGTGCTGGCCGCCTACGGCGGGGTGTTCGTGGCCGGATCGCTGCTGTGGGGCGTGGTCGTGGACGGCTTCCGGCCGACCCGCTACGACGTGCTGGGCGCGCTGATCTGCCTGGCCGGGGTCGGCGTGATCATGTACGGGCCCCGGCGCTGAACCCCCGGCGCCGGGGCCCCGCCACGACCGCGGGGGTCTACCAGCCCCAGCCGCCGCCCTGCCCGTCGTCGTCGCCGTCGGAGTCCCAGCCCTCGCCGACCTCGCGCAGGATCGTGTAGTCGTCGATCCTCGTGCCGTCCTCGGCCAGCGCGGTGACCTTCATGACCGACTTCTGCCCCAGCTGCTTCGGGGTGACGTCGACCTTGATGAAGGAGTAGCCGGTGTAGCGCACCCGCGACCACTGGATGGTCTCGGGGACCTTCACCCTGCCCTTGCCCCAGTAGTAGGTCTTCACCTCGTCCTGGTGGTTCTCGTGCCCCTCGTAGGTGTCCGGCACGTCGAACTTGTACAGGCTGCGGCCGGCCGCGCCCGCGGTCACGTAGACCACGCCGTCCTTGGCGGGCTCGATGGTGGCGCCGCTCGGCACCTGCTTCGAGACCTTGTTGCCGAGGATCGCGTCGGTGCGCTCGTAGATGTGGTTGTGGCCGTTGATGACCAGGTCCACCCGGTACTTCTCGAACAGCGGCACCCAGGCCTCGCGGACGCCGCCCTCGGAGGCGTGGGCGACGGTGGTGGAGAAGGCGCAGTGGTGGAAGAAGACCACGATGAAGTCGACGGTCTCGTCGCCGCGCAGGTCCTTGAGGGTGCGCTCCAGCCACTTGGTCTGCTTGTTCGCCGAGATGCCCAGGTTGGCCGGGATCTCGTAGGAGACGTCGTTGGCGTCCAGCGAGATGACGCCGACGTTCTTGTAGCGGAAGGTGTAGACGCCGGGGACGTTGCGCGGGTCCGGGCCGTTGTCCGGCAGGAAGAAGCGGGAGTTCTCGCCGCCGTAGCCGTTGGGCGAGTACCAGGCCTCGATGTCGTGGTTGCCGTACGCGACCATCCACGGGATGTCGGCGGCGACCGTCTCGGTCTGGACCAGGAAGTCGTCCCAGGTCCTCGCGTTGAAGACGGACTTGTCCGGGTCGGTGCCGGAGCCGGCCGGGTCGGCGTAGCAGATGTCGCCGGCGTGCAGGTGGAAGGCCGGCTTCTGGGCCTTGATGATGTTGTCGTTGCCGGCCGCGTGGGCGCTGACGCCCTGGTCGCCGAAGGCGGTGAAGGTGAACGGCTCGTACACCTTGCCCCAGCGGTGGTCGCGGGAGGGCGCGGTGCGGAAGGTGTGCAGGGTGGAGATCCGCTGCTGGGAGGCGGGGTCGAAGCCCTCGTGGCCGACGCCGTAGTAGTAGGTGGTGTCGGGCTGGAGGTCCTCCAGCGCCACGTGCAGGTAGTACTGGTCCACCGGCTGGCTGTTCGGGGTCAGCGCCGGGGTGTGCAGGGCGCGGACCTCGGCCTGGATCTTGTGGCTGAGGTCCCACGGGTGCTTGCCGAAGCGCAGGAACGGCTTCCTGACCGGCGCCGGCACCTGCCAGGAGACGCGGAACTGGGTGTCCGGCTCGGCACCGAACTGGAGGTGGCGGCCGATCGGCGCGACGAGCGCGCCGTCGATCCCGGCCGTCGTGGCGCCGGTCAGCAGCTGGGGGCCGGCCGGGGCGGCGAAGGCCGGGGCACTGCCCAGTGCACCGCCGACGGCGACGGCGCCGACGGTCACCGCGCCGGCGCGCAGCATCCGGCGACGGGAGAAGCGGGCCCGCAGGTACTCGTGCTGCTCGGCCATGCTCATGCGGTCGGCAAGCTCGGCCGGCACGCCCATGTTGGGGATATCCATGCGCGGGACTCTGTCAGCGGTGCGTTGACCACACGCGGACTTCCGGTGAACGGGGCTCAGCGCCTCCGCCACTCGAACACCAACGCCGGGTCATGGTTCGGCAAAGAACGTGTCCGCATCGGAAGGACGTCGGATCATGTCCCCGGCCGACGGGGTGGGCCGGACCGCCGTGCCGAGCGGGTGTCAGGCGGACGGTTCGTCCCAGAGGTTCGCGGACCGGCTGCCGGTGCCGTCGCAGGTGCGGCAGATCTCGTCCCGGTAGGCCTGCTTGGCGCCGGTCGCGTCCACCCGGTAGCGGACGTACACCCCGGTGCCGTCGCAGAGGAAGCAGTTGCCGCCCCCGCCGCCCACCTCGGTGGTGCCGGTGCCCTGGCAGGTGCGGCAGTTGAGGCCGGCGGTCCGGCCGGTGCCCGCGCAGATGCGGCAGACCGTCGTCATCGTCTTCCTCCCGTTGCGCGGAACCGCTCGACGCCACCGGTCATGGTAGTGGGCCGACCTCGAAGCCGTCCCGGATGTGGAGCTGACGGAACATCAGGAGTGGCGGGTCACTCCGGGAGCCCCTCGCGGACCCGGCGGGAGACCGAGATCAGCTGGAGGTCGAGCAGCCCCGGCGGGTCGGCGAGGCCGGGCCCGCCCGCGTGCACCCAGGCGGCTATGTCGTCGATCATCTCGTCCATCAGCACGAAGCCGAGCCAGACCGGACGACCGCCCGCCGCCCGCCCCTCGCTGGACGGGCCGACCACCACCACGTTGGACTGGGTGCACACGTCCAGGCAGGTGACCGCCCGGACCCGGCCCGCCGAGCCGACGGCCGTCCGCAGCCGCTCGTACTGCCCCGCGTGGTCCACACCCGGGTGCTTCGCCTCGGTACCGCAGCAGCAGCCGCGGCAGACGGTGACGGTCACCGGGGAGCCCGCGCCCCGCTTGCCGGCGCGGTCGCGGTCACGGTCTCGGCGGCTCATCCGCTCTGGTCCCCCTCCTGGTCGGCGGCCCCGGTCGACGGCACGCTCTGCACCGGAACTGTACCTGTCAGGCCACCGGCCCCCCAGGGCCACCCGATCAGCCTGGAATAGGATCCGACCGACGAGCGGCCGAGGGAAGAGGAACGGGCGGATGCCGAAGCGGAGGGCCCGGGGCCTGTGGTTCGCGGTGGCCGTGGCGGTGGCCGGGATCCTGTGCGGGGCGCTCGGACTCTCCGTGGTCCTCACCGGCGGCTACTCCGTCCACCGCATGGACGGCACGGCGATGGAGCCGGGACTGCGGCCGGGCGACCGGATGCTGGCCGACGAGGTCGCGGCCGCGGACGTCCGGCGCGGCGAGACCTACATCGCCGACTCCCCGTGGGGCCTGCACGGCTCCCCCGTCTTCCGGGTGATGGCCCTCGGCGGCCAGCGCATCGCCTGCGCCGGCGGGCAGCTCAGCCTCGACGGGCAGCCGCTGGACGAACCGGCCGACCGACAGGCCGGCACGTGCGGACGCGACTTCGACGTCACCGTCCCGCCCGGACGGGCCTTCCTCATGGGCGACCGTCGGGCCACCGTCACCGACTCCCGGCTCCACCTCGACGACGGCCACCAGGGCACCGTCGAGCTCGCCCGCCTGACCGGCGACCGGGTGGTCTGGCACTCCGGCGGCGACTCCCCCGCCCTGCCCGGGAAGCTGGTCGGCGCGGCGCTGCTGATGGTGCTCGGGGCCCTGCTCACCGTGCCGGGTCTGCTCGCCGCGGTCGTCATCGCCTCCTTCGCCGCCGCCCGGCGGCGCGCCCCGGCCGACCCCCTCGACTGACGTCGGACAGCGGCTCGAATTCCGCTCCACCGCGTATCGGAGCCTTTTTCGAAACACCGTGGAGCGGAATTCGAAATGTCACCCGGTGTCATCTGACGGGATTTCCGGAATTTCCGTCGAAACCATGGACGCCGGCGAAACCTGGCAGTAACTTACCTGCGAGTAGCTGCGGCCCGGCTCGGCACGACCCCCACCCGTCGTTTCTCTCCCCCAGGAGGAACCGTGCTCCGCCCTGCCCGGAATTCCCGGCGACTCCGCAATTCGAGCGTGCTCGCCGCCGTCGCCGTCGGCGCCGCCCTCGCGCTCACCTCCACCACCGCCCAGGCCGCCACCCCCGCCCCGAAGCACTACGTGGCCCTCGGCGACTCCTACGCCGCCGGTGCCGGCGTGCCCGGCCAGTCGGCCGGCCTGTGCCTGCGCTCCGACCACAACTACGGCCACCTGGTCGCCGCCTCGCTCAAGGCCGGCGCCTACACCGACGTCACCTGCGCCGCCGCCAAGGTCAAGGCCATGACGCAGCCCCAGTACGACGCCTTCATCCGGGTCAACGACCCGCAGCTGGACTCGCTGGCCGCCGACACCGACCTGGTCACCCTCGGGATCGGCGGCAACGACCTCGCCACCAGCGACCTCGGGCTCGGCGAACTGGTCGCCACCTGCATCGCCGGCGCGGCCGTCAACCCGCTCGGCACGCCCTGCAAGGACGTCTACCACCACGGCTACTGGGACTGGAACACCTGGTCCTGGCAGTACGGCAACGACGACCTGGCCGAGCGGGTCACCACCACCATCGCCCCCCAGATCGCCACCACCCTCCAGCAGATCCACGCCAAGGCGCCCAAGGCCCGGGTGCTGCTGGTCGGTTACCCGTCCGTGCTGCCCGCCGACGGCTCGACGTGCGTCCTGCGCCAGCCGGTGACTCCGGGCGACGTCGAGTACATGTACGGGGTCCTCAACAAGCTGAACGCCGCCCTGAAGTCCACCGCGGCCGCCAACGGCGCGACGTACGTGGACACCGCGACACCGACCCGCGGGCACGACGTCTGCTCCGACGACCGCTGGATCGAGGGCGCGCTGCCCGGCTCGCCCGCCGTACCCTTCCACCCGAACGCGACCGGCGAGCAGGTGATGGCGAACGCGGTGCTCGCCGCACTGAAGTAGCCGCAGCAGTCAGCAGTCAGGGAGCGCAGCGGTTCGGGAAAGCCCCGCGGGGCCGGTGACCAGACCCCGGTCACCGGCCCCGCGGTTGCGTTCGGCGCCGCTGCGGCCCGATCGCGGCGCTATTCGGATTCGGCGGCGGAGGCGGCCGCCAGCCCGGCCGACCACTTCTCCTCCACCCTGCCGAACTTCCAGAACGCGATCGCCGCGATCCACGTCAGCACGAAGAGGCCGACGATCGTGTAACCGACGAAGTTCAGGTCCAGACCGCCGATCCAGGCGATCGGCCCGCTGGTGATGTCCAGCTTCTCGCCGAGCAGTCCGATCAGCTCGACCAGGCCGATGACCAGCGCGACCAGCACCGACAGGCCGGTGACGGTCAGGTTGTAGTAGATCTTGCGGACCGGCTTGGAGAACGCCCACTCGTAGGCGAAGTTCATGAACGAGCCGTCGATGGTGTCCAGCAGGCTCATTCCCGCCGCGAACAGGATCGGCAGGGTCAGCAGCGCGTACCAGGGCAACGAGAAGGCCGCGGCGCCGCCCGCCAGCACCAGCAGGGACACCTCGGTGGCGGTGTCGAAGCCCAGACCGAACAGCAGGCCCACCGGGTACATGTGCCAGGGCTTGGTGACCGCCCGGGTGACCTTGCCGAGGATCCGGTTCATCAGCCCGCGCCGCTCCAACTGGCGCTCCAGCTCCGCCTCGTCGTACTCGCCCAGGCGCATCCGGCGGAACACCTTGAGGATGCCGTTGAAGGCGCCCAGGTTGATCAGGCCGAGCAGCAGCAGGAACGAACCGGAGACGGTGGTACCGATCAGGCCGGTCATCCGGTGCAGGGTCGAGTCGTCCGCCTCCACCTGGTCGGCGAGCGAACGGATGCCGAAGGCCAGCAGCGCGCACAGGCCGAAGACGATCGAGGAGTGCCCGAGCGAGAACCAGAAGCCCACCGACAGCGGCCGCTTGCCCTGGCCCATGAGCTTGCGGGTGGTGTTGTCGATCGCCGCGATGTGGTCCGCGTCGAAGGCGTGCCGCATCCCGAGGGTGTAGGCCGTCAGGCCCATGCCCGCGCCGAACACCTGGCCGCCGACGTCGTAGTGCTCGGGCGCGACCAGGGCGAGCAGGGTGAACCAGCCGACGACGTGCAGCGCGAGGATGAAGCCGCCCATCCCGGCCAGCCGGATCCACTCCTCACGGGTGAGCCGGTCGCGCCATCTGACGGCTGGAGCGCCTGCCGGGGCACCTGCGGCGGTGCTGGGCATCCTGTGGTCCTTTCGGGTGGTCCGGGCGGAGCTGGGCCATCTTTCCCCCGTCGGGCGCGCAGTTGCAAGTCATGCGCAATTACGGCTCGGTCTCCGTCCGGTCGACGCGACCGTTGCACGTCCCCACCGGGAAGCGGCCCCCGCCAGGAAATCGGGCGCCTCCTCCCCTAGGGTCGAAATGCCGACGCCCGCGGCGCGTTCCCCCTCCGCACCCCGGGCCGCTCGGCGCCCACCCGGCCCGGGAACCCGATGGGAGCGGCCATGCCGTCGTACCCCTTCCACACCACCCGCGAGGACGTCCGCATCCCGCTGCCCGACGGCACGGAACTCGCCGCCCGCGTGTGGCGCCCGGTCGGCGGCGAGCCCGTCCCCGCCCTGCTGGAGTACTCGGCCGACCGCCTGAGCGACCGCTCCGCCGCCGAGGACGCCCGCCGCCACCCCTGGTACGCGGGCCACGGCTACGCCGCCGTCCGGGTCGACACCCGCGGCCACGGCGACTCCGGCGGCCTGCCCGGCGAGCCGGGCGACGAACAGGAACTCACCGACGGCGCCGCCGTCATCGACTGGATCGCCCGCCGCCCCTGGTGCGGCGGGCGCCTCGGCCTGCTCGGCGTCGGCGCCGCCGGCACCACCGCGCTGCGGCTCGCCGCCCGGGTGCCGGACACCGTCGGCGCGGCGGTCATCGCCTGCCCCCAGGGCGGCCACCGGCTCGGCGGCGCCCTCCTCGCCGCCGACCTGCACACCCGGCTCACCGCGCTGGTCGCCGACGCCGCCCTCCCGCCGGACCCGCGCCGGCTCGGCGACGCCTGGCGGCCCGCCTGGCTGGCCCGGCTCGAGTCGCTGGACCCCCCGGTCGCCGCCTGGCTCGCCGCCGGGGACACCACCGTGCCGGTGTCCGTCCCCGTCCTCGCCGTGGCCGGCTGGGGCGACCCGTCCTGCTCCTTCGTGCTGCGCCTGCTCGCCGAGTCCCCCACCGCCCGCGCCCTGCTCGGCCCCTGGCCGCACGGCCTGCCCGAGGCCGCCCTGCCCGAGACCCTGCGCTGGTGGGACCACTGGCTGCGCGGCGTCGACACCGGCGCCGCCGGGGAACCGGCCCTGCGCAGCTGGATCAGCACCCGCTGGACCGGCGACGAGGCCTGGCCCTCCCCCGACGTCCGGGAGATCCACTACGACCTGGACGGCCAGCTGCGCACCGCCGGCACCGCCTCCGACGACCGCTACGTCCACGTCCGCTCCCCCCAGCACACCGGGCTCAACGCCGGCGCGTACGTCCCGCACGGCCGCCCCGCAGACCAGCCGCCGGACCAGCGCGAGGAGGACGGGCGCTCGGTCTGCTTCGACTCCCAGCCGCTGCCCGAGCCCGTCGAACTGCTCGGCGTGCCGGTCGCGCGGCTGCGGCTGCGCACCACCGGCTCCCCGGTCCAGGTGGTGGCGCGGCTGTGCGCGGTCGGCCGCGAGGGCACCTCCGCCCTGCTCACCCGCGGCGTGCTGACCGCCGCCGGCCCGGACGCCGAGGTCGAACTCGCCGCCTGCGCCGCGACCGTCCCGGCCGGGCACCGGCTGCGGCTCGCGCTCTCCTCCGTCTACTGGCCCTGGGTGTGGCCGCCCGCCGACGACACCGGGTACGCCCTCGACCCGTCCCACTCCACCCTCAGCCTGCCGGTCCGCCACCTGGCGGCCGACATCGGCGCCGCGCCCGTCACCTTCGAGGCCCCGTCGCTGCCCGACCCGCTGGCCGTCCACCTCACCGAACCGCTCATCGCCCGCCCCGAACACGTCACCGTGCACGACCTGGGCCGCCGCGAATGGCGCATCGAACTCTCCCCCGCCACCGACGGCACCCGCACCCACCCCGACGGCCTGGTCCGCGACGAGCACACCGTCACCGCCTACCGCGTTCTCAGCGACGCCCCGCTCAGCGCCCAGGCCCGTACCGACCGCACGGTACGACTGGAACGGCCGGACCTCGGCTGGGACGTGACCGTCCAGACCCGCACCCAACTGCGCTGCGACGCCGGGCACTTCATCAGCGTGGTGCAGCTGCGGGCTCTGGAGGCGGGGTCGGTGGTGTTCACCCGGGAATGGCAGCACCGGGTGACACGGGAGAGCTGACCAAAGTTTCCCTTATGAGCTTGCTTTGATTTTCCGTTTCGGCTTATAAATGGCGCCATGAAAACCCTCGGCCTGATCGGCGGCATGAGCTGGGAATCCACCGCCGAGTACTACCGCCTCCTGAACGAACTCACCCGCGACCGCCTCGGCGGTCTGCACTCCGCCCGGCTCGTGCTCTACTCGGTCGACTTCGCCGCCATCGAGCAACTACAGGCGGCGGGGCGGTGGGAGGAGGCGGGTGCGGTGCTCGCGGACGCGGCACGGTCGCTGGAGGCGGCGGGCGCGGAACTGCTGCTGATCTGCACCAACACCATGCACAAGGTCGCCGACCAGGTCGCGGCGGCGGTGACCGTCCCCCTGCTGCACCTGGCCGACGCCACGGCGGACGCGGTGCGGGCGGCGGGCCTGCGGCGGATCGGGCTGCTGGGGACGGCGTTCACCATGGAACAGGAGTTCTACCGGGGCCGGTTGGCCGCCTGCGGCCTGGACGTCCTCGTCCCCGACGCCGCATCGCGCACCCTGGTGCACCGGGTGATCTACGAGGAACTGTGCCTCGGAGTGGTCCGCGAGGAGTCGCGGGCGGCGTACCGGCAGGTCATCGAGGAGCTGGTCGCGGCGGGCGCCGAGGGCATCGTCCTCGGCTGCACCGAGATCGAACTGCTGGTCCGCCCGCAGGACAGCCCCGTCCCGGTGTTCCCCACCGCCCGGCTGCACGCCGAAGCCGCCGTGGCGGCAGCCCTGGCCGGCGACTGAACTGTTCCGACGAGGACGCGGGAACCCATGCCCGCTCGAAGCGGGCGGTCTCCGCGTCCGGCAGCTTTGCGTGCACGCCCTCGGCATCCCCCGTGCCGCCCGTGCTCGCACGGCAGGGCTTGCCGACCTCTACCGTGGGGTGATGCGCGAGCAGGGGCCGTACTGGAACACCAACGTCGCACGCCACCCGGGGATTCTGCGGGCCGTGCCGCCAGGGTGCGGGGCGGCGCTGGACGTGGGGTGCGGGGACGGGCTGCTGGCGGCGAAGCTGGCGCGGCGGTGCGGCCGGGTGGTCGGGGTGGACAGCTCGCGGGAGATGGTCGCGCGGGCGCGGGCGCTGTACGCCGAACCCACTTTCGTGGAAGGGGACTTCCTGACGGTCGACCTGCCCGCCGAGGGCTTCGGCTTCGTCTGCTCGGTCACGGCCGTCCACCACATGGACTTCGCGTCCGCGCTCACCCGCATGCGCGAACTACTGAGTCCTGGCGGGGTGTTGGTGGTGGTCGGCCTGGCCCGGGAGGAGACGGCGGCGGACTGGGCACGGCGCGGGGCCGCAGCGCCGCTGGTGCGGGCCGTGAAGGCGCTGCGGCGGGCCGGGGGCCCGGAAGGGATGCCGGAAGCCGCGCCGGGGATGAGCTACCGCGAGGTCCGGGAGGCGGCCGAGCGGGTTCTGCCCGGCGCGCGGTACCAGTGGCACGTACTGCGGCGGTACTCGCTGACCTGGCACAAGGTCTGAGCGTCCCGGGCCGCTCGGGCCGCTGCCTGTGCTCGGTCCGTGCAAGCCGAGGCTGGGCGGTTCAGCGTTGGGCGACCGCTGCGGCCAGCAGCATTCCGACCGGCAGCGGCGTGATCGAGACGAGGCAGAGCCCGAACATCCGGCCGCCCGAGGCGTACCAGCGGGCCGGCTCCAGGCCCAGCAGCGCCATGGCCCACGGCGAGACGTAACCCGCGTCGTGGCGGCGCAGCGCGTCGGCGATCAGGTGCAGGTGTTCGTCGGCGACGGTGAGGATCACCCAACCGCCGGACCGGTCCGCCAGCGACACGAACGTCACCGAGCCGGACCTCGAAAGCATCTCCCAGGCCCGCACGGTCGCGAGTTCCGTCAGGTCCACCTCCCGCGCACCCGACCAGGTGCGGGCCCGGACGATCCCTCCGGCCACCCGCCAGCCCTTGCGCCGGGCCGTCCCCGCGTCCATCAGGACCGCGGGCCCGAGCACGGCCACCAGCCCCGGCACGATCAACGCCCCCGAGCGCGCGAACGCCGGCCCGACCACCAACGGCGGCACCACCACCGCAGCCAGGAGGACGGCCCAGCCGACGGCGAAGAACACGCGCCGTCTTCGGACGGCGCCAGTCGAAGCACTCACCACGCCAACGTAGACCCACCGACCACCGCAGCACCATGGCTCGTTGCGAGGTCAGGTGGCCGGTGCGCGACGGCGGCGAACATCGTCACCGACAGGTGGAAGGTGCCCTCCTCGGCGACGGCCGTCAGATCGGCGTAGAGCCGGTCGCGCTGCTACTCCGTGATCGGGCCGCGCGCGTGCGCCGCCGTGGCGAGTCCGCGGACGATCGGCCAGCTGACGGTGCAGAGGTCGTGCAGCAGAACGTCGGCGCCGACGTGGTCGACCCCGCGGCCGTGCCACAGTACTTCTGGTCCACTGCCGGGCCAACCGCTGGCGTGTGTAAGCTGGTTGCGTTGATGTGGCAACAGGCCCACGCACTCGGTCACCGGCGGCCGGGGTGGGCGAAGGGCTCTGGAGAGTCGCCCGCAGGCATTGTCCCTCTTCTGTACACACGACAGTCGACCTGTCTCTCCAGCCGCTGCCGGACGGCTCCGTGGGGGGATTGGAGTCGCATGTCCGCGTCGGACAATGTCACCCGTCTGGCCAGGCGCATCCAGAAGCTGACCGGCCTGCCGCTTTGGCGGGCTCGCGAACTCGCGGGGCAGGTACGAGTCTTCGTCAAACACCCGGTCCCCGACGCCACCACCCCGGCCCAACGGCGCTTCGAGGCGATGGTGGCGGGCGTGCTTGCCAATGCGTTCCGCGATCGTCAGCGCGACGGGGCCGTCCTGGGGGTCCTCTTCGCGACGCACGACGGAGACGGGCTCACGCTGCATCTCCACCCGGAGATGGCCAACGAGGTGGTGGGCGAACTGCTGCCCGACTGGGCGGGTGCGCGCCGCGTGTTCGGGGGAGTCCCGGGCGCGCGATGGTCTCTCCGAAACGGGCAGTTCGTGATCGAGAACGCGATCTTCCCCGCCCGCATCACTCTGGCCCGAGCCGACGGTGTACCGCTTGGGGGGGCGATCCCGCTGCCGGACGAGATCGTGATGCCGGCTCTCCAGTCCGAGGTCACCCGGGCCAACGACTGGGCCCGGGTCGGCTCCCCGGCTGTCCGCGATCTGTTGTGGAGCAGGATCCTGCGCCGTCCGACCCTGCTGAACCGGGCCGCCGCCGCTCACGGAGCGGCCAACTGCTACGCGCATGACGTGTTCGACCTGGTGATCGAATGGTGCTGTGGCGACAGTGTGGAGGCGCTCTTCGCCACTCTGCTGGCCCACGGCCTGGCCGACGGGCTCGTCGTGGCGGACGCGGCCGAGCTCTACAGGGCCTCTGCGACCGCCGCGATCGGCAGCCGGTCGGTCGTACTGAGGCGACACGACCACTGCGATCACGGGGGCTCTCCGGACGCCCCTGCCTGCTGGGCGGAGACCGTCCGATGACCGCCACCACTGCCCTGACCTGCGCCCTCGTGTGTGGCGTGGTGAGCGGAGCGATCCGAGCGTGGCGCGATGTCCTCGTGCTCCGTCGCCTGGAACGCCTGATGACCGGCTGCACCGCCCGCCAGCGTGCCGATGTGGCCCAGACCATCGCCGCGACCCTCCGGCGCCCCGGCCGTCCCCAATTGCCGGGCGCTGCACAGGAAGTCGACGAGGCCGACTAGAGTCCGTTGCGAAAGTGGATCTCGGACGTGATGATCACGACTCGGCGCGGGGGGATCTGACGGACCGGCAGTTGGCTCGGTTGGAGCCGTTGCTGCCGGCGGGAAAGAAGCCGGGGAGACCGCCGACCTGGACGCGTCGGCAGCTGCTCGACGGGATACGGTGGCGGACCCGGGCCGGCACGCCCTGGCGGGATGTCCCCGAGCGGTACGGCCCCTGGGACCGCGTCTACGACCTGTTTCGTCGGTGGCAACGCGACGACACCTGGACGTGGATCCTGGAACAACTCCGGGTTCAGGCGGACACGCAGGGCCTGATCACCGGGGATGTGAGTGTCGACTCGACCATCTGCCGCGCCCCCAGCACGCCGCCGACGCGCGTAAAACAGGGATCTGCAGCCCGAGCCGCCCGGCGGGATCGACACCGAGCCAGACCCGGCGCACGACAGATAGAGGCCCCACAACCCCTCTAATGGCATCTTCCGGGCGCGATCGCCAGGATTCTTCCATTCCTTGGCCATTGAATCGGGTGCCGTGGGTGATGTGCCCAATACACACCGGTTTGGCACCCGCTTGACTTCGCACACACCGTGACGCAAGCATGACCACGACCGCCGGGGAGGGCCCGTGACGCAAAGTACCGTCCGTCAGCTGTCGAAGCGCGGACGACGGAATCGCTTGACCGCCGTGGCGGCCGTAGCTGTTCTCGGTGGCGGGCTCGCGATCAACGCGTGGATCAACCGGGGCCCGGAAACGAAGGTCTACGAAGGCCCAGTGGCCGGCTACCCGCTGCTGGTCAGCTCGGACGGCCAGACCCTGACACTCAACATCGGCTGGGGCTGCGAGAAGCAGCCCCAGCTCGTGGCCCGCGAGTCCGCTGGCACGGTCAAGATCTCCCTGCGGCACACGGTCCCCCCGAGGTTCTGCGACCCTGGCGGCATCGGACAGATCACTACCCACCTGAACAAACCGCTCGGGACCCGGGCACTGGACGACGCCACCGGAAAGCCCGCCATCCACTTCGACGAGCACAACCTCCTCCGGCCCGCGTTCCTGCCGGAGAACTATTACCCCTACCCCGCGGGCGAGATGGTCCACTTGCCCGGCCTGACCTCCCTTCCGACCGACACCCCCGCCTGGGCCATCGGGTACACGCTGGGCACGGAGGCCGACATACACGGGCACCTGATCATCAGCCAGACCCTCCGGAACAGCACGCCACCGGACGGCCGGGCCGCCACAGTCAAGGGTCACCCCGCGACCATCACGCACCCGGACTCCACCGGCGATCCCCGTTCGCTGACGTGGTCGGACGGGACCTACACCTTCGTCGTCACCACCGGCGCCCCTCCACGGCTCTCGGACGAGGAACTTATTCACGTCGCCGAGAGCCTCAGGTAACTACTAACCTCGATCTTTCGTGACGGTCCGTCGGTTTCTCGGGCGGGCCGTTTCGGCTTCTCGGGCTGGTGAAGGGCAGGGCGGTGGCCCGGCTGTCGCGTCGAGTGGGCGCCGGGTTCCACGACTCCGGGGGCAGGGCTGCTCGTCGGGATGGGCCGTTATCGCTGGTCAGCCGGGGTTCGGCAGCGCCTGCAGGCGACTGAAAGCGCTGGTGATCACGTCGGTCCAGGGCCAGTGGCGGGCAAGACGGAGGTAGCGGCGACGACCGGTGGTGACCAGGCGGGCGGCGGCGGAGAACAGCCGTAGTCGCAGGCGTTTGGGCTCCCAACGGCGGGCGGGGCCGGTCAGGGCGAGCATGGGCATCCAGGCCAGCAGGTCGAGCGCGAGCTGGACGATCTCCAGCCAGATGCGGTTCTGGGCGGTGTCGTGCAGGGGCAGGTTTCGCAGGCCGGTGTCGCGGGCGGCGCGGATGCGGTCCTCGGCGCGGGCTCGCTGGCGGTGCCGCAGCTCCAGCCTCGCGATAGGCGTCTGCTTCGTGTTGGTGGCGAAGCAGGTCAGTCGCATCCCGTCGGCGTCGGTGAAGCGCAACTGCGCGCCGGGATGGGGCCGTTCCTTGCGGACGATCAGCCTCATCCCGCTCGGCCAGCCCTTGAGGACGTCGCCGGCGAGTTCGGCGACCCAGGCACCGTCGCGGACCTGGCCGTCCGGCTCGACGGCGGGAGTCCAGGCCGAGACGGGGACCCTGAGCACGGCCTGGTGGACGGCGTCGGTGATGGTCATCCCGACCGAGTAGGACAGCCGTCGGCCTCGGGCGGCAAGCCAGTCGAGGAAGTCGTGGGTGCCACCGCCGGAGTCGGTCCGCACGAGGGTTCGCCGTCCGCGCCGGCGCTTCTTCGGCAGCTGAGCCAGTGCGAGGCGGGTGGCCTCGATATGGTCGACGGCAGTGTTGCTGCCCGCGTTCCCCGGCCGAAGCAGACCTGCCGCCGGCTCCCCGGAGCCGTCTGGGCCGTGGTCGACGAACGCGAACAGCGGATGGTGCCCGAAGGTCTTCTTCCAGGTCGCGGCGGCGTCCTGCTTCTCGGAGTGCGCCAGGACCAGCACGCCGTCGATGTCCACGATCACCTGTCCACCCGCGTCGGGGGCATCCTTCCCGGCCAACTTCCAGACCCGTTCGCGGACTTCGGACCTCGCTCGGCGGACCGCCGCCAGCGCGCGGGGACCGGCCGTAGCCAGGGTGTCGACCAGCCGTGAGACCGTGGGATCGGAGGCCACCAGTCCGAACATCGCGGGCTCGGCCCGCAGCATCGCCACATCTGACAGGCAGTCCCCGCCCAGTGCCACCGCCAGAGCGAGGTCCAGCAGGACTTTCCCCGGATCGTGCACCGCCCGCGGCTTGCGCCACGGCGTCAACGCCGCCGACATCGCCTTGTCCAGCCCGGCCTTGCGGACCGTCTCCACCAACAGGACCCCACCGGCCTGCGAGATCACCCCGCCGCCGTCGTCCCGGACGCGGACACGTGGATAAGACCCGATACCCTTGTTCACCTGGAGAGTGCTTCCTTCCTTGCATCTGACAGGACCCTCGACAAGTCCCATCGTTGCAGGTCAGCAGCACTCTCCATCTGTTTGATCAAGACGCGGACACGCCCGCTCGTGAAGCGCGAGGTCAGCGGCCTGAAAACCGTAGTGCATCAGACCGATCTTGGGCACGATGCCCAGCCAAGGATCGAAAGCACGGGACTGTCCGAAAGCAGATCACCGGTGTCCAGCAGCAGCTCCAGATCCTCCATCTTTCACCTGCCACCCACAACTGAGCCCCCGTCGCATCACCGACCGCGGCCCGCCGCACACCGCCGGGTGGAGAATCTCGGTTGCCGACGCCGATCACGCGGTGGTCTGATGCCGCAGTGGCAGGTATGAGCATCACCCTGTGTCTCCCGGCGGAAGCGGCCGAGCGGGTTGAGGAGGCAGTCGCCGAGGCGATGGAGCCCTTCTACTTGGATGCCCCGGGCCGGGAGGAGAACCGCATCTGGGACTCCTGGAGGATCGTCAGCCGCGCGTTCAACGTGCTGCCCGGCCATGAGACGGACCTCCGGCTGGTCGCTCCTCACCCCAGCCGCTGGGGAGGCTACGTCGAGCCGCCGGTCAACGACTTCGGCTGGTGCGCCGGCGGGCCGCGCGAGCTGCTGGACTTCGGGGCCTCCACCGAGGAGGCCCGGCAACTGGCGGACGCGGTCTGGCTGCACTGGCACCAGCTGGCGGCCGAGCTGCCCGCCGCCCAGCCCTATGACGTCTACTACGGCCGCCATGTGACCGAGGGCTGCGCCTACTCCCACGAACAGGCCGCGGCGGACTACTGGTCCCAGCCCCTGCTGCGAGCCTACGAAGAACACCGGGCCGCGCTCTCCACCGCGCGGTACTCCTCGAACTTCCTCTTCCTCACCGACCCGGTCGTCCAGGTCGGACAGGAACCCCGGGAACGGTTCGTCGAAGGCCGGGCGGCCGGGGCCCTGCCCCGACACAACGTGCTCTCGCTGGGCGGCTGGTGGTACGAGGACGGCGGACCGGTCGCGCACGGTGCCTGCCGCCACCGGGACGACTGTCCGCACCGGCCCGAGCTGCCCGACGGTCAGCAGCAAATCGACCGCTACCTCGTCGACCTCCCGGGCGACACCCTCCTGGTCGGCCTGCACTGCCACGTGTGAGTAATCGTGTCGGATCGCCGCGAGCGCACGGGGCCCTGCTGCGGCAAGGATGTCGACCGAGCGAGAGACGGTCGGGGTCGGAACCCACCGGTCCGCCAGGGCAGGCTCGGCCCGCAGCATCGCGACATCGGCCAGGCAGTCCCCACCAAGGGCCACCGCGAGCGCGACGTCCAGCAGGACCTTGCCCGGGTCATGGACCGCGCGCCTTGCGTCACGGCGCAGTGTCGTCGACATCGCCGCGTCCAGCCCTGTCTTGCCTCACCCGGAAAGTGCCTCCGGCCGGGGCGGAAAGAGGGACCTAGACAATCCTCATTCCCGCTGGTCAGAGGCCCTTTCTAGTAACCTGACCACCTGTCGGACAGCTGGCCTCGTGAAAGCGCGAGGCTAACGCCACGACGACGTCTGGTGGGGCCGTTCACCCCACCAGCACCGCGGCTGCGCCTGCACTGGTCAGAGCGGCCTGGCTTCTTGCCCACCGGCAGCAACGGCTTCAGCCGCTTCCACTGGCCGTTCGCCAGACCACCACGTCCCACAGACCGCGATCATCCAGAAACTTGATCCACTTTCGCAACAGACCCTGTAGCCGGGCGGCGGAGAAATGCGTTGGGCCGGGGCCCTCCCGGCCGTTATCGTGCGGGGACGGTCGAGGGGGGTGCGCCATGGGGCGGCCAGTACTGCTGCTGGACGTGGACGGGCCGCTGAACCCCGATGCCGTGAAGCCTCACCGGCGGCCCGAGGGGTACGGGACCCACCGGCTGATGACGCCGCGGTGGGAGGCCGCCGAACGCCGCCGGCTCGCCTGGTGGGGCACACCCCACAAGGCGCCGAAGCCGCTGCGGGTCTGGCTCAATCCGGCGCACGGACCCGCGCTCACCGCGCTGCCCTACGACCTGGTGTGGGCCACGACCTGGGAGGAGGAGGCCAATGCCTACATCGCGCCACTCCTCGGGCTGCCCGAGCTGCCGTTCATCGCCTGGTCCGAGCCGCGGCCCGTCCCGAGTTACACCACTGGCTGTACAGGTCCCGCCGGGGTCTGGCTGGTCGTGTTGGGGCTGTTCGTGGAAGAGCCACCCATATTCGGATTCATCGTGTTCGGGCCGTTCGTGGAAGAGCCACCCATATTCGGGTTCGTCGTGTTCGGGCCGTTCGTGGAAGAGCCACCCATATTCGGGTTCGTCGTGTTCGGGCTAGTGGCGCACGAACCGCAGCTCGGAGACGGTTTCTCCGTCGGCGCCGGATAGTACGGGTGCTCGGGAATGTTCTGTTGAGCGTTGGGTAGGGCTGGGCCGATCGCACCACTGAGGAGAACGTTTATTTCATGGGTGTATCCTGCTTTTGTCCCCTGCAATACACCGTCCTGATAATTGTAGCTCGGATCACTGCTTGACACCGCGGGTTTCTTCAGAAATGCGCGGCTCATTTGTCCGTTCTTGAAGTCGGCATTGGCCGTCTGCTTACCGAGTTGCAATCCAACCTGATAGCCGGCGTCATACGTGTTCGGTTGGGGCGGGTTTGACTGCTCGACAAGCTGGGGGGCGCCCACCATGGTCGGAGTAGCGTCCGCAAGGGCCGGTCCACTGCTCCCCAGAAGCGTCACAACCCCCACGAGGGCGGCGGCGGCCAGACCGCTCGCCCGCCGCGTTCCTGGGTGCCGTATGGGTTTGCCGTTCATTTCAGATACCGTATCCGTTGATCCTTCTACCTTTTCCTTCCCTTGCTCACTGCCAACGGTAGTCCGAATGCATGGACACCAACAGGGCTGGATGGCCGGCCCGGCTTTGAGCCGGACGGGCCGGCGTCCGTGCTTTCACATTGAGCCTGAAATATCTGCCGACGGCCGGCAAGGACCCCTTCGGCCCTGCTCTCGCCTTCGGCCGCGCGGCACACACCGCGTTCATCCGAGCCGTAGCCACCGGGGAGTTCGACTTCGGGCTCCTCTGAGCGCCGCATCTCGGCGCCTCGCCCGACCCGGGCGAGGCGCCGCCACCGATCACCCCTCTTCGGGGACCTCCACAATCAAGAGCGTTCCCCGGCTGCCCGCCCGCACCGCGTGCCGGGCACCCGCCGGTACCCGGCACAGCTCGCCGGAGCCTATGGTCAACTCCTCACCGTCGAGCTTCAGTTCGAGCACACCATCGGCGACGAACAGCACCTCGGCCGTCCCGTGCACTTCCTCCCCCAACTCCCGGCCGTCCATCCGGAGCACCTTCACCGCCGCCGTTCCGACCTGCGCCAGCACCACCGACCGCCACGCCTCCGGCAACCCCGTCGCGCATTCCCTGACGTCCATGGTCAGGGACGCTACCCGGGCCGACCATCGGGTTGGTCGACCGTTTGGCAAAACCTGCCAGGATCACCGGGGTGAACGCTCGCGCGCTGTACGAGGCGCTACTCGACACCGACGGCTCCTACGAGGACGTCATCGCCCCCTGGCTCGCTCAGGCCGCCACCGGCGACTACCGAGCCCGCCTCCGCACCGCCGCCACCCCTCGCGACCGCTGGTGGGCCCGAGACGGGGACCTCCGCGAAGAGCTCTACGCGCTCAGCCGCGTCAGCGACTTCCTCCTCCTCGGCCCCCAGCTCCAGCCCTACCTCAGCCTGTTCACCGCCCTCGGCATGGCGCCCTTCGACGCTCCGTCCCGCTTCGACCCCTTCCTGCACGAGATCACCGAGGTCGAACAAGCCGACGACCCTCATTCCCCCATCGAGATCCTCGACATCCGCTGGCCCGGCCTGATGCTCGGCGAGCTGCTGTTCAACCGCGCCGGCGCACGGGTCCGGGCCGGCGCCGCCCACGCCGAGCACGGGGTGGCCGACCGCTGGCCGCTCTACTGGACCCACCGTCGCGCCCACCGCCCCACCCGGGACCTCTCCCAGGGCTGGGGCGGCAACTCCCAGTGGCGCACCGACTTCCGCCTCGACTACCGCACCCCCGTCCGCGACCTGCTCAACGTCGCCGAGGACGCACCGATCGACGGCCGCCCCGACCTCGACCCGGACGACCACGGAAACCTCGGCCCCGACGAACGCCTCCTCACCCCCGCCGAACGCCGCGAACTCCTGCGCAACCGCACCTTCCTGCGCACCCCCGCAGCCTCTTCCGACCCCGACTGGGCCGCGGACCTCTTCCCCTTCGAGTGGTGCCTGCCCATGGCGGTGAAACGGACGGATTGACCAGCTCGCCACGGCCCTGTTGGCAGCTGCCGTCATGGACGTGGTCGGCGGTGTCGCCGATGCTGAGCTCCTGGACGACCAGGTTGACGTCGTGGCCGGCCTTCCGGGTGTGCTCGCGATGACGGAAGGCCCGTTGCCGAACGTTTTCGGCACGGCGGCGTTCCTGCGTGCGTGGGCTGCTCAGCCGGGTTTCAGACTGCTCAAACAGTCGACTGCGAGGCCGCGTTCGGGCCAGTGTCAAAGGCCGGTCCCATGAACGGATCCAGCCCGTCGACCTCACGTCGACCGGTGAGTGGTGGATCACTGCGCCTGACCGCCTTGATTGGTAGTCAAGGACGCATGGAAGAACTCACACGCCTCGCCGACGTCCAGGAAGCCGCCGCCGGGGATGGCCACTTGCTCTGGGCGACCCAGGGGCGGCACGACGGCCGGCTGGGTCCGGGGGTACGGGCCTGGCGGCACGGAACGGCCCTCGCCGTGGCGAGCCCCGGCCTCTCCCGGCGGGACCGGCTGGCGGTCAACGGGGCCCCCGACGACGCCGCGCACCTGGTGCGCCATCTGCTGGGCGAACTCGAACCGACGTACCGCCCCGTCGGCCAGGCACCGTTGATCGACGCGCTGATCGACCGGATCCCCGGCCTGTCGCCGATCCGCGGGTTCTACTGGATGGAGAGCACGGACCTGCCCGACTCCCCCGCCACCGGAGTGGAGTGGCTGGACGAGGTCACGGTCAAGGAGGCGGCCTCGCTGTTCGACCGCTTCTTCCCCGACTCGTTCGCGCAGCCCGACGACGGCGGAGTGCACCGCTGGGCCGGGATCGTCGAAGCCCTCGGGGACGGCACCCGTCCGGAGCCCCTGGCCGTGGCCGCCGATGTCTGGTCGGCCGCCGACTGCGGGTTCCTGGCCGGCGTGTGCACCCACCCCGCCGCCCGCGGGCGCGGGCTGGCACGGGCCGTCTGCGGCTTCCTCATCGGGGAGTTGGTGCGCCGGCACGGGCGTGCCGCCCTGATGGTGCACGCGGACAATCCGTCGGCCATCGGCGTCTACGAGCGCCTGGGCATGGCCAAGCGACTCCTCACGGCGGCCCAGGTCCGCCTAGAAGACCGATGAAGTCGTCGGTGATCAGCTCGCGCTGCGCCTTCAGCGCCCGGGCAGCTTCCAGGACACGGAGTCCCCGTCTCGACCGGCGTGATCGGCGAGCAGCTCGCCGATCACGTACCGGGCGGTGCCCGACATCCTGGGGTTGGTCTCCCGGTAGTAGTCCAGCTCCATCAGCGCCACGGAAAGCGCCCATCCCCTGCCCCGTTCCCACTCCGCGTGGTCGGCGCCGACAGCCATACGGAAGGCCTCGCGAACGGCCGCCGGAAGCACGTACCAGGCGGCGATCAGGTCCACGGCCGGGTCACCGAGGCCCGCGCAGCCGAAGTCGATGACGGCGCTGAGCCGTCCCGCGCCGTCGACCAGGAGGTTGCCGGGCTGGAGGTCGGCGTGGATCCACACGGGCTCGCCGGGGTGCTCGGCGGCCCCGAGTGCCGCCTCCCAGAGCGCCGTCACGGCCGTGGAGTCCACCACACCCGCCAGCGCCGCGACCGCCCGCCGGATCGCTCCGTCCCGCGCCGCGAGCGTCTCGCTGCGGTAGGAGGCCGGACCGCCGGACGGGGCCACCCGGTGCATCGCGGTCACGAAGGACGCCAAATCGGCAGCCAGCAGTTCGGGTTGGGGCACACACCCCGCGACCGGATTGGCCCCCACCAGCCACCGCAGCACCGACCACTGCCACGGGCACCCGTCCACCGGCTCGCCCAGCCCCACCGGCACCGGAACGGCGAACGGGAGTTCGGGCGCCAGGCGGCGCAGCCAGGTGTGCTCCCTGGCGATGTCCTCGGCCGCCCCCGGGATGCGCGGGATCCGCGCCACCAGGTCCGCGCCCAGTCGGTACATCGCGTTGCTGGTCCCGGCTGAGTCCGTCAACTCCACGGGTAGCCCTGCCCATTGCGGGAACTGCGCGGCCACCATCCGGCGTACCAGCGCCTCGTCGATGTCCAGTTCGTCCGCGTGCATTTTCTGGGGCATGGCGCCCGACCCTGCCAGCACCGGTCGGACCCGGCAAACGAATTACCAGGGCACGACCTGGCCCAGGTGGTCCACGAAGTGCAGACCGCCCTTGCCCCGGTGCCGCTCGATCGTCTCGGCCACCCCGGGAACGCTCTCCTCCACGCTCAGTTCGGCCTCGAACCCGCCGAGCTCGGTGCGCACCCAGCCCGGGTCCATCAGCAGCAGCGTCCGCGCCGCACCGTCCGCCCGGCGGGCCGCGTAGCAGCGCATCAGCTGGTTCAGCGCGGACTTGCTGGCCCGGTACAGGTCCTGGCCGCCGTCCGTGTTCAGGGAGATGCTGCCCTGGTCGGAGGACATGACGCCGATGGTCCCGGCCGGCGCGACCAGCGGGCCGATGACGTCCACGACGCGCATCGGGCTCAGCGCGTTGGTCACCATGACCTCGGTGAACATGTCCGTGGGGACCTTGCCGATCGGCAGGTCGCCGCGGGTGACGGCGGCGTTGACGAAGAGCAGGTCGAGGGTGCGGGCGGCCAGCCGGTCGCGCAGGGCGGCGATCTGCCGCCGGTCGGTCATCTCCAGCGTTTCGACGGTCAGCCGCCCGCCGGAGGCGTCCGCCAGGTCGTGCAGGCCGGTGCGCCGGGTGCCGCGGACGGTGCCGATGACGTCCCAGTCGCGGCGGAGCAGCTCGGCGGCGAGACCGAGGCCGAGGGACCGGGAGGCGCCGATGATCAGGGCGGTGCCGCGCGTGTTACTGCGGGTGCTTCGGGTGCTGTCAGTCATGCGGCCAGTCTCGAAGGGCCGGGCCCGGGCGTCCAATACCCTTCCGGGCGCATTGGTACCGTGCGGGCATGGATCTGGACCTGCGCAAGCTCCGCTACTTCGTCGCGGTGGCCGAACACGGCCGGTTCGGCCGGGCGGCGGACGCGTTGTTCATCGCCCAGCCGGTGCTCAGCCGGCAGATCCGGGCGTTCGAGCAGGAGCTGGGCTGCGCCCTGTTCACCCGGACCACCCGCAGTGTCGAACTGACCGCCGCCGGGCGGAAGTTGTACGAGGAGGCGCAGCGGATCACCGCCACCGTGGACACCGCCCTGGAGCGCGTGCGCGAGGCCGCGCGGGGCGAACAGCGGCTGGTGGTCGCCTTCTCCCCCGGCCTGCACGTGTCGGAGGCGATCCGGGCGTTCACCGCACGCCACCCGCAGGTGACGGTCGACGTGCTCCCGCTGCGCTGGTGGGAGCAGGGCGCGCCGCTGCGCGACGGCCGCGCCCACGTCGGTTACCTGCGGCGCCCCTTCGACGACACGGGCCTGCGCACCGTCCCGATCGGCCGGGAGACCAAGGTCGCGTGCCTGCCCGTGACCCACCCGCTGGCCGCCCGCCGCAGCCTCACCACGGCCGACCTCGACGGTGAGCCCGTCCTCGACGCCCGGGCCCGGCGGACCTACACCCTGGACGAGAAGTTCGAACTCATCGCCGCCGGGCAGGGCGTCGCCCTCGTCCCGCTGAGCATCGCGGGCTCCTACACCCGCCCCGACCTGGTCTACCTGCCCGTCACCGACTTCCCACCCGTCGAAACCTGCCTGGCCGTCCCGGAGGACGGCGAGGGCCTCGGCCCCGTACGCGAGTTCCTCGAACTCGCCGTCCCCGCCCTGCGGTCGGCGGCTCAGCGCCGAGCCGCGAGGTCCTGACTCCCCACCACCTTGAGCAGTCGCAGGGCCGAGTGCGAGGGGGTGCCGGGTGCGGCGGTGTAGAAGATCGTCCACTGGTCCCGGTGGGGATCGTGCAGCGCCTCGCAGTCGAGGTCGAGCGGACCGACCACGGGGTGGAGGATGCGCTTGCGGGTCGATCGGCGCACCTCGACGTCCTGCCGGGCCCACAGTTCGCGGAACTCGGCGCTGCCCGCGTGCAGCCGGTCGACCAGGCGGCGCACCCCGCTGTCGGCGGGGTAGCGGGCGGCGGCCGAGCGCAGGTCTGCGACCGCACGACGGGCGAACGCCTCCTGATCGGAGGGCTCGTAGAGGGCGCGGGCAGCCGGGTCCGTGAAGAAGCGGCAGACGAAGTTCCGCTCCGCGGGCGGCAGGACGGAGAAGTCACCGAGCAACGCGGCCGCCATGGCGTTCCAGGCGAGGATGTCGCGGGCGGCGCTGCAGACCATGGCCGGGGTGTCGTCCAGCCGGTCGAGCAGGTGCAGGACGCCGGGCCGTACGTCGCGCGGCAGCGCGCTCGGAGGCAGCGGCGGCTCGCCAACCAGGTGGTGCAGGTGGGCGGTCTCGTCCCCGGAGAGCTGAAGGGCCCGGCTGATCGCCCCGATCATCTGCCGGGACGGGCGTGGGCCGCGGCCCTGTTCGAGTCGGATGTAGTACTCCACCGACATGCCGGCGAGCTGCGCGACCTCCTGGCGGCGCAGGCCCGGGGTGCGGCGCCGGCCCCCTGCCGGCAGGCCGACGTCGGCGGGCTGTATGCGGGCGCGCCAGCGCCGCAGGAAGGCGGCCAGCTCCGCCCGGTCCACGTGTTCCACACCCCCAAGTCTGACCCGGGCGCCGCGCCGCGACCATGGGACCGCCGGTACCACCCTCGACAGTGCTCTCCCGCGCCGCGCACGGCCCGGCCAAGGTGGTTCACATGAACGACAACCACCGCATCGTCCTGATCACCGGTGCCAACAAGGGCATCGGACTGGCCACCGCCGGCGAACTCGCCCGCGCCGGGCACACCGTGCTGATCGGCGCCCGCGACCCGGAGCGCGGCGCCGCGGCCGCCGGCTCCCTCGCCGGGCAGGGCCTGAACGCCCGCTTCGTCCGCCTGGACGTCACCGACCCGGCGACCGTCGCCGCCGCGGCCGAACTGATCGCCGCCGAGCACGGCCGACTGGACACCCTGGTCAACAACGCGGGCATCACCCGGGACTTCGGCCACACCCCGGAGACCCTCCCCCTCGACGAACTGCGCGAGACCTACGAGACCAACGTGTTCGGCGTCGTCACCGTCGTCAACGCCATGCTGCCGCTGCTGCGCAAGTCCCCGGCGGGCCTGATCGGCAATGTCTCCAGCGGCCTCGGCAGCTCCGCCGTCCTCACCGACCCCGACCACCCGGCCGGGGTGTACACGATGCTGCTCGGCTACAACTCCTCGAAGGCGGCGCTCAACGCCGTCACCCTGATCTACGCCCGCACCCTACGCGACACCGGCATCAAGGTCAGCTCACTGGAGCCGGGCCACTGCGCGACCGACCTCAACCACCACTCCGGCCCGTCCAGCGTCGAGGAGGGCGGCCGCCGGATCGCCCGTCAGCTCGGCGAGGCCCTGGCCGGGCCCAGCGGCCAGTTCTTCCACCCGGAGGGCGGCAACTACCCCTGGTAGGAGGCGATGAGGCCGGGTAGCTCGCGCATGTCGTCGAAGACGACCGTGCCCGGCCCGACAAGCCGCTCCGCCGCCGTCACGCCGCCCGCGTAGCCGAGCGCGCGCATCCCGGCGGCCCGGGCGGCCTGCACGCCGGGCCCGCTGTCCTCGACCACGAGGCAGCGGGCCGGGTCGACGCCCATGGTGCGCGCGGCGTGCAGGAAGAGGTCGGGCGCGGGCTTGCCGCGCCCGACGTCGGTGGCGCTGAAGATCCGCCCCTCGAAGCGGCCGTACAACCCGGTACGGCCCAGGGTGTGGCGCATCTTCTCGTGGGTGCCGCTGGACGCCACGCAGGTGGGCAGCCCGAGCGCCTCCAGCGCGTCCAGCGCCTCCGGCAGGCCGTCCACCGGCGTCAGCCCGGCGTCCACGGCCTCGGCGTGCAGCTCCCGGAAGCGCTTGTCGAACAGCGTCGCGGTCTCCTCGTCGAACCGCTCGGCGACCATCGCGTGGTTGGCCGCCTCGGACCGGCCGACGAACCGCTCGATCGCCTCCGCCTCGGTGAGCGGCCAGCCGAACTCCTCCCCCAGCCGCACCAGGACGCGCACGGCGATCACCTCGCTGTCCACCAGGACGCCGTCGCAGTCGAATATCACCAGGTCTATCGGCTCGATCATCCGATGAGCATATGGTGAGCCCTATCCGGTCAGGGCGCCGGCGACGGGAAGTTCGTCGCCGACTCCGGGACACTGTCCGGCAGGTGCAGCGGGTTCGCGCACGGGAAGTCCGCCACGACGGCCTTGGCGTACTTCAGCGCGATGTCGAGGGCCGCCCGGTGAAGCTTCTCCGACCTCGGCCCCTCGGGACCACCCGTGCTGATCACGACGTGCACATACGGCCGACCCATGCGCGTGTTCTCCGGGTTGTCGCACCGGAACCCGAGATCCGCGAAGTACGGCCCGCTCCACCCCTGCACGTCCGCACTGAAGTCGAGCCGGCTCTGACCCGGGAGGTTCAGCTCCGAGCCTGCGCCGTCGGTGTAGTGCATGGTGGACTCGTCCATCAACTGCACGTCGACCAACACCAGGGACTTCTCCGGGTTCTGGAGGAGATTGCACCTCTGGTCCTCGATGCCCGGGCGAAGGCGTTCCCCGCGGCCGTTCAGATAGTGCTCGACGAACGTCCTGGGCAGCTCGTCCGTCAGCGGCGCGAGGTCGTCCCGGGTGAGCACCGACCAGCAGGCACTGGTCGACGGCTCCGCCGGTGCGTGGGCCGACCTCCACCACCACCCGAACCCGGCCCCGGCGAGAAGCACCCCCGCGACCCCGGCGGCGAGCCACCGCCGCCGGAGCCGCCTGTCCTCAGCCACTGACGGCCCGGCCGAAGCGGTCCGCGGCGTAGGAACCACCGGTCAGCACGCCCTTCGCGGCCCCCGTGGCCAGCGCCTGGACCCGCTCCGGATTCAACCCCGTGCCCTCCGCCGCCTGTTCCACCGTCTTCTTGGCAGATGCGGCAGCCGCGTTGAAGCCCGCGTCGTCCGCGCGCGTGGCCGGGTCCGCGGTGTTCGGGTCGATGTAGTAGCTCGACGCCATCTGGTCGATGAGGTAGTTCACCGGCAGTGACATGCCCTTGCCGACGATGGGAAGATCCCCCGCCACCCTGCCGCCGGTCGCGGCCCAGACCGCCTTCCCCCACATGGCGTTCTGGCTGATGGAGTCGTTGTACGCCTTGGCCTGGCCCTTCATCTCATCCACCAACCCGGCGGTTCGGCCCGCGGTGAGATACCCGGCCACCTCGCCGCCGGAGTGCGCCGCGTTGGTCACGGCCAGGTCGAACTCGGGACCGTAGGTGTCCCGGTGCAGCATCACGTCCTGGATGCGCGCCGTCGTGTAGGCCTGCTGGGCCTGGGCGATGGCGCCGAAGGCGTCGGGGTTGCGGCCCAGGGCCCCCAACAGCTTCTCGGTGTTCCCCTGGTTGAGCTTCGCCGGCGCGCCGTATGTCGTCAGGGCGCTGTCCTCTGGGTTCAGCGCCACGTGCACGTCACCCATGTAGGCCGCGGTCAGATGGCCCAGGCTGGGCGCCAGGCCCGCGAAGTCGGCTCCATTGCGGAGCAGCTTGGGGCCGTCGTCGCTCCCGAAGCGATCGACCACCTGCTGCATCACCTTCGCCATCTCCGGCGTGTGCTGCGGCAGGGGGGTGCCCTCAGGTGCGTCGTAGGAGCGCCCGGTGGTGGCCGCCTCCAACGCGTGGCCCAGGGCCAGCACCTCCGGCGACTCCGCGTGGCCGCCGGCGAAGTAGTCGTTCCCCTTCCAGATGTCCTGGAGCGGCGAACGGTCACCTCCCACGGTCAGCGCCCGGAGGTAGTTGTTGTCCTGGTTGAAGGCCTTGACCGATCCGTCGAGGTTGTACTCCGTCTTCGGATCGTGGAAGAACTGGGTCGCGGCCTGGGGATTGTGTGCGAGCGCGTCCAGCACGCCCGTCATCGGATTGAAGCCGCCCGCCTGGGCACCCTGCGCGTAGCCCAGCAGCTTCATCTGGTCCAAGTCACTGTGGAGCCACGGCGTCGACGTCCAGAAGCCGGGCATCTCACTGAGCTGGGTGACGTGTTCGGCGACCGGGTTGAGGAAGTGCGGGTCGTACTTTCCGGTTCGCAGGATGTTCGCCAGGATCTGGTAGCCGTACGGCTGAACACTGCCGCTGACCCGGTTGCTGCCACGCGGCAGGATCTCCACCCGAGTGGCTCCGGCCCGGCGCAGGCCCGCCTCCCACTCGTCGGACAGGTGCGGGAAGTTGTGACTCTCGGTGGCAGTGGCCAGTGCCATGCCAAGGTTCTTCTGGAGGTCGGCGATCGCGGTCGAGCGGTTGCCCTTGTCCGCCGATGCTACGGCCAGCTGACCGTAGTACTTGAGGAAGCCGTCCGGCCCGAGCCGCCCGTAGAAGGCGGTGGTGAACTGCGGGTTGTTGGCGTTGGCTTTCAGGGTCTTGTTGAGCTCGTCGAGTTGAGCGTCGGAGAGGTTGCCGGCCAGCTTGAGGAGGTCCGCCGCCTTCTCGCCCTGCTCCTCCGGGCCCCTCGACGGCTGGAATGCGGTCTTGCTCTTCCCGGTCGCGCCGCCGAGCGCCGCGGCGGCCGCGGTGTCGGCCGTCTTCGCACGGGCCACGGCCTTCGCGATGTCCTGGCCCACCGACTCGGCCAGTTCCTTGTACGTGGTGGTATAGGTCGGGTCGCGCTTGTCGGCGTCGCTCGTCGGCGCGGGCCAGCTGATGTTGACGCCGTCCGCGTCCACCGTCAGGGAGTGGTCGGCGGCCCTCTTCAACGCCGCGTCCAGATCCGCCCGGGCGGCGGCGAGTTCCGTGTGTGCGTCCCGCAGGGCCTTGCCGATCGCGGTGGCCTCCTCGAAGGCCGCGTCGAGCTCGTTGCGGGTCTTGGTGATAGTGGCGGCGGCCCGCTCGGCTGCGTCGCCCCGCCAGTTCGATCCCTGGAGCGGCGTGAGGATGTCGCCGGTGAACTCGGAGGAGAGTTTCCAGTTTCGCGTCAACGACTCGAAGGCCGAGGCCAGGGTCTCGATGCCCTTGAACGTCCCCTGGCGCAGGTCGGCGTAGATACTCATGTCGCCGGCCTCAGTTCGTCTGCAGATTCTGGGCGTTCACCTGATCGGCGCGCGCGTACTGGTCGGCGTTGCTGATCAGACCGGTGGAGATTTCCGCGATCGCCTGGCTGGTCGCCTGCGCCTGCGCCTCCCACATCTCGTGCGCGGCCTGGACCGCCCCCACGATCGCCCAGTCCTTGGACATGCTCTGGAGGCTGCTCTGGATGTCCTTCCACACGTCCTTGGTGGCCTTGTCGAAGTCGGTGTGCAGAGTGCCCGCGTTGGTCCCCGCCTTGCGCAGCGCCTCCGGGCTCACCTTCACTGTCGGCCCGCCAGGGGGCGCGGTGACCACCGGTGGCGGCGTCCACCCCGGGGCCGCCGCACCGGCGGCGGCAGCGGCGAGGTTCGGGAACTGCTTCTTCGCCGCCTCCGTCAGGTTCCCGGAGCTGTCGAAGAGCTACGGATTCACCTTGCGCTCGAAATCCAGATCAGTCACTCGTTCCCGCCCCCAAACCGTCAACCCCCACCTATGGATCGCCCATTCGTTCGACCCAATGGGCAGCCTCACCATTGGCCGTTGTTGCGTAAAAAATTTGAGCGAAATCTGAGCGCGTGGCCGACGCCAATCCGGAACGGCCCGGCGACCGAAGCCGCCGGGCCCGTACTGGTGGATCGTCAGCTGGTCTGGATCGAGGTGTCGTCGATCACGAAGCTCGTCTGCAGCGAGGAGTCCTCGGTGCCGGTGAACTTCAGGGTGACGCTCTTGCCCGCGTAGGCCGAGAGGTCGAAGGTGCGCTGCTGGTAGCCGGTGGCGGCGTCCACGTTGGAGTAGGTCTTCAGCGTGGTGCCGTTCACCGACACGGTCAGCTTGTCGTACGCCGTCGAGCCGGACTCGGCGGTGTCGACGTGCAGCCAGAAGCTCAGCGTCGCCTTGCAGCCGGACGGGATGGTGACCGTCTGGGACAGCGTGTCGCTGTGGCTGCTGCCGTAGCCGTCCAGGTAGGCCTTCCAGCTGCCGCCGTGGGCCGCCTCGGAGGAACTGTTGTCGATCACACCACTCGAAGCGGTCCAGGGCGTGGCCGCGCCGGTCTCGAAGCCCGGGTTGCCGAGCAGCTGGGCCGGGGTGCAGGAGCCGCCGCCACCACCGGCGACCGTCCAACCGAAGCTGGTGGAGGCCGTCTTGCCGGCCGCGTCGGTGACGGTGACGGTCACGCTGGAGCTGCCCGCGGTGGAGGCGGTGCCGGAGATCAGGCCCGTCGAGGAGTTGATCGACAGCCCGGCGGGCAGGCCGGTCGCGCTGTAGGACAGCGGGGCGGTGCCGCCGGAGGCGCTTATCTGGAGGTTCACCGCGCCGCCGACGGCGGTGGACTGGTCACCGGGGCTGGCCACCGAGACGGCGGCGCCGGCCGGCTTCGTGAGCAGGCAGCCGGGCACGGTGAGGTCGATCGCGCGGCTGGAGTTCAGGCAGGTGGTGAACCAGTAGGTCTCCTCGCCGTAGCTCTGCCCCTTGGTGGCCGTGGTGGTGCCGTCGGCGGCGACCTCGCAGGGGTTGTTGAGGGTGCACATCTCACCGTCGTCGTTGCCGGTGTTGTTGATGCCGACGATCCGCCCGCTCGCGGAGTCGATGATCGGCGAACCGGAGGTGCCGTGCGTGGTGTTGCAGCCGGAGCTGTAGCGCAGCGAGTCGTGCCAGGTCCACTGGTCCTCGCGCAGGGTGGGCACGAACCCGTTGACGGAGCAGTTCCAGACCTGCTTCCAGTACGAGGACGGGATGTACATCGAGGCGCCGTCGGTGGGGTGCGCGTCGTTGACGGTCAGCGCGGTGGCGCCGTACTTCGAGGTGATCGAGCCGTAGGTGTCGGTGAGTTGGTAGAGCGCGACGTCGGTGCCGGTCATCGTCGCGTAGATCACCTTGTCGGCCTGGACGGTGCCGAGGCTGTTGCCGGCACCGTCCAGCAGGGTGCCGCTGCGGCTGGCGCCGACGTTCTGGATGACCTGGCCGGCCGAGGGCATGGTGGGCAGGCAGTGCCCGTTGGTGAGCATCATGGCCCGGTCGCCGGCCACCGATGCGGGGAACCGGACCAGCGAGGCCGAGCAGTCGTCCAGGGCGATGGTCGACGTCAGGTCGGCCGCCTGGACGGCGTGCGCGGGGACGGCCGCGAAGGCCAGCCCGCCCGCGACGACGGCGCTCGTACCGGCCACCGCGACAAGTCTCTTGAACATGGCTCTCCTTGTGGGGGATCGCGGGGTGCCCGACTGGTCGCCGAGGCCCACGCCCGCACGAAAGTGCCATGGTCACTTCAAGCGGTCAACGGTTCCTGCACAACTCGCCACTGTGCGGCGCACGTTGTGCCACCGAATGGCAACCACCCGTCCCGGTTTGCCCGTTACGGGTGGACGCACTGAACTTCTACGGCTGAGGGAAGGAGTTCGGATCGACGTCGTTGGTCTTGGCGTTGCCGTCGACCACCGGCTGTAGGGTGATCTCCCAGGAGGTCGAGGTGCGGCCGGTCTCGTACGGGAAGTTGTCCTCGAACTTGGTGAAGGCGCAGTTCTGCGTGAAGGCCTTGGTTCCGGAGTCCCAGTCGGCCCCCTCGGAGACGTAGACGTCGTACGTCCCGTCCTCCACGCCCTCGACACTGGCCTTCTGCCCCTTGGCCACGAACACCGAGTGCACCGCCTTGCCGTTCAGCACGAGCGAGACGACCGCATCCGTCCTGCCGCCGTTGTCGACCTTGAACACCCCCTCCCCGCGCAGCTTGCCCTTGCTAACCATCGTGCCGTTGTCCAGCGAGCGGGACTGCTGCTTGGGCAGCTGGGGGACGGTGAGACTCGCCGAGTAGCCGGCCGCTGTCAGTTTGGTGAGGAGCGCCGACACCGAGGCCAGCCCCTGCGAGGCACCGAGTTTGGCCTCGGCCGAGCTCAGGGCGCAGACGTCCCTGGCCCCGATCGCGCCACGGACGTTCGCGACGTCCTCCTGGAGCACGCTCAGCGCGTTCGCCAGGTCATGCCGGTCCTCCGTGACCCCGGCCGGGGCATCCGCCACGTTCAGAGCCATGGAAGCTTCGTGCGCGGCGGTGTTGAGGGTGCTGAGCACGCCGTCGAACTCGCTCAGGCTCTTGACCCCGGCGATCTGGGCGAGCGCGGCGTTGACCGGATCGATGTTCTTGCTGAGCACCGGACCGAACGGCACCGCGCTCGGCGTCGCACTCGACGCCGCCGTCCCGCCCCCACCGCTGCACGCCGCGAGCAGCAGCGCCGCCCCGACGACCAGACCGGATCTGCCCGCGGACCCCGAGAACTTCACAATCCCACCCCGATGACACCGTGCGCACACCCCGTGCACATACGGGGCGACATGGTGCCGATCATGAACCACGCCGGTCAAGCCGTTTCGAACGATCACCCCCAGGGGTCACCCCCAGCCACCCGGAAGGGTCAACTACGATCGGGCCCGTGCTCAGTCTCACCGGACTCCCCCTCCAGATCATCGCCTCGGTCATCGCGATCGTCGTCTTCGCCGCCACCATGTGGTTCTGGCCGAAGTTCGGCGGGAAGGGCTGGAAGTCCTGGCTGGGCCGGATCGGCGCCTTCCTGGCCACCCAGCTCTCGGTGCTGGCCGCCATGGGCCTGATCGCCAACAGCTACTTCGGCTTCTACAGCTCCTGGACCGACCTGCTCGGCACCAGCGGCGGGCTCGGCACGGTGGTCGACCACCAGCCCAACGCCTCCGGGGTGTCCGTCACCGGTGAGCAGCGGTTCTACTCGGCCCAGGGTTCGGAGCCCGACCGCTCCGGGCTGATCCAGAAGATCGACGTCAAAGGAGCCGGCAGCGGCCTGAGCACCGAGGCGTACGTCTACCTCCCGCCGCAGTACTTCCAGCCGGGCTTCGCCAAGCAGCGCTTCCCGATGGCCGTGGTGCTCACCGGCTACCCGGGCACCCCGGAGAAGCTGATCTCGCTGATGCAGTACCCGGCGTCCACCCTCGACGCCATCGAGCAGAAGAAGCTGCCGCCGACCGTCCTGGTGATGACCCGACCCACCCTCGTCGGCGACCGGGACACCGAGTGCGTCGACGTGCCGAACGGCCCCCAGGTCGAGACCTTCTTCACCAGCGACCTGCCCAAGGCCCTCGCCACCACCTACCGGATCGGCACCGACCCGGCCAACCGGGCCGTGATCGGCAACTCCACCGGCGGCTACTGCGCGCTCAAGTTCGCGCTGCGCAAGCCCGACTCCTACCCCTCGGCGGTCGCGCTCTCCGGTTACTACAGCGCCGCGCACGACCCGACCACCGGCGACCTGTTCGGCGGCAACGACAAGCTCAAGCAGGAGAACGACCTGCTGTGGCGGCTGAAGAACCAGCCGGCCGCCCCGGTCTCGCTGCTGCTGACCACCGCGTACGACGAGAACAACTACGACGAGACCAAGGCCATGGTCGCCGCCTTCAAGGCCCCCACCAAGATGTCGACCATCACCCTGGACACCGCCGGCCACAACTTCCACACCTGGACCCGGGAGATCCCCCCGGCGCTGGAGTGGCTGGGCAAGCACCTCACCATGCCGGCGGCTACGGCCTGATCCGGAAAGCCGGTTCAAGCCCGGACGAGAACCCCTGACCCCCCGGCCGTACGCCTGGAACGGGACAGATCACACGCGGCTCACAGCCTCGTCTCACGGTTCTCTCAGCCACGCCACGCACGGTATGGCGCATGACCACGAGCAGCTACTCCCCTCCGGCCGGCGATCCGTGGCCCGAGGCCGCGAACTATCCGCCGCCGGAGGTGCCGCAGTCCGGCCGGCCGGACCCGGCGCCGCTCTTCCCCGAGCAGGCCCTGCCGCCCGTCGGCCCGAAGGGCCCGGCCTCCTGGTCCGGACGGCTGCGCACCCTCCCGGCCCGCGCCTGGCGCGGCCGCGCGGACGACCCGCGCTGGGTGCGCCCGGCCCTGCTGGCGCTGATGGCCGCGACCGTCGTCCTCTACCTGTGGGGCCTGGGCGCCTCCGGGTGGGCCAACGCCTTCTACTCGGCCGCCGTCCAGGCCGGCAGCCAGAGTTGGAAGGCCTTCTTCTTCGGCTCCTCGGACGCCGGCAACTTCATCACCGTCGACAAGCCCCCGGCGTCGCTGTGGCCGATGGCGCTGTCGGTGCGACTCTTCGGCCTCTCCTCGTGGTCGATCCTGGCCCCGCAGGCGCTGATGGGCGCCGCCACCGTCGGCGTGCTGTACGCCACGGTGCGCCGCCGCTTCTCCCCGCTGGGCGCCCTGCTGGCCGGCACCGCGCTGGCGCTCACCCCGGTCGCGACGCTGATGTTCCGCTTCAACAACCCGGACGCCATGCTGGTGCTGCTGCTCACCCTGGCCGCGTACGGGATGGTGCGGGCGGTCGAGACGGCGAGCACCCGCTGGCTGCTGTTCACCGGGGTGATGTTCGGCTTCGCGTTCCTCACCAAGACCCTGGCGGCATTCCTGATCCTGCCCGCCTTCGCGGTGATCTACCTGGTCGTGGCCCCCACCGGCTTCTGGCGGCGGCTGCGGCAGACCCTGCTCGCGGGCCTGGCGCTGGTGGTCTCGGCCGGCTGGTGGGTGGCGGTCGTCCAGCTCCTGCCCGCCTCGGACCGCCCGTACGTCGGCGGCTCGCAGGACGACAGCTTCCTGTCGCTGACCTTCGGCTACAACGGCCTCGGCCGGGTCGACGGGAACGAGCGCGGCAGCGTGGGCGGCGGCGGACACCTCCCGGCCGGGCTCGACCTGCCGGCCGGCGCGATGCACAACAGGGGCTGGGGCCAGACCGGGATCACCCGGCTGTTCGGCAGCGACATCGGCGGGCAGATCGCCTGGCTGATGCCGGCCGCGCTGATCCTGCTGGTGGTCGGTCTGTGGGCGACCCGCCGCTACGCCCGTCCGGACACCGCCCGCGCGGCGTTCCTGGTCTGGGGCGGCTGGCTGATCTCCACCGCGCTGATCTTCAGCTTCATGTCCGGGATCTTCCACCAGTACTACACGGTGGCGCTGGCCCCGGCCGTCGCGGCGCTGTTCGGCATGGGCGTGGACGGGCTGTGGCGGGCGCGGCACCGGCTGCCGTACGCGCTGCTGCTTGCGGGCGTGCTCGCGGTGACGGCGGTGTGGGCGTTCGTCCTGCTCGGCCGCAGCTCCGACTTCCTGCCCTGGCTGCGCTGGGCGGTGCTGATCGGCGGGCTGGCGGCGGCGGTCGCCCTGGTCGTCGGGCAGTACGCCGGCGCCGTCTCCGGACGGACCGGCGCGCGGATCGCCTCGGTGGCGGGCCTGGTGGGTGTGGCGGCGGCGCTCGGCGGTCCGGCCGCGTACGCGGTGGACACCGTGGGCACCGCGCACAACGGCTCCATCATCACCGCCGGGCCGTCCGTGAAGGGCGCGTTCGGGCCGGGGTCCTTCGGCCGCAAGGGCGGCAAGGGCGCGATGGGCAACGGCCGGATGTCCGGCCAGGGCGGCTTCCCCGGCGGCCAGAACGGCCAGGGCGGTTGGGGCGGCCAGGGCGGTTGGGGCGGCCAGAACGGCCAGGGCGGCTTCCCCGGCGGCCAGGGTGGCCAGGGTGGTCAGAACGGTCAGGGCAGGCACGGCCAGGGCGGCTTCCCCGGCGGCTCCGGCCGAGGCTCCGGCGGCGGCACCGCCCCCGGCGGCCGCCACGAGCGCGGTGCCGGCGGCACCGAAGGCACCGGCGGCCCCACGGGCTTCCCGGGCGGCTTCCCCGGCTCCCCCGGCGGCCAGGGCCCCGAGGGTGCAGGCGGCCCCGGCGGGTTCGCCGGCGGCATGGGCGGCCTGCTCGGCGGCACCAAGGTGAGCGACGAGGCCGCGGCGCTGCTCTCGCAGGACGCCGGTCACTACACCTGGGCGGCGGCCACCACCGGCTCGCAGAACGCCGCGAGCTACCAGCTCGCCACCGGCAAGCCGGTGATGGCCCTCGGCGGCTTCAACGGCACGGATCCCTCGCTCAGCCTGGAGGGCTTCCAGAAGTACGTCCAGCAGGGCAAGGTCCACTGGTTCATCGCCGGCGGTTCGCGCCGCGGCTTCGGCGGCGCGGGCGGTGAGGGCGACGACGGCGGTCAGCAGACCGAGGCCGCCCAGATCGAGGCCTGGGTGACCAGCCACTTCACCGCCAAGACGGTCGGCGGGGCCACCTTCTACGACCTGACGGCTCCGAAGTCCTGAGGACGCCGGTGCCCTGAGGACGCCGAAGTCCTGAGGGCACCGGAGCCCCGAGCCGGGAGTACGGCCCCGGGAACCCTGACCCGGCCCCGAACTCCCCAGGGGGCGTGCCGCGTTCGCGCGGTACGCCCCCTTCGCGTTCGCCGCTGCCCGAACTCAGTCCGAGGCGCAGTGCGTCCCGGCGGCCGGCAGAGCCCCGTCCACCAGAAACGCGACGGCGGCGTCGCGCACGCACGCGCTGCGGTCCCAGGACATGTGCCCGTCGCCCTCGCGGGTGAGCAGCACGCCGTGTTGCAGCCCGCCCGCCATCCGCTGCGCCCACGCGTAGGGGGTGACCGGGTCGTCCGTCCCGCCGATCACCAGGATCGGTGCGCTGCCGGTCGCCGCCACGGTGTGCGGCTGTTCGGTGGAGCGGTACGGCCAGCGGCGGCAGTCGGGGTCGAGCAGGGTGATCCGGGTGTCGTGCCGGCTGGTGAGCGGGGCCCGGGCGGCGAGGTCGGCGAGCGCGGCGCGCAGGTCGGCGTCGGTGGGGGCGAGCGGGGCGTCGGCGCAGTGGATGGCCGCGTAGGCGTCCGCGGCGGTGTCGTAGTGGCCGTCCTCGTCGCGGCCGGTGGTGCCGTCGGCGAGCTTGAGGAGTTCTTCGGCCTCGCCGTGGCCGAGGGCCGGGTCGAGGGCGGCGCGCAGCCGGGGCCAGTTACGGCGGCCGTCGTCGATGGCGGCGAGGACACCGGTCCAGGCGAGGGCGGCGGTGAGGGTGCGGCCGTCCCGGGTGGGCAGCGGATGGTCCTTGAGGCCGTCGAGGAAGTCGGCGAGGCGCTGGGGGGCGGTTGCCGGGTCGCCGCCGAGCGGGCAGGTGTCGCCGTCGGCGGCGCAGCCGGCGGCGTAGGCACGGAAGGCGGCCTCGGTGGCGACGGCCTGTTCGCCGTTGAGGTGCATCAGGTCGGTGCTGCGTTCGACGGCGCCGTCGAGGACGAGCCGGCCGGTGCGGTCGGGGAACTCCTCGGCGTAGAGGGCGCCGAGGTAGGTGCCGTAGGAGAAACCGAGGAAGTCGAGCTTGCGTTCGCCGAGGGCGCCGCGGAGCACGTCCATGTCGCGGGCGGTGTCACGGGTGCCGAGGTGGGGGAGCACGTCGGCGTACTTGGCCCGGCAGGCGTCGGCGAGGACCTGGCCGTGGTCGTAGGCCGGATCGTCGGTGCTGGTCCACTGGTCGCGGGTGCGGTCGTCCAGGCAGTGGACGGGGAGGGTGCCGCCGGCGGCGCGCGGGTCGAAGCCGACCAGGTCGAAGTGGTCGCGCAGCGGGCCCCGGTCGTCCTTCCAGTGCCGGGCCATGGTGGTGCCGGAGTTGCCGGGGCCGCCGGGGTTGAGCAGCAGGGCGCCGGTGCGGTGGCCGGGGTCGGCGGCGGGCACCCGGGCGACGGCGACGTCGGTGGTGCGGCCGCCGGGGTCGGCGTAGTCCAGCGGGACCTTGAGGGTGGCGCACTGCAGGACGGGTTCGTCCTGGTCGGCGGGGTCGGTGTCGGCGTCGCAGGGGGCCCAGTCGAGGGACTGGTCGTAGAAGGCCCGAAGGGCCGGGGAGGTGCCGGCGGAGACCCGTTCGGCGAGCGGCGGGCGGCTCGTCGGGGTGCCCGCCTTCGGTGCGTCGCCGGGGCCGGAGCAGCCGGCGGGCAGTGCGAGGAGGAGGGCGGCGAGGGCGGGCAGGGCGCGCCGCGGGAGGCGGGGGGTCATCGGGGACACCGCCCACGAATACCACCCGACGCCCTCCCGGGGCACGTCGCCCTCCCCGTCCTGTCGCCGCCCTCGCTGCCTGGTCACCGAAGGGCGAAACGGTTCGTCAGCCGCCGCACTGCTGCAGCACGGCCCTCGTGTCGGCCTCGGTGACGGGCAGTCAGTCGGTACTTCAGCGAGACCTGGGCGAAGCGCACCGGTAGGAGCAGCGGACCTCGGTGTTGGCGGGCAGCCGGGCGGACGGGCCGGAGTCGCCCTTGGAGGCGTTCTGCGAGCCGTCGGCGGGGATCAGGTTGAGCGCGGCGCCAGGCCGGGCTCGGTGCTGTCCGGGTTCTCCAGCGGGCTGGTGCCGGGGGCCGCGCTGCCGGTCGACGGGTGGTCGCGGCCGCCGAGCAGCCAGCCGACCAGCGCGAGCGCGCCAACCAGGAGGACGGTGGCGGCGGACAGCCGGGTGCGGCGGGCGGGCACGGAGAACTCCCGAGGTCAGCGGCGGGTTGACGGCGAACCAGCAGACCAGCGGACCCAAGAGATGATCAAGCCGACGCCACGGGCGGACCGAGGAGCATGTCGGAGCTCACATCCGCCGGCTCCCGGCAGGCCCGGGTGCGCTCAGCCGCCGATCGCCGACATCGGCCGTTCGGGCCGGACGAAGTCGGCGCTGCCGATGGCGTGTCCGGGCCCCTTGCCGGCCACCGACGCGCGCCAGGCCGCCTCGATCCGCGCGTCGTCCGCGCCACCGCGCAGCAGCGCGCGCAGGTCGGACTCCTCGGTGGCGAACAGGCAGTTGCGCAACTGCCCGTCCGCGGTCAGCCGCACGCGGTCGCAGCCGCCGCAGAACGGCCGGGTGACGGAGGCGATGACCCCGATCACCGTGTCCGTCCCGGCGATCCGCCACTCCTCCGCCGGGGCGTTGCCGCTGCGCCCGACCGGCACGAGGTCGAAGCACTCGCCCAGCCGGGCCAGGATCTCGTCGGCCGTCACCATCGCGGCCCGGTCCCAACTCCCCTGCGCGTCCAGCGGCATGGACTCGATGAAGCGCATCCGGTAGCCGTGTTCGACGGCGAAGGACGCCAGTTGCGCGATCTCGTCCTCGTTGACCCCGCGCACCGGCACGGCGTTGGCCTTCACCGGGTCCAGCCCGGCCGCCTTCGCCGCCGCCAGGCCCGCGAACACGTCACCGATCCGGTCCCGCCGGGTGAGTGTCGCGAACCGGTCGGCGCGCAGCGTGTCCAGGCTGACGTTGACCCGCCCCAGCCCCGCCTCCCGCAGCTGGACGGCCGTCCGCGCCAGGCCGATCCCGTTGGTGGTCAGCGACAGCTCCACCCCCAGTGCCGCCAGCCGACCGACCAGCCCCGGCAGTCCGCGGCGCAGCAGCGGCTCGCCGCCGGTCAGCCGGACCGAGCGCACCCCCAGCCGCTGCACGGCGATCCGCACCAGCCGCACCACCTCGTCGTCGCCGAGCACCTCCGCCCGGGGCAGCCAGTCCAGCCCCTCCGCCGGCATGCAGTAGGTGCAGCGCAGGTTGCAGCGGTCGGTCAGGGAGACCCGCAGATCGGTGTGGACCCGTCCGAAGCGGTCCACCAGCGGGCGCGGCGCGGTGTTCATCGCCCCAGTACAGGGGCAAGAGCGCCGCCGGACCAGCGGCCGAACCGCCGGGGAGCGCCCCCGGCCCGCGCCTTCGCCTTGTGGATTCGTACAAGCCGCGAACCGCTGCGCGAGCACCCCCGGAGCGGGCAGGCTGGGCGCATGCCGAACACACCGCCCGCCGCCGTCCCGGCCCTCGTCCTCGCCGCCGGGGGCGGACGCCGGCTCGGCGGGCGGCCCAAGGCGCTGATCCGGTACGCGGGCCGGCCGCTGCTGGAGCACGCGGTGGCCACCGTACGGGCCGGCGGCTGCCCGGACGTCACGGTGGTGCTGGGCGCGGAGCGCGACCGGATCCGCTCCACGGCGCACCTGCCGGGCTGCCGGCTGGTGGCCAACCCGGACTGGGCCGAGGGCATGGGCTCCTCGCTGCGGGCCGGGCTGGCCGCGCTGGCGCCGGACGCCCCGGCGGTGCTGGTGATGCTGGTCGACACCCCGGGAGTCACCCCGGCCGCGGTGGCCCGGCTGCTGGCGGCGCACCGGGCCGGCGCCGACCTGGCGGCGGCGGCGTACGGCGGGCGGCGCGGGCACCCGGTGCTGATCGGCACGCGGCACTTCGCCGAGGCGGCCGAGGGCGCCGCCGGCGACGCCGGGGCCCGCGCCCTGCTGGCGGCGCACGCCGAGGAGCTCGTCCTGGTGGAGTGCGCGGACGTCGCCGTCCCGGACGACCTCGACACCCCCGCCGACCTGGCCCGCTGGTCGGCCCGCTGACCTCCTCCGCACGCCGACCGCCCCTCCTCCCTGCGAAGGGGCCGGGCACGGGTCGTGCCCTGATCTGTCCCTGAGGATTGGCCCATTCCGCGCCCTGGGCCGGAGGTTTCGGGGAGCATGGGAAGCACCCACCCACCCCGACCCCGACGGACGGAGCCCGCGATGGCAGGACTGCCCGACGACTTCACCGGACACGACCCCGCGCGGCCGGGGCCCGGGGCGGGCGGTGCCGCCCGGGCGATCCGCTGCCCCGCCTGCCGCCGCGAGCACCTGTACGAACCGCCGTCGCTGCCCTGCCCGTGCGGCGCCTCGCTGAAGGTGCCGCTGCTGCGCGGCGGGGTGCCGGTGCAGGTGCGGTTCCGCTCCTGGGAGGACTCCTGGCTGAGCATGCGCTGCCCGCACTGCGGCCGCTCGGACCAGTGGCCGCAGCCCGAGTTCACCTGCAACTGCGGCGCCACCGTCCGGCTCCCGGTGGACCGCACCACCCGGCTGGGCAGCGGCCCGGCCGGCCCGCTCGCCATCCCCGGCCCGCAGGCCTCCCACCCGTACCCTGCCCACCCGGTGAACACCCCGGCGCCCGCCCCTCCCGCACCCCCCGGCGGCTCGGCCGGCCGCTCCCGCCCGTTCCGCCACCGCGCCCCGTTCCGCCCCCACCCGGTGCGCACCTCGCAGGACGCGGTGTTCACCGCCGCCCGCTACCTGGAGTGGCTCGGCTTCGACGACCTGGAGCTGACCGAGGCCCAGGAGCGCGACGGGGTCACCCTGCTGGGCAGCCGGATGGTCGCCCAGGTCGACACCTGGACCGAGCCCGCCGACGTGAAGTCGGTCGAGTGCCTGTGGCTGCAGACCCTGCACGCCGAGGAGATGGCCGCCGCCATGTTCACCCTGGCCGGCTACTCCCACCAGGCCACCGTGCGCGGCGAACAACTGCTGGTCGCCCTGTTCAGCCTGGACCTGGCCGGCGTGCCGCAGCCCGCCAACGGCGCCGCCGAGGCCCTGATGGAGACCGGCTGGACCTCCTGACCCCGGCCGCCGCCCCTCTAGATCATTTCCCCGGCAAAAGCAACAACCTCCGCTCGTGATCTGGTGCACAAGCTCGCCCCCGTGTTGAATTGCCGCCACAGCGCGGGCCTTTCGCCCTGCCGTCGCCATGCGCACGGTCGCGGCGGCAGGGCCCCAGGGGCAGGTCCGTGCCCTGCTGGATGGCGCACACAAGGAGGTGGCGTTGTCGGAGCACGGATGGAGCCCGAACGGCCCGGACGAACGGGGGCGGGCGGCAGCGGAGGAACCGGGCGACACCGTGTGGCGACTGCGGTCCCGCGGGTGCTGGCAGGAGGCCGCCGAACTGCTGCGACCGGCCGCCGAACGCGACCCGACCACCGCCCTCGCACGGGCCGAACTCCTCATCGAACAGTGCCTGTTCACCGCGTCGCAGTGGACCCAGGCGGAACAGGCGCTACGACTCGCCGAGGCCCTGGCGGAGGGCACCGAACAGCGGGCGGCCGCCGCCTGCGCCCGCGGTTTCCTCGCCTACCTGGCCAGCGTGCTCGGCCCGCGCGACCGGCTGGACGAGGCGCAGGCCGCGCTCGGCCGGACCTCGGCGCTGCTGCCGCCCGACGCCCCGGGCCGCCCGCTGCTGGACTTCCGGCGCGGACTGGTCGCCGAGAACCTGCTGCGCGACCGCAGCGCCGCCTGGATCGCCTACCGCCGGGCGCACGAGGGCGCCGGCGAACGCGGGGACGAACTGCTGCGCTCCTACACCTGGCGGCACCTGGCCGCGCTGGCCCTCGCCCGCGGGGAGCGCGGCAACGCCCGGGAGGGCTTCGACGCCTCCCTGCGGCTGCGCGAGCAACTCGGCTTCACGGTCGGGGTGGCGCCGGCGCTCGCCGCGCTCGCCGAGGTGTCCGAACCCCCCGAGGCCGTACGGCTGCGCGCCGAGGCGGCCCGCCTGGTGCACGCCCTGGGCGGGGTGCCGGTCTGGCTCGCGCGCCAGCTGTCGAACGCACCCGCCGGCACCGGGCGCGCGCCGGGGCCTTCCCCGGACGGGCGCATCACCAGCGAGACCCGGGGGACAATCAGCTAAGGTGAGCCTAACCTGTCCGGGGCGAGCAGTGCCCCGGACAGGTCGCCTTGCTGTTCCCCGGGCACCGCCGTGCCCCGGTCCGGCCGGGCCCGGCGCCTCGCGGCCGGGGCCGCCGGTCGGTCCGCCGGCAGCCCCGGTCGATCCGAGGGGCCCGCCATGACCACGAGCAGCACCCGGCCCGACCCCGCGCCGTACGCCCCCCGCACCACCGGGGAGCACACCCCGGCCCACGCGCCGGACATCCCCACCCCCTGCGCGCCCTCGTACCACCGGCTGACGGAGCTGGCCCCGCTCCTGGACGTGCGCTGCGCCCCACCCCGCCGGGGCGGCGGCTGGCTGCCCGTCGCCGACCTCACCGCCGACCCGGGCGCCGTCCGCGAACTGGTCGCCCACGACGCCCGGCAGGGCCTCGCCCGTTACGGGCAGCCGCTGCGCCCGGACGTCGCGGCCGGCTTCGGACTGCACCGCCTGGTCTGGCCGGTCTCACTGCTGTTCACCGCGCCGTGGTTCCTGGAGCGGCGCGTCCCGCTGCTCGGCCCCGACGACGTCTCGCTGCGCCGCGGCCCCGCGTCCGCGGAGCTGACGGTGCGCCCGGAGACCTTCGTCTGCCTGCCGGACGACCCGGTGGCCGGCTCCCCCGATGCCCGTACGGCGCCGGACGAGGCCGGGCTGGCGGCCCGACTGCGGTGGGTGCTCGGCGAGTTCCTCGCACCGGTGCTGACCGCCTTCGGGCCGCAGGTGCGGCGCGGACCGCGGGTGCTGTGGGCGATGGCCACCGACGCGGTGGTGGAGGGGCTCTGGTACGCGGGCAGGCTGCTCGGGGAGCAGGAGCGGGCGCGTGCCGAACTGTCCGCGCTGCTGGCGCCCGGGGCCCCGGCCTCCGGGCCGACGTGCGCGCCCGGCGCGGACCGGGGCCCCGCTCCCGCCCCGGCCCCGTTCACCCCGGGCGCCGGCTTCGCGCCCCCGGCACCCGGCCGCACCGGTGCTCCGGGCACGGACCGGGCCCGGGCCAGCTGTTGCCTCGCCTACACCGTGGAACCGGGGGAGATGTGCGGCGGCTGCCCCCGCGTCACGCGACGTTGACGAAAATCCGTCCGATGACGAATTCGAAAAGCCCGTGATTCCGGGAACATTCCCCGTCGAATTCATATGACCATGCGATTGTCGACGGGTCAGAAATCCCTCTCCCCAGCGCATTGACGGCGAATCCGCCTTCCGCCCGACGGGCATCCGTCATGATGGTCCCCGCCGCGCTGCTGGAACGCAGTGGGCGGCGCAGGAGCGCGACGCAGAAAGCGAGGCTGGTTCCGGCGATGAAATTGTCCGACATACCGCTCGGCTGGGCCGTCACCGGGGTAGCGGGGCTGCTGGCCAGCGCCCTCCTGGTGGCCCTGGCCCGAAGCCGGGGATCCGCCGCCGGCGGTGATTCCTGGGAGCGTTCCGAGGAACGGCGCCGCAACAAGGAATCCCTGTACGGCGCCGCCTCCTACACCCTGCTGTTCTGCTGCGCCGGGGTCGCGGCCGCGCTCTCCTTCCACGGACTGGTCGGCTTCGGCGTGCAGAACCTCGGCCTCTCCGGCGGCTGGGAGTACCTCGTCCCGTTCGGGCTCGACGGCGCCGCGATGTTCTGCTCGGTGCTCGCCGTCCGCGAGGCCAGCCACGGCGACGCGGCGCTCGGCTCCCGGCTGCTGGTCTGGCTCTTCGCCGGCGCCTCGGCCTGGTTCAACTGGGTCCACGCCCCGCGCGGCTTCGGCCACGCCGGCGCCCCGCAGTTCTTCTCCGGCATGTCGCTGTCCGCCGCGATCCTGTTCGACCGCGCGCTCAAGCAGACCCGCCGGGCCGCACTGCGCGAACAGGGCCTGGTGCCCCGTCCGCTGCCGCAGATCCGCATCGTCCGCTGGCTGCGCGCCCCGCGCGAGACCTACGCGGCCTGGTCACTGATGCTCCTGGAGGGCGTGCGCAGCCTGGACGAGGCGGTGGACGAGGTCCGCGACGACAGGCGGGAGCGCGCGCTGGAGAAGGAGCGCCGCAGACTGGCCGGCCGCCGCGAGCGGGCCGAGATCCGGGCGATCAACCGGAGCGGCGGTCACTGGCGCGGACGCGGCGGCTCCGCACGGCAGTTGGAACCGGCCGCATCGGAGCCCGCGATAGCCGCCGGGCCCGGGGCGGAGCGTCCGGTGGGTGCGCGGGAGGTCGGGGCCGCGGCCTCTCCCGAGCCCGGTGCGCGCGAGACCGGGGCGGCCGAGGGCACCGTCGTCCAGCCCGGCCTGCCGGCCCGTCCCGAGCGGCGCACCATCGACCTCACCGTCGACGAGGACACCGTCACCCTGCCCCGGCTGGACTCGCTGGAACGCAAACTGAAGGACCTGGAGCAGCAGTTCGGCTGATCCTCCCGGGGCGGGTCCGCCCCCCGTTCCGGGACGGGTCCGGCACCCCGCTCCGGAACGGGTCAGGCCGCGCTCGCCTGGCTGAGTTCGAACCACATCCGCTTGCCGGATCCGCGCGGTTCCACGCCCCAGGCGTCCGCCAGCGCCTCGACCAGCATCAGCCCGCGCCCGGAGGAGGCCTGCTCCCCCGGCGTCCGGCGGGTGGGCCACAGGTCCGACTCGTCCTCCACCTCGACCCGCAGCCGGGCCCGGCCGCCGTCCGTGGCCGGCTCCCGGTAGAGCCGGGCGGTGAACATGGCGTCCCGGTCGGTGTGCCGGATCGCGTTGGTGACCAGCTCGGAGGAGAGCAGCTCGGCGGTGTCGATGAACTCGGCGACGCCCCAGCGGCGCAGCGCGTCGCGCAGTTCGGCCCGGACCTCGGCGACCCGCGCCAGGTCGGCCTGGCCGATCCGGCGGCGCAGCTGCTGGGCAGCGAGCCCGCCCGCCGGACCGTCCCAGCGCAGGAGCAGCAGCGCTATGTCGTCCTCGCGCTCGCTGGAGTCGGCGGCCTGGGAGGCGATCCGGTCGGCCAGCTCCTCCAGCGGGTCGCGGGCCGCCTGGTCGGCGACCGGCAGCGGGCGGGCCAGGGTGCGGGTCAGCCGGCCGATGCCCTCGTCCAGGTCCATGCCGCGCGCCTCGACCAGGCCGTCGGTGCACAGCACCACCGTCTCGCCCGGGTCCAGGCTGAACCGGGTGACCCGGTACTCCTGGTCCGGGTCGATGCCCAAGGGCAGCCCTCCGGCCACCGGCACCACGGCGGCGGTGCCGTCCGCGCGACGCACCACCGGGTCGAGGTGGCCGGCCCGGACCGCGTAGACCACGCCGTAGTCCACGTTGACCTCGGCGTAGGTGCACGTCGCGAAGTGGTCGGTGTCCAGGTCGGCGAGGAAGCGGGAGGCGCGGGCCATCACCGCGGCGGGCGGGTGGCCCTCGGCGGCGTAGGCGCGCAGCGCGATCCGCAGCTGGCCCATGATCCCGGCGGCGTGCACGTCGTGGCCCTGGACGTCGCCGATCACCAGGCCGACGTGCCCGCCGGGCAGCGGCACCACGTCGTACCAGTCGCCGCCGATCTGCAGCCCGGAGCCGGCCGCGAGGTAGCGCACCGCGGTGGTCACGCCGGGGATGGAGGGGACGGTGCGCGGCAGCATCACCCGTTGCAGGCCGGCCGCCAGCTCGTGCTCGGCGTCGTGCAGCCGGGCCCGGGCCAGTGACTGGGCGACCAGCCCGCCCAGGGTGGTCAGCAGGGTGCGCTCGTCCGCGTCCAGCTCGCGCTCGTCGTCGAAGCTGACCACGCAGACGCCGATCGCCCTGCCGCTGGCCACCAGCGGCAGGTACGCCCAGGAGCCGCGGCCGGTGCGGCTGGTCTGTTCCCAGACGTCGGGGTGGCGGTCGCGGAAGTCCTCGCGGCTGGAGATGAAGACCGGGGCCCGGTACCTGAGTGCCTCGGCGGCCGGGTGGCCGGCGGGCAGCACGGCGCGGTCCCAGACGGCGAGCGCCTGGGAGCGGTAGCCGGAGGCGCCCAGGATCCGGGCCCGTCCGGCCTCGAAGGAGGCGAGCACCAGGCCGTCCGGCGGCAGTCCGGGCAGCGGCAGTTCGGTGAACACCCGGGCCACGTCACGGACGGTGACCGCTTCGGAGAGGGCGCGCGCCGCCTCCTTGATGAACCGGGAGCGCTCCTCGCGCAACAGGGCGAGCCGGTCGGCCCGGTCGCGCTTGTGCAGCTCGACGGTGGCGTCCCAGACGAAGCCCACCATCCGGGAGGCCCGGCCGAAGGCGTCCGCGAGCACCCGGCCGCGGAAGCGCACCGCGCGCATCGTCCCGTTCGGCCCGACGGTGCGGTAGTAGGCGCCGCACTGGCCCAGTTCGGCCACCGCGCGCTCGACCCGGCGGCGCACCACGGGCGCGTCCTCGGGGTGCAGCAGGGACAGGAAGGAGGCGGCGGTGCGGTCGAAGCGGTCCCGCTCGACGGAGTCCAGACCGAGGATCGCGCAGGCCCGCTGGTCGCCCTCCAGGACGTCGCGGCGGATGTCCCAGTCGAAGGAACCGATGCCGTTGGCGGCCATCGCCGGCTCCAGCCAGTCCGGCATGGAGTCGGCGGAGGCGGGCGGCAGTCCGCCGGACAGCACGGGAGCCAGCCGCCCGGAGGCGAGCGCGGGGGGCGTGCGCACGGAGTTCCGGCGGGTGGCCTGGGCGGGCGGACGGACGGCTGGCGGCGGCTCCACGGCGGACGCGCCGGGAGGAAGGGCCGGCCCCGGCGACTCGGGCTCAGTGGGCATGCTGCTCCTGCCGCTGCCGTGGCGGACCGCGCCGACCGTCCGGACGGGCCGCGTGGCGGTGTGATGGGTCGTGCTGGATCGGACGGTGCCGACGGACGGTGGCCAGTCGAGGTTCGGTCTCCCCGCTGCTTCCCGCACGTGGACACACATTCCCACCATCCTGGCCAATGTTCGGCTGAGCGGCAATGGCAACGGGCCGGAAATCTTGCGCTCCGCCTTGTGTTCAGGGCTTGCTTCGTCAGCGGATCAATCGAAGACGAACCATCGTGCGGTGGCGCGGCACGGCAGGTGCGCGGTGCGGCTGCGTGGTGAGGGCACGCGGTGTGCGGCTGCGCGGTGAGGGGCACGCGGTGAGGGTCGTACTACGGCAGGGCGAGCTCGAACCAGGTGACCTTGCCGTCGCCCCGCAGCTGCACGCCCCAGGAGTCCGCGAGCGTCTCCACCAGCAGCAGGCCCCTCCCCGAGGTCGCGTACTCGGCCTCGGGATCGCGCCGACGCCCGGGCAGCCGGCTCGTGCCGTCCTGCACCTCGATCCGCAGCCGGCTGTCCGTGGCGAGCACCGCCTCGAAGACCGCGCCCTTGGTGGTGTGCAGCAGCGCGTTGGTGACCAGCTCGGAGGAGAGCAGCTCGGCGGTGTCGGACAGCTCCGGCACCCCCCAGTGGCTCAGCGCCGTGCGCAGCCGGTGCCGCACCGCGCCCACCGCGACCAGATCGGCCGGGTCGAGCGCCAGGTGCAGCCGGCGGTGCAGCGCGCACCCCGGGGCCGGCGCACCCGGCAGGGTCGTCCCGGTTCCGGCGCCGGTTCCACTGCCGTTGACCGGGCCCTTGGCCGGCCCGGACCGGTAGGCGTCGCCGGAGCTCGTCCGCTGCCGCGGGAATCGCGACTGACCATCCATCACCACATGCCCCCGCCCTGGAAACCGGGCCCCCGCCTCCGGATCCCCCGCCGGCCGGGTGGCCCCCTCGTTCTGACACCCATCCTCATGCCCAGTTGACGGCGTTTGCAACAGTGTGCGTCCGATCACGTGGGGTGAAAGGGGCACGGGGAGGTTCACGTGATCCAACTGCCCGCGCCGGACGGGTTTGCGAAGCGCAGAGGCTGTTTTCGAGCCCGCCCCCACCCGATCCCGCGCACACCCGGCGCCCGTACGGACCGTACGCGGGCCGCCCGCCCCGGCTCCGCCACCACCGCGCGCCGCTCCCTGCGCCCTCCCCCGCGGAGCGCCGCGCGCCCGCCCGTTGTCCGCCGCCTCACTCCCGGCCCGCCCCCGGCCCACCCCCACCGCGCGCCCGGCTCACCCCCGCCGCGCGCCCGACAAGCCGAACCCTCGCGGAGCGGCAACGCTGGACACGACGCCCCGGTGCGGGTTCAATGACCCGAGATGTTTGAACGTTGTTCTAACATCACCCCCGGAAGCCCCGGCCCCCGAGCCGACCCCCTCCCCCGGCGACCGCGAGCGAGGAACCGTGCGACTGACCCCCACCGAGCGGGACCGGCTGCTGATCTTCACAGCAGCCGAACTGGCCCGCGCCCGCCGAGCCCGAGGCGTACGCCTCAACATCCCCGAGGCGACCGCCCTGATCGCGGACACCGTCTGCGAGGCCGCCCGCGACGGCCGGCGCCTGGCCGAGGCCATCGAGGCCGGCCGCTCCGTCCTGACCGCCGACGACGTGCTGCCCGGCGTGCCGGACGTGGTCACCGTCGTCCAGGTCGAGGCCGTCTTCGACGACGGCACCCGCCTCGCCGTCGTCACCGACCCCTTCCAGGGCGCCGGATCGCTCGGCGACGAGGCCCCCGGCGGCGCGCTGATCGGCGACGGCGCCGGCTACGACCCGGTCGAGGAGACGCTGCTCGTCCCCGTGCACAACACCTCCGCGGTGCCGATCTCGGTCACCTCGCACTTCCACTTCTTCGAGGCCAACCCGCGCCTGGCCTTCGACCGCGCCGCCGCCTACGGCACCCACCTGGCCGTCCCGGCCGGATCCTCGGTGCGCTTCGACCCAGGCGCCACCGTCGAGGTCGGCCTGGTCCCGATCGGCGGCGACCGGGTCGCCATCGGCTTCGCCGGACTCGTGGACGGCCCCCTGGACGCGCCCGGCGCCAAGGAAGCCGCCCTCGAAAAGGCCCGCGCGACCGGCTACCTGACCAACTTCGACGACTCGGAGGTGCCTTCGTGACGGCGATCTCCCCCCACGACTACATCTCCGTCCACGGCCCCCGCGCCGGCGACCGGATCCGCCTCGGCGACAGCGGACTGATCGTCCGCGTCGAGTCCGACTCCCAGGCGCCCGGCGACGAGTTCCTGGCCGGCTTCGGCAAGACCGCCCGCGACGGCCTCCACCTCAAGCCCGCCGCCGTCCGCGACACCTGCGACGTGGTGATCAGCAACGTCCTGGTGATCGACGCCGTCCAGGGCATCCGCAAGACGTCCATCGGCCTGATCGGCGGCCGGATCGCCTCGATCGGCCGGGCCGGCAACCCGGACACCCTGGACGGCGTGGACGTGGTCGTCGGCACCGGCACCACGATCGTCTCCGGCGAGGGCCTGATCGCCACCGCCGGCGCCATCGACACCCACGTCCACCTGCTCTCGCCGCGGATCATGGAGGCCTCGCTCGCCTCCGGCGTCACCACCATCATCGGCCAGGAGTTCGGCCCGGTCTGGGGCGTCGGCGTCAACTCGCCCTGGGCGCTGCGCCACGCCTTCAACGCCTTCGACGCCTGGCCCGTCAACATCGGCTTCCTCGGCCGCGGTTCGTCCTCCGACGAGGCCCCGCTGATCGAGGCGCTGGCCGAGGGCGGTGCCTCCGGCTTCAAGGTGCACGAGGACATGGGCGCCCACACCCGCGCGCTGGACACCGCTCTGCGGGTCGCCGAGGAGTACGACGTCCAGGTCGCCCTGCACACCGACGGGCTGAACGAGTGCCTGTCGGTCGAGGACACCCTGCGCGTGCTGGAGGGCCGGACCATCCACGCCTTCCACATCGAGGGCTGCGGCGGCGGCCACGTCCCCAACGTGCTCAAGATGGCGGGCGTGCCGAACGTCATCGGCTCCTCCACCAACCCCACCCTGCCGTTCGGCCGCGACGCGCTCGGCGAGCACTACGACATGATCGTGTCCGCGCACGACCTCAAGCCCGACCTGCCCGGCGACGCCGCCATGGCCCGCGACCGCATCCGGGCCGGCACCATGGGCGCCGAGGACGTGCTGCACGACCTCGGGGTCATCGGCATCACCTCCTCCGACGCCCAGGGCATGGGCCGGGCCGGCGAGACCGTGCGCCGCACCTTCGCCATGGCCGGCAAGATGAAGACCGAACTGGGCCCGCTCGACGGCACCGGCTCGTACGGGACCACCGAGAGCGGCGACGACAACGAGCGCGTGCTGCGCTACATCGCCAAGCTCACCATCAACCCGGCCATCGCCCACGGCCTCTCCCACGAGGTCGGCTCGATCGAGGTCGGCAAGCTCGCCGACATCGTCCTGTGGCGCGCGGACCACTTCGGCGCCAAGCCGCAGCTCGTCCTCAAGTCCGGCTTCCCCGCGTACGGCGTGGTCGGTGACCCCAACGCCTCCACCGACCGCTGCGAACCCCTCGTCCTGGGACCGCAGTTCGGCGCCCACGGCGCGACCGCCGCCGACATCTCGGTGGCCTTCGTCGCCCAGGCCGCCGCCGACGCCGCCTACCTCGACCGCCCCGCCGACGGACTGCCCACCCGCCGCCGCCGCGTCGGCGTCCGGGGCACCCGCGGCATCGGACCGCGCGACATGGTGCGCAACGCCCGGGTCGGCCACGTGGACGTCACCGAGACCGGACTGGTCTCCCTGGACGGCTCACCGCTGCGCTCCGAACCCGCCGACAGCGTCTCCCTCAGCCGCCTCTACTTCCTCTGACCCCCGACCCGCTTAGGACCGCGCGATGACCACCCCCACGCCCGCCTCCCTCGGCTACCGGATGCCCGCGGAATGGCACCCGCACGAGCGCACCTGGATGGCCTTCCCCACCCCCAACCCCACCTTCGACGGCCCCGAGCAGCTGCACGCCGCCCGCCAGGCCTGGGCCGCCGTCGCCGACACCATCGTCCGGTACGAGCCGGTGACGCTGATCGTCAACACCGGCGAGACCGCCGAGGCCCGCAAGTACGTCTCCGAGCAGGTCGAGATCGTCGAACGCCCGCTCAACGACGCCTGGATGCGCGACATCGGCCCGTCCTTCCTGATCGACGGCAAGGGCTCGCTCGCCGCCGCCGACTGGATCTTCAACGGGTGGGGCGCCCAGTCCTGGGCCCGCTGGGACAAGGACCAGCACATCGCCGAGCACATCAGCGAACTCACCGACGTCCAGCGCTTCGCCTCCCGGCTGATCAACGAGGGCGGCGGCATCCACGTCGACGGCGACGGCACGGTGCTGGTCACCGAGACCGTCCAGCTCGGCGAGGGCCGCAACGCCGACTGGACCAAGGAGCAGGTCGAGGCCGAACTCCACGCCTTCCTCGGCACCACCAAGGCGATCTGGCTGCCGCGCGGGCTCACCCGCGACTACGACGAGTTCGGCACCCGCGGCCACATCGACATCGTCGCCTCCTTCGTCCGCCCCGGCGTCGTCGTCGCCCACGTCCAGCCCGACCCCTCCCACCCGGACCACGCCGTCTGCCGGGAACTGGTCGCCCTCCTGCGCGACTCCACCGACGCCCGGGGCCGGCAGCTGGAGGTCGTCGAACTGCCCGCCCCCACCGTCCTGTTCGACGAGGACGGCGAGCCGGTCGACTACTCCTACATCAACCACTACGTCGCCAACGGCGCCGTCGTGCTGTGCGCCTTCGACGACCCGCGCGACCAGGCGGCCGCCGACGTCCTCGCCGAGGCCTACCCCGGCCGCACCGTCGAACTCGTCGACGCCCGCGAGATCTTCGCCAACGGCGGCGGAATCCACTGCATCACCCAGCAGCAGCCCAAGGCCTGACGTCCCGGTGACCGGAGTGGGGGCGCCCTCCCCACTCCGGTACCGTTCGGATCTCCTTCCCCGCAGAAAGCAGCCCCACCATGGCCGACCCCCGCCCGCGCCGACCGGCGCGCCCCCGCGAGGAGGTCTTCGCCACCGCCCGGGCCGCCATCGCCGACCACGGCCTCGCCAAACTCACCATGGCCGGCCTCGGCAAACAGCTCCAGATGAGCGCCGGACACCTGCTCTACTACTTCGGCAGCAAGGACCAGCTCCTGCTGGAAACCCTCCGCTGGAGCGAGGACCAGCTCGGCACCCGCCGCCGCGAAGCCCTCACCGCCCCCACCCTCGACCCCTGGCAGCGCCTCGACGCCTACCTGCGCCTCTACCTGCCCGAAGGCCCCGGCGACCCGCGCTGGATCCTCTGGGTCGAGGTCTGGGGCCGTTCCCCCGCCAGCGCCGAACTCCGCCAGGGCCAGCAGGAGATCGAGGCCCCCTGGCAGGCCGACCTGGTCACCCTCATCGAACAGGGCACCACCACCGGCCACTTCACCCCCGGCCCCGCCCCCGCCCGCGCCGCCCGACTCCGCGCCCTGCTCGACGGCCTGGCCGTCCCCATCGCCATCGGCCTCCCCGACGCCCACCCCTCCACCGCCCTCAGCCACGCCACCTCGGTCGCCACGACCCTGCTCCGCAGCTGAAGGCTTCTCGGGCAGCGGCCCCCATCCGTCAACTCAAGGGCGCGACAGCGGTCGTCGGTTCCCTGGTCTAGGGTCGCCCGCGTGGCTGAGCCCTCCTTCCTGACCGCCGTCCGCGAGTCGTACGACACCGTCGCCGCCGCCTACGTCGAACGCGTCCCGCCTCCAGCCGCGATGGATCCGCCGTCACGCGCGATGCTGGCGGGGTTCGCCGAACTCGTGCGGACGGCCGGTCCCGGTCCCGTCGCGGACCTGGGATGCGGCCCCGGCCGCGTGACGGCGCACCTGACCGAGCTGGGAGTGTCCGCCTTCGGCGTCGATCTGTCACCGAACATGATCGAACTGGCCCGGCACGCCCACCCGAACCTGCGGTTCACCGTGGGCTCGATGACCGCGCTGGAAATGGGGGACGACGAGCTCGGTGGCATCCTGGCCTGGTACTCCACCCACCACACGCCCCCTCAGTGGCTGCCGGCGGTGTTCGCCGAGTTCCACCGCACGCTCGCGCCCGGCGGCTACCTCCTCTGGGGGGACTACGTCGGCGACGAACGGCTGCAGCCGACCCGGGGCTACGGCCAACCGGTGTCCTACGAGTCATACCTCCTGCCCCTGAACCGCATGGTCGACCTGCTGGAGCAGGCCGGACTCGTGGTCACCGCGAAGCTGGAACAGGAACCCGGCGGACGGGCGAACAGACCGCGCGCCTGCCTGCTGGCCCGCAAACCCGAGGCGCCCTGACGGGGCTCGCTCCCCCAGCGAGGCCGCTGACGCCGGATCGCTGCACGCCTGCGCACCCCACGACACCGCTGGGGGCGCTGGGCGCAAGGGCGCCCCACGCGAGCGGGGTAGGCGGGGCCCGCAGGAGAAGTCGACCAGGCCGACTTCTGGCGCAACGGCCCCGTGCACCTGACCGGCAGACAGACAGGCCCGGCCTGGCGCGGACAACAGCGACGCCGCATTGGCGCGCCGGGGCTGGACACGACTGATCGGGGTGGGGAAAACCCGGTGAATGCGCCTGCGCTGCGCATGGGAAGTCGGGTGGGCCGACTTCTGGTGCGGGGCCGTGTCTACTCGGTCCAGATGGCTGCGGCGGTGCGGTCGTCGGCGTAGCCCTTGGCGCGGACTTGGACCTGGCGGAGGAAGTCGACGGTGCCCGGCGGGTGGGGGTGGGCCCAGTGGGCGGAGAGGAAGTGGGCGACGGCGGGTTCGTCGGCGATCGGGTGGGACAGGCCGGGGGTGCAGAGCAGGAGGATGTCGCCCGGGGTGGCGGGGACGAGGCGGAAGCGGAACGGGCGCGGATCCGGTACCGGGGCTTCCGGGACGGGCGGCTGGCCGTCCGGGTGGTGGAGCAGCCGGGCTGCGTAGGCGTCGATCCAGTGGCCGGAGCGCAGCAGGTAGAGCCCGCCGGGGCCGACGCCGAAGGCGGCGCGGTAGCCCGCCGCCGGGTCCAGCGACACCAGCAGGCAGTGCAGCGAGGCCGGGGACGGCCCGTCGTCCCCCTCTGCCAGGGGGGCCAGCGCGCGCAGCGGGGCGGCAGCGCCGGTGGCCAGGCGCTGGAGGCCGTAGCGCAGGCGGTCCCTGGCACCGTCGCGCAGGTCGGCGGCCAGACCGGCCCGGCTGCGCCCGATCGCGGCGGCGAGTTGGCGGCAGGCCTCGCCCGCTCCGGCGGCGACGGCCTGGGCGGTGAGCGATTCGTCCTCGACGCCGCCCGAACGGTCGTAGCTCGCGAGGACGGCGAGCAGCAGTCCGTCGGGGCCGTCGCCGAACCTGGTCACCAGCAGGCTGTCCCGGCGCGGCTCGCCCCGGTAGCGGGCGGAGTCGCCCCGGACGGAGACGGCGCGCAGCACGGTCGTCCCGTACTGGGCACCCTCCAGCGCGGTGTCCGGTACGACGGTGTCGAGCGTGCCCGGGTCGGCCTCGGGCACAGCGGTCGGCTCGGGCCCGTACGTCGGGGGGCGCTCTCCGACGTGGGGGACGGCGGGGCCGCTGTCGGTGAGCGGGGTGCGGATGGCCAGGCGCGGGTCGGGGATGGGCGCGGAGGGCGCGGGATCGGGCTGCGGCGCGTGGTCGGGTTCGGGTTCGGGGGTCGGTTCCTTGACCGCGAGGGGTGCGGGGGCGGGAGCTGGTTCCGGTTCCGGTTCCGGTTCCGGTTCCGGGGCAGGTTCGGGGTCGGGTTCGGCTTCCCCTGAGGATTCCGGTTCGGGCTCGGGGGCCGGGGCGGGCTTCTCCAGGGAAACCGGGAGGGGCGGCACCTCCGGCTCCAGCTCCGGCTCGGGCTCCGGCTCCGGTTCCGGAGCCGGTTGCGGAGCCTCCGTCTGCGGCGCGGCGGCGGCGGTCTCGGTCGAGCCGCGCTGGCGTCCGATGCCGTCTGTCCCCTCGATCACGCCGATCGCGGTGTCGAACCAGTCGTCGATGCTGTCCCGCGCCGCCACGGGCTCGGCGACCGGCTCGGCGACCGGCTCCGGCTCCGGCTCCGCCGTCCGCTGCTGTCCGATCAGCCCGGCCGCCGTGTCGAACCAGTCGTCGACGCTGCCGTCCCCCGGATCGGCGTGGGGGGTGTCGGGGAGGGTGCCCGCCGGGCCGTCGTAGACGGTGTCCCACCAGCCGTCGTCGGGCCGGGGCGGCTGTGCGGGTGCACCCTGCTTGCTCATCTGGCGGCTCCTGATCGGTCCGTGGTCGCGCCGCCCCCGGCGGGGCCGGACTGGCGTCATTGTCTCCAAGTGCAACGACCCTGTCCGGGTTTCGACGACAACCGGTCACCGACCGGATCATCCCGGCCACCGCGTTCACCTGGCGGTTCGCCGGCATCGGGACGGCGGGGTGGGGCGGCCGTCACCACCGCGTCCGTTTCCGTTCCGTCCGTGCTTGCCGGATGTGCCCCGAGCAGGGCGTTTCCTGGACATTGCGGGGGGTTGGGGACCGAAAATGAGGGCTGATGAGGGGCATCGCTTCACCCGTTCGGCTGATTAAATGTGCGCATGACCGCGTCGGCCCCGAGCTCGCCCCGACCGGGGAGGGCCGCATCGGCGGGCCGCCCGGCGGGTGCGCTGTTGGTCCTGCTGCTGGTCGCCCTGTTGACCGCGCTGCCGTGTACGGGCCTGGCGAAGGCGGACGCGTCCGCCCCACCGGGGCCGGGCCCGGTGAGCGCCGTCTCGGTGGTCAGTGCGGCGGAGGCCACCGCGCGGACCCCTCTCGCCCGTGACGCCGCTCGCGACGCCGCCCGGGCGTCCGACGGCCACCACCGGTTCGCGGAACAGCAGGACCACTGGATCCTGTGCACCGCCGACGGCCAGCCGCCGCGCAACAACGGCTGCTCCAGCCACCCGTTCTGCCCGCAGGACGCCCAGCTGCCGAACCCGCCGCCGCACCCGCAGCCCGCCGCGTGGCCGCTCGTCTCCCCGGCGCCCGAGGCGCTGCCCCGGGTGGTGCCCGCGGGTCTGCTGGACGGCCCGCATCCAGCCCCTGATCTGCACGAACTCCAGGTCCATCGGTCCTGAGCGGAACCCACCGCCGACACTTCCCGTCGGCGGGTCCGCCCCTCCCCCCACTTCAGCCGACCGCCGCCCACCAGCCGTGCGCGGCGGGGACAAGGACAACCATCATGGGTTCCGCCTCGAAGCAGTCCAACAAGCCCGGCGGCAAGGACGGCGGCGACCGCCGCAGCCGGATAGCCGAGCTGCGCGCCGCCGAGCAGCGCCGCGACCGCCGCAACAAGGTGATCGCCTCGGTGGCCGCCGGCGTGCTGGTGATCGGCGCGATCGCCACCGGCACCTGGCTCGTCATGGACCAGAACCAGAAGAAGAAGGACCGCGAGGCCGCCGCCAACGCGGACATCCCGGGCGTGAAGACCTTCGGCGACCTGAGCCGCAATCACGTCAAGGACAAGGTCAACTACCCGATGACCCCGCCCGTCGGCGGCGACCACAACGCGGTCTGGCTGGACTGCATGGGCCACGTCTACGACAAGCCGGTCGAGAACGAGCGTGCCGTCCACTCGCTGGAGCACGGCGCGGTCTGGGTGACGTACAACGGCAAGGCCACGCCGGAGGACATCAAGACCCTCTCCGACAAGGTCAAGGCCACCCCGTACTCGCTGATGAGCCCGTACCCGGACGAGCAGGGCACCATCACCCTGAACGCCTGGAGCACCCAGCTGATCGTGGACAGCGCCAGCGACCCGCGGGTCAACGAGTTCTTCACCAAGTACGTCCAGGGCAAGCAGACCCAGGAGCCGGGCGCCTCCTGCACCATGGGGGAGATGTGACCGCCGACGGGACCCGCCCCGAGGAGTCCTCGGCAGCGGGCGCACCGCAGGCGCAGCCCACGGCGCGCCCCGGCCGCCACCGGATGTGGTGGCCGGCCGCGCTGGCCGCCGTGGTGGCGCTGGCGCTCGGAGTGCCGGCCCTGGTGGCCGGCGGCACCTCGGCCTCCGGTTCGGCGGCCTCGATCACCGTCCCCGCGGACGACTCGCCCGAGGCCGGGTTCGCCCGCGACATGGCGACCCACCACCAGCAGGCGGTGGACCTGTCGTTCATCGTCCGGGACCGCACGAGCGACGAGCCGACCCGCACCCTCGCCTTCGACATCATCAACACCCAGGCCAACCAGCGCGGGATGATGACGGGCTGGCTCGACCAGTGGGGGCTGTCCCAGCACTCGACCGCCAAGCCGATGGCGTGGATGAAGATGGACCACGACTACCAGGCGCACGACGGTTCGCTGATGCCCGGCATGGCCACCAACACCCAGATGGCGAAGCTGCGCACGCTCAGCGGGCGGGACGCCGAGGTGTACTACCTCCAGCTGATGATCGCGCACCACAAGGGCGGCGTCGAGATGGCCCAGGGCTACGTCGACATGGCGAAGAACGACGTCGAGAAGCGGCTCGCCCAGTCGATGGTGGTCGCCCAGACGTCCGAGGTGGAGCTGATGACCGACATGCTCAAGGAGCGCGGCGCCGCCCCCGGCGTGCCCGCGTCCTGACACCCGCAGTCCCCGTTTTCCCCTTTCCCTCGTTCCCCCGGACGGCCGGGGCGCGACGACGGTCCCGTGACCGTCCGTACCGCGCCCCGGCCGTCCGCCGTTCACACTCGCACCCCCTTGGAGCACCTCCGCATGACCACCGACGCGCCCTGGCTGATCGCCGGACTGGGCAACCCCGGCCCCTGGTTCCGACTGACCCGGCACAACGCGGGCTTCCTGACCGTGGACCGGCTGGCCGAGCGGCACGGCGCGCGGTTCCGCCGACGCGGGATCGGCGCCGTGGTCGCCGAGATCGAGGTGGACGGCCGGCAGGTGCTGCTGGCCAAGCCGCTGTGGTGGTCCATCAACCTGTCCGGCCGCCCGGTCGCCGCCCTGCTGCGCCGGTACGGGGTGCCGGTCGAGCGCCTGGTGGTCGTCCAGGACGACCTGGACTTCGCGTACGGCACCGGCAAGTTGAAGCGCGGCGGCGGCCCCGGCGGGCACAACGGGGTGCGGTCGGTGGGCGAGGTGCTCGGCACCCGGGACTTCGTCCGGCTGCGCTTCGGCATCGGGCGCCCGCCGAAGGGGCAGAAGGTCGGCGACTTCGTGCTGAAGAAGTTCTCGGACGAGGAACTGGCCGCGCTGCCGGTGGTGTCGGACCGCTGCGCGGATGCCCTGGAGACGCTGGTGCGGCTCGGCCTGAACCGGGCCCAGGACACCCTCAACGTCAGCGCGTAGCCGCCGGACGGGCCCGGGCGGTGGCGGGCCGGGTCAGTGCGACGGCGGCCACCGCGACCGCCACGAGGGCGACCAGCACCGTCCGCCCACCGGACGCCGCGCCCGCCAGGTGGACGCCCAGGACGGACAGCGCCATGCCGAGCGCGGTGCCCAGGCTGCGCGCCATGTTCACCATGCCGCCGCCGACGGCCGAGCACCGCGCCGGGATCGCCCGCATCACCAGGGCGTTGTTGGCGGGCAGCAGCAGGCCCAGCCCGTACCCGGTGACCAGCAGGGGGGCCGCCACGGCGGCGGCCGAGACCGGCAGCACCGCGAACAGCAGCAGTCCGGCGGCGGCCAGGCCCGCGCCGAAGCGGCACCGGGTGACGTCCGACCAGCCCCGGGGCAGCAGGCCGCCGCCGACCGTCGCGGCCACGGCGAAGGCGGCGGGCAGCAGGGTGACCACGAGGCCGGCGGCGGCCGTCGACACACCCGCGCCGGTGAGCAGCACCGGGCCCAGCACGAGCGGGCAGAACAGCAGCAGGTAACCGATCAGCGCGACCACCAGCCCGGACCGCACGCCGGGGGTGTTGACCAGCCCGGGGGCCAGGATCGGCCGGGCCGCCCGCCGCTCCTGGCGCACCAGCGCCACCGCGAGGACGGCGGCGGTCAGCAGCAGGGCGGCGACGGCCCAGCCGGGCAGCGGCAGGCCGGAGGCGGTGGACAGGGCGAGCAGCAGCGCGGTGGTCGCGCCGGTGAGCAGCAGCATGCCGGGCAGGTCGAAGCGGGGCTCGCGCGGCCCCCGGCGACGCTGTGTCGGGCCGGGCGTCGAAACCGGCGTGGGGACGGACGTCGAAACCGGCGTGGGGACGGACGTGGGGACGGACGTCGAAACCGGCGTGGGGACGGGCGCCGGGGCGGGCGTCGGCGCGCAGGCCCGGGTGCGGGGCAGCAGGTACCAGCCGGCCACGATGCCGAACACGGCGATCGGCACGTTCACCCAGAACACCCACTGCCAGGAGGCGTGCTCCACCAGCAGCCCGCCCAGACTGGGCCCGAGCGCCAACCCGAGCCCCTGGGCCGCGGCCTGGATGCCGAGCGCGCGCCGCATCGCGTGCTCCGGGACGCCGCGGGCGACCAGGGCGACGCTGTTGGCCTGCATCATCGCGGCGCCGACGGCCTGCACGGCACGGCAGCCGACCAGGATCCACAGGCTCTCGGCGAACCCGGCGCCGAGCGAGGACAGGCCGAAGACGGCGAAGCCTCCGATGTACATCGTCTTGCGGCCCACCAGGTCGGACAGCCAGCCGATCGGCGCCAGCAGGGCGACCAGGACGAGCAGGTAGGCGAGGGCGACCCACTCGACGGCAGCGAAGCCCGCGCCGAAGTGGCGCCCGAGGGCGGGGAAGACCAGGGCGATGACGCTGGCGTCGAGCTGGCCGAGGAAGGCCCCGAGACAGACCGTGCCGACGGCCAGCCAGTGGGCGTGGCGCCAGCCGGCTACGCCGCGGGGCCGGGGCCGCTCGGTGAGCAGGCGCGCGGCGAGAGCGGTGGCGTTCATGCCACAAATATATCGGACGCAGACATGTTCTCTCCACGAGTTGCTCGTGCTGCGATACGAAAGGTCTCGCAGTGCGTCCACCCCGCGTCCGAGGGACGGACAGCGCCGCCGGAACGCCCCGTACCAGGGGATACGCTGTCCGCCATGCCGTCGTCACCACACGTTCCCGACTCCGCCACCGAAAGCCCCGACCCGGCGGTCGAGCACGCCCGGCGGCTGACCGACACCGTCACCCGGCTGCGCCGCGCACTGCGCAGCAGCATCCGCACCGACTACCCGTGGGAGTCCCTGCCGATGGCGCAGGTCGAACTCCTCCAGACCCTCGCCGCCGCCCCGCTGCGGGTCGGCGAACTCGCCGCCCGCCAGCGGCTCGCCCCCAACACCGTCAGCGGACTGGTCGGCAAACTCCTGGAAGCCGGGTTCGTCGACCGCCAGGCCGACCCCGGCGACCGGCGCACCGCCCGGATCGCGCTCACCCCGGCCGGACGCCGCCAGCTGGACGACTGGCAGCACGCCCACGAACGCCGGATCGCCACCGCCCTCGGCACCCTCGACCCGGCCGACCGCGAGGCCGTCGTCCACGCGCTGCCCGCGCTCGAACAGCTCGCCCGCGCCCTGGCACAGCCGGGCGCCCTCGCCGAGGGGACCTCGGCCGGCTGAAACGGGTGGCCGCCCGGATGCGGCGGCCACTAGCGTCCCCGGCATGACCGACACCGAGCAGCAGAGCGGCAGCCAGGCACAGGCCGAGCGCGAGACACAGATCGGCTGCGAGGCAGGGGCCGGCATCGAGGTACGGACCGGCATCGAGGTGCGGATCGGCATCCAGGTGCGGATCGAGTCCTGGACGGACGCCGACCTCGCGCTGCTGCGCCGGGTGAACACCCAGGAGATGAAGAAGCACGTCGGCGGGCCGGAGACGGAGGAGCAGCTGCTCGTCCGGCACGGGCGCTACCTCGACTTCGTCCCGTCCGGCCTGGGCTGCATGTACCGGATCGTGCTGCTGCCCGACGGGGAGGCGGTCGGAACGGTCGGCTACGGCACCCGCACCTGGGCGGGCGAGACCGTGCACGAGATGGGGTGGAACGTACTGCCCGGGCACCAGGGGAAGGGCATCGCGGTGGCCGCCACCCGGGCCGCCGTCGCGGCCGCCCGGCGCGAGGCCGCGCACCGCTTCCTGCACGCCTTCCCCTCGGTGGACAACCCCGCCTCCAACGCGGTGTGCGCGAAGGCCGGGTTCACGCTGCTCGGCGAGACGGAGTTCGAGTTCCCGCCCGGGCGGTTCATGCGCAGCAACAACTGGCGGGTGGACCTGCGGGCCTGAGGATCTCGGGGGTCAGAACAGGGTGCCGCTCTCCAGCTCCAGCAGCCAGCGCTTGCGGTCCACGCCCGCCGCGAAGCCGGTGAGCGAGCCGTTGGCGCCGAGCACCCGGTGGCAGGGGCGCACGATCAGCAGCGGGTTGGCGCCCACCGCGCCGCCGACCGCCCGGACCATCCGCGGCGACTCACCGGCCAGCTCGGCGAGTCGGCCGTAGGTGACGGTCGTGCCGTACGGGACCTCGTCCAGCGCGGCCCAGACCCGGCGGCGGAACTCAGTTCCCTGGGGGGCGAGCGGCAGGTCGAAGGTGGTGCGCTCGCCGCTGAAGTAGGCGGTCAGCTGGGCGACCGGTTCGGCGAGGGCCTCGGGATCGAACTCCCAGCCGTCGGCGGGCTCGGCCAGCGCGTACTTCTGTCCGGGGACGGTGACGGTGGCCAGGGCCGCCGCGCCGCCGTCCGCGGGCAGCACGCCGCTGAGCAGCAGGCGGCCGAAGGGGCTCTCCATGGTGGTGTAGACGGTGGTGCTCATGCCGGGTCGTTCTCCGTTCCGGTGCTGGTGCTGGTGCTGATGGTGCCGGCGCTGGTCGCGGTGCCGGATCCGGCGCTGGTTCCGGTGCCCGTGGCAGGGCTCGGCGCCGTGTTCGCGGGGCCGGCCCACAGCCGGTGGACGGCGTAGGAACGCCACGGGGCCCAGGCCTCGGCGGCGAGGGCCGCGGCCTTCGGGTCCCCGGGGGTGCCGAGCCGGATCAGGCCGTGCTTGACGCCGATGTCGCTCGGGAGGAAGACGTCGGGGTCTGCGAGGGCGCGCATCCGCAGGTAGCCGACCGTCCACGGGCCGATGCCGGGCAGGGCCAGCAGCTGGGCGGCGGCCTCCTCCCGGTCCACCCCACCGTCCAGCCGCACCACGCCCTCGGCCAGCGCTGCGCACAGGCCGGTGAGCGCGCGGCGGCGGGCCGCGGGCATCGCGAAGTCCTCGGGATCGGCGGTGGCCAGGGCAGCCGCCGAGGGGAAGAGCAGCCGCAGACCGCCGTTCGGCTCGGGCAGCGCGGTGCCGTACTTCTCGGCGAGGCGGCCCGCCAGGGTACGGGCGGCGCCGACGGTGATCTGCTGGCCGAGCACGGCGCGGACGGCGAGCTCGTGCGGCTCCACGTGGCCGGGCGAGCGCAGGCCGGGGCGCTCGCGGACCAGCGGGCCGAGCACCGGGTCGGTGCCGAGCTGCTCGTCGACGGCGTCGGGGTCGGCGTCCAGGTCGAAGAGCACGCGCAGGCGCTGGACGGCGGTCGGCAGGTCGCGCAGGTCGGCGAGCAGCAGACGGCAGTCGAGCCAGCCGCGGGTGCGCGGGTCCTCCGGGGCGAGGCCGTCGACCTCGGCGATGCCGTGCCCGTACGGGAGCGCGAGGGTGCGCCGGTAGGTACGCACGCCGGGGCGCGCACCGGGCACGACCTCCTCGACGCCGGGGACGGCGCGCAGTTCGAGGAAGTCGATCAGGTGGTCGCTGTCGATCGCGCCGCGGTAGGCCAGGCGCAGGGTGAGGCCGCCGGCCGGGGTCGCGGTGCGACGGCCCGCCACGACCTCGGCGCGCAGGCCGCTGGGCGTACGGTCGTAGACCTCGCGGATGGTGTCGTTGAACTGGCGGACGGAGGCGAAGCCGGCCGCGAACGCGATGTCGGTGACCGGCAGCTCGGTGGTCTGCAGGAGCAACCGGGCGGTCTGGGCGCGGCGGGCGCGGGCCAGCGCGATCGGGCCGGCGCCGAGCTCGGCGATCAGCTGGCGCTGCAGCTGCCGGGCGCTGTAACCGAGCCGGCCGGCCAGGCCCGCGACGCCCTCGCGGTCCACCACGCCGTCGCCGATCAGGCGCATCGCGCGGCCGACCAGGTCGGTGCGGTGGTTCCACTCCGGGGAACCGGGCACGGAGTCCGGGCGGCAGCGGCGGCAGGCCCGGAAGCCGGCGCCCTGGGCGGCCGCGGCGCTGGGGTAGAAACGGCAGTTCGCGCGCTTGGGGGTCACGGCGGGGCAGCTCGGTCGGCAGTAGATGCCGGTGGAGGTGACGGCCGTGAAGAAGACCCCGTCGAAGCGGGAGTCTCGGCTGTCCACGGCTCGGTACCGGATGTCGTCGTCGATCACGTTGTCCAGTCTGCGGCACCGGGCGGGGGGCGACTGGCGGGAATCGGACATCACCGTTTGGGGCCCGGCGCTCGTTTGCCCGTCGCCGCTCCGGAACTGCCGGAGCGGCGACGGAACCGCTGGGGGGAGTTACCTTCTCCACTGCCTGGGCCCCTCCCCTCCTCCGCCCACCCGTTAGCACCCGCGCGCACCACCACCGCCACCACCGCTCGCGCACACCACCTCCGCGCCCACCGCGCGCACCCACCGGGTACATCCACCACGCTTGCCGCGCCCACGCGCCCGAGGCCCGCCCTGCATTGGCCCCGTCCTGCTCTGGCCGGCCGCCGGCGGCCGGCCAGAGCAGGTGGCCCCGCCACTACGGGTGGCCAACCCAAGTGATCATGATCAGCGCGGCTGTTCAGCCCCCGGGCCAGGAGCACAACTGCTCAACGCTTCACCGGACCTCCCGCCGCACGCATCGACTTGGTGATCGCCTTCCACTTGTTCAACCGAGCCTTGGCCACCCGGGCATCCGAACGGGAGGCGATCCACTCGTTCTCGCGCTGGAGCTTGAGGTAGCTGTCCATCCGGCGCTGTGGCAGGGTGCCGTCGCCCAGCGCCGCCCGTACCGCGCAGCCGGGCTCGGTGTGGTGGTTGCAGTCGTGGAAGCGGCACTCCTCGGCCAGCTCGGCTATGTCCGCGAAGGCCAGGTCCACCCCCTCGCCACCATAGAGGCCGACCTCACGCAGCCCTGGGGTGTCGATCAGCACGCCACCGCCGGGCAGCGATATCAGTTCGCGGGTGGTCGTGGTGTGGCGGCCCTTCTGGTCGACCTCACGGGCCTGCTGGACGGTCATCACATCCGCTCCGACCAGCGCGTTGGTCAGGGTGGACTTGCCCACGCCGGACTGGCCGATCAGCACCGCGGTGCCGGGGGCGCAGGCGCGGAGCACATCGATGCCCTCGCCGGTCTCGGCGCTGACCACCAGCACGGTGACGCCGGGGGCGACGGCTTCGACGTCGGCCCGGATGAAGTCGGCGTCGTCCACCAGGTCGGCCTTGGTGAGGACGACCAGGGGTTCGGCGCCGGACTCCCACGCCAGGGCGAGGAAGCGCTCGATCCGCCCGAGGTCGGGATCGGCCGCGAGCGAGGCGGCGATCAGGACGGTGTCGACGTTGGCCGCCAGTACCTGACCGTCGGAGCGCTTGCCGGCCACCTTGCGGATGATCGCGGTGGAGCGCGGCAGCAGCGCGGTGACGGCGGCCATCGGCTGGGCGTGCGGGTCGACGGCGGCCCAGTCGCCCGTGCACGGGCAGTTGATCATGTCGGCGTCGCCCACCCGCCGCGTGTCGAGGCGGACGGTGCGCAGCTCGCCCGTCTCCGGGTCGGCGAGGACGGCGTCGCACTGGCCGCGGTCGACCCGGACGATCCGGGCCGGGAGCAGCCCGGCTTCGGCGAGCGGGGCGAAGAGCTCGGCGAGCTCCGGCGTCCAGCCGTAGCCGACCAGCGGGGAACTCCCGGTGGAGCTCTCGGCGGAGCTCTCGGTGAAGCTGTCGCCGGAGAAGGAGATGGAAGAAGAGAACGACGAAGCGGAGGCAGCGTTGAACAACGCAGTGGCCCTTCGGGAGGAGATGGTCCCGGCGGGCTACGGCTGGCGAGGAAGGCTCAGCCGGCGGCCGGGAAAAGGAGGTGAACGCGCGTGCTGCCCAGGGCAGCTATCGGGGCGACAACGACCACGGGGGTTCACCTCCTGCTCTCTACTCCTCGGGCGGCCCAATGGCCCCCGAACCTGACGTGTCACACGCTAGCGGGGCGCGCGACGACGGCCAACCTATTTTTGACCTGCGGAAACGCGGTCGGAGCGGTCGGCCTACCCGCCGTAGCGGTGCTTGAGGTTCGGGTCGTCCAGCCACCAGGGCCGCATGCCCGTCTCCTCCTCCTCCGGCAGCCCCGCCGCCCGGGCCTGCGCCGCCTGCGCCTCGAAGCGGGCGTCCAGTTCGGCGTCCACGGCCTTGATCTCCTCGCGCCCCTGCACCACCATCCGCCGCACCAGCGCGGCCAGGAACGGCAGCCCGACGAGGTCGCCCAGCACCCAGACGGCGTTGCCGCCCCAGGTCTGGTCCTGGGCGAGGCTCGGCCCCCAGGGCCGCCCGAGCGCGACGTAGTAGTGCTCGGCGACGAGGTGCCCGCCGTAGATCAGCACGATCCCCAGTCCGGCGTCGAAGATCACCTCGGCGAAGGTGATGAACAGCCCGACCAGGTGCGGGTACTCGTGCCCGACCGGGTCGATCTGCAGTCGCGGCCAGAAGTAGGCGAGGCCCAGCAGCACCAGTGCCAGGTGGAGGACGACGTTCCCGACCCCGCTGGAGAGCGACCACTCGTACCAGGGCGTGAAGTAGAGGAGCCACGGCGGCGCCATCAGCAGCGCCGTGGAGACCGCCGGGAACATCAGCACCTTGGACGGCCGGCTCCCCAGCACCCGCAGGATCCGCTCCCGCCGCTGCTCCGGCGAGGACTCGACCAGCAGCGAGACGGGCGCCCCGAGCGCGAGGAGCAGCGGGACGACCATGAGCAGCAGCACGACCTGCACGGCCCGGTCGGTGAAGAGGATGCGCTCGTAGACCCCGAGGCCGGAGCAGGTGCACCAGATCCACAGGAGCAGCCCGCCGAGGAACGCCGCGGTGCGGGTGGGCTGCCAGCGTGCGCCGTCGCCGCGGTGGACGGTGCGCACCGCGGTCAGGTACCAGCCGCCGAGCAGCACCGACAGGACGAGCACGAGCGGTTCGAGGGTCCAGGAGGTGGCCAGGTCGGACCACTGCCACGCGGGCGGCCCGCTGTAGGCGAGCGCGTGGGCCGCGCCAGCGTCCCCGAGCACCGGGACGAGGCCACCGTGGCCGAGCGCCTGGACGGCACCACCGTGGCCGAGCGCCTGGGCCGCGAGATCCACCGCGCCGTTCATCCGTCCGCCCACCTCGTCCGCACCGCCACCCGGGGTCGCCGGGGAGGCGCCGGGAGTCGCCGGGCAGGGGCCTCGACGCCCGGCCATGATGGCGCTCCCCACCCCGCCCGCCACACCCGGGGCTCACCTCTATACCCGGGCCTGAACAAAGCTTTACCAAAGCCCAACAAAGCTTTGCCGAGGCAAAGTTCTGCCCTTGCCCGGTCCGGAGGCGCAACCGGCGCGGGGCCGCGTTCGTCTGGCAGGATGCACCGTCGGCGCGATACCGGCCACGTGGGTGACAACAAGGGGACGACAAGAGGTGCAAAGCACTGCACGCGGCGAGGGCCGCCGGCTGGCCGCGCGCCACCGCAACATCGAGCTTGGCCTGCTGGCGCTCGCGGTGGCCGTCTGTCTGGCCGGACACATCGACGCCTCGCTGGCGCTGACCGGCAAGATGCCGTCCGGGCTGCTGGTCCACGGCCTGTCCCTGGGAGCGCTGGTCGCGGTGGCGCACCTGGCGGTGCGCCGGTTCGCGCCCTACGCGGACCCGCTGATCCTGCCGCTGGGCGTCTTCCTGACCGGCTTCGGGCTGATGCTGCTGGACCGGCTGGACTTCAGCTACAAGGCCGCGCACCCCGGCAAGGGCGACTACCAGAAGCTCCCGGCCGCGCCCTCCCAGATGATGTGGGTGTTCATCTCGGTGGCGGCGGCGATCGCACTGATCGTCTTCGTCAAGCACCACCGCTTCTTCCAGCGGTACGTCTACGTGATGATGGCGGGCGCACTGGTGCTGCTGACCGCGCCGGTGTTCTCGCCCACCGACAGCTTCGGCGCCAAGCGGTGGATCAAGCTCCCGGGCCTGCCCTCCTTCGAGCCGGACGAGTTCGTGAAGGTCGCGATCACGATCTTCTTCGCGGGCTACCTGATGGCCAACCGGGACGCCCTGGCGCTGGCCGGGCGGAAGGTCTGGGGGATGACCCTGCCGCGCGGCCGGCACGCCGGTCCGGTGCTGGCGATCTGGGCGGTCAGCCTGCTGGTGCTGATCTTCGAACGCGACCTCGGCACCTCGCTGATCTTCTTCGGCCTCTTCATCGTGATGCTGTACGTGGCGACCGAGCGCACCAGCTGGGTGGTGCTCGGCGTGCTGATGGCGGTCGGCGGCGCGACGGTGGTCGGCACCCTTGAACCGCACGTGCACGGCCGTGTCGAGGCCTGGCTGCACCCGCTCGACTACTACAAGCCGGTGCACGACCCGGCGATCTCCGAACAGCCCGCCGAGGCGCTGTTCAGCCTGGGCACCGGGCACCTGACCGGGACGGGCCTGGGCTCGGGCCGGCCATGGCTGATCGGCTTCGCCGGGCGCAGCGACTTCATCTTCACCACCATCGGCGAGGAGCTCGGCCTGGCCGGGGTGACCGCCGTCCTGCTGGTGTACGTGCTGCTGATCCAGCGCGGCCTGCGCACCGCGATCGGCCTGACCGACCCGTTCGGCAAGCTGCTGGCCGCCGGGCTGTCGGCGGCGCTCGCGCTGCAGATCTTCGTGGTGGTCGGCGGCGTGAGCGGACTGGTCCCGCTGACCGGGAAGGCGCTGCCGTTCCTGGCGGCCGGCGGGTCCTCGCTGCTGGCGAACTGGCTGATGGTCGCGCTGCTGATCAAGCTGAGCGACTCCTCCGGACGCACCGCCCTGGACCCGGTCCAGCCCACCCCCGAGCCGCTCCCCGCGCAGGCCGGCCCGGGCGAGCGCGCGGGGGCCTCCGACCCGGCCCCGCCGACTCCGGGCCCCGACCGGAACCAGGACCGGAACCAGAACCCCGGCCCGAGCGCGGGCTCGAACCAGGGTCAGGACCCGAGTCCCGCCCCGGGCCGGACCCTGGGCGGCGCGGGCCAGCCCCTGGCCCCCGGTTCCGACCCCACGGCGCAGACCACCGTCGGCCGCGGACTCGCGGACCCGGGCGCCGCCACCGAGCTGCGCCCCGCCTTCGGCCACGCCCCCGCCACGCCGCAGCACCCCACCGGGCCCCAGCCGTCCGCCCCGCAGGCCTCTTACGGCTACCCGCCGGTCAACGAGCAGCCCACCCACGGCTACGGCCTGCCGCCGCAGTCCCCCTTCCCACCGAACCCGTCGGCCTGAGCCCCCGGACCCGCGAGAACCCCCCGAGGGCCGCGGCCCCGGCCGCTCGAACGCACAGGGCCTCCCCCGCGCCCGCGAGGGAGGCCCTGCCCGTACCCGTGGACGGAGAACCCGCTACCGCTGCTCCCACGGTGGCCGCGGCGGCCCGGACGGATAGCCCGGCCCCGACCCCGGCCGCTCCGGCCCGTGTGCCTGACCCGGTCCCGATCCCGGCCGCTCCGGTACCTGCCCCGGCCCCGACCCCGGCCGCTCCGGCCCGTGCCCCGGCCCCGGCTGCCCCGGCCCCGGCTGCCCCGCCCCCGGCCGCTCCGGCGGCGGACCGACCGGCCGGTCGCTGTCCGGTGGCGGCGGGGCGGGCCGGTGGTGCGGTCCGGGCCGGGCGGTGAGGCGGCCGCGCAGGTTGTCCGCGGCCAGCACGTCGGCCCACCGCTCGGGGTACTCGGCGGGCGCGTCGACGTCGTCCGCCTCCTCCTCGCCCCACTCCTCCTCGACGCCCTCGGCCAGGCCCAGTTCGCGGGCGCGCCGGGCCCGTTCGACGGCCCGTCGGGCGGCGACCTCGCGGACCACGGCGGCGGCCGCCTCCTCGTGGGCACGCTCGTTCTCGGCGCGGGCGTCGGCGGTCTCCAGGGTGGGCCAGCGGCGGTCTATCGCGGCGTTCATGGCGGCGCCGATGAGCACCGCGAGGGCCACCACGAAGATCCACAGCAGCACGGCCACCGGCGCCGCCAGCGAGGCGTACAACGAGGGGCCCTCGATCGAGCTGACCAGGTAGATCCGCAGGCCGACGCTGCAGAAGACCAGCACCACCAGGGCGACCAGCGCGCCGGGGATGTCCTCGCGCCAGGGCGTGGAGACCGGTACGGCCAGGTGGTAGAGGGTGGTGAGGGAGACGATCAGCAGCAGGATCGCGACCGGCCAGTAGGCGGCGCTGACCACCCCGGCGAGACCTGACACGGCGTTCTCGACCAGTCCGGGCCCGGCCATCATCAGCGGCAGCACCAGGGAGCCGATGACGAGGGCGCCGAGGTAGAGGCCCAGCGACATCAGCCGGGTCTTGACGATGCCCCGCTTGCCGTCCAGCCCGTACATCACGGTGATGGTGTCGATGAAGATGTAGAGCGCCCGGGATCCGGACCACAGCGAGAACAGGAAGCCGATCGAGATCAGGTCCGGCCGGACGTGGTCGAAGACCTGGCTGAGCAGCGGTTTGACGACCTCGTTGACGGAGGACTCCGAGAGCACCGTCCCGGAGGCCGAGACGATGTCGTGCTTGAGCCGGTCGATGGTGCCGGCGCCGAGGAACTCGTCGAGGTAGCCGAGGGTGGCGGCCAGGCCGAGCAGCAGCGGCGGGATCGACAGCAGGGTGAAGAAGGCCGCCTCCGCGGCGAGGCCGGTGACCCGGTACTCGACGCAGGTGTTGGTGGTGTCCTTGACCAGGTCCCATGCCGTACGGCGCCAGGTGGCCCGTTTGGCCGCGCGCCTGGAGCCCTTGCCCCGCCGCCGGGACGGCCGCTCGGGGGTCGGTCTGCTCGTATCGCCTGCTGCTTGCACAGCGCTAACGGTATCGGGCCGGGGCGATGCGGTTGATCTCCCCCGGGGGTACGGGCTCGTGCGCCACGCCCGTACGCGGTCCTTCGGGACGCCCGGCGGGGAGCGGCGGGAACCGTCATCTGTCCCACAGTTCGAAACCCTGGAGTCCAGTATTCGGATGTTAGTGGACCTCGAGTCCCGCGCCGTGCGAATCTCTTGCCATGCCTAGCGCCGGAACCACCCTGGTAGGTCGACTCCACGTCGATCTCCTTCGCGTGTCCAGCGCCATCTGTCCGGTGACCTGAGCCCCCACCCCGCCGCACCACCGCACCCGGCGCCGATCCAACGCCCATCCCCGCACCAGCGGATGCGCAGGCGCCCGCCCGGCCCGGTCACTGCTCTCCCGGCCCTGAGAAACCCGCAGGTCACAGCAGCACCGCACGGCCGAGCACGCTCCGCGACCCACCCGGCGTCAGCGCCACCTGCCCCGAAGGACTTCAGCATGGCCACCTCTCCCGAGACCGCAGAGCCCACGGCCGACCGCACCGCCGCGCGCCGCCCCGCCGCGGCTCGCAAGGTGACCCGCCACCGCGGCGAGGGCCAGTGGGGCATGGGGCACTTCACCCCCCTGAACGCCAACGAGCAGGTGAAGAAGGACGACGACGGTCTCAATGTGCGGACACGCATTGAGACGATCTACGCGCACCGGGGCTTCGACTCGATCGACCCCGCCGACCTGCGCGGCCGGATGCGCTGGTGGGGGCTCTACACCCAGCGCAAGGAGGGCATCGACGGCGGCAAGACCGCGATCCTGGACCCGCACGAGCTGGACGCCGAGTACTTCATGATGCGCGTGCGCATCGACGGCGGCCGGCTGACGGTCCCCCAGCTGCGGGCCGTGGCCGAGGTCTCCGAGCAGTACGCCCGGGGCACCGCCGACCTGACCGACCGGCAGAACATCCAGTACCACTGGATCCGGATCGAGGACGTCCCGGCGATCTGGCAGAAGCTGGAGGCCGTCGACCTGTCCACCACCGAGGCCTGCGGCGACACCCCGCGCGCCATCCTCGGCTCCCCGGTGGCCGGCGTCGCCCGGGACGAGATCATCGACGGCACCCCGGCGATCGAGGAGATCCAGCGCCGCTTCATCGGCAACCCCGAGTTCTCCAACCTGCCGCGCAAGTTCAAGGCCGCGATCTCCGGCTCCCCGCTGCTGGACGTCGCCCACGAGATCAACGACGTCTCCTTCGTCGGCGTCGTCCACCCCGAGCACGGCCCCGGCTTCGACCTGTGGGTCGGCGGCGGCCTGTCCACCAACCCCAAGCTGGGCGTGCGGCTGGGTGCCTGGGTCCCGCTGGAGCAGGTGCCGGACGTCTTCGGCGGTGTGATCGGCATCTTCCGCGACTACGGCTACCGGCGCCTGCGCAACCGCGCCCGGCTGAAGTTCCTGGTCTCCGACTGGGGCGTGGAGAAGTTCCGTCAGGTGCTGGAGGACGAGTACCTGAAGGCCCCCCTGGTCGACGGCCCCGCGCCCGCCGAGCCCGTCGCCCGCTGGCGCGACCACGTCGGCGTCCACCAGCAGCAGGACGGCCGCTACTACATCGGCTTCGCCCCGCGCGTCGGCCGGGTCGACGGCAAGCTGCTCGGCCGGATCGCCGACCTCGCCGCCGCCCACGGCAGCGACCGGGTGCGCACCACCACCGAGCAGAAGATGCTGATCCTCGACGTCGCCGAGGAGCACGTCGAGTCGGTGGTGGCCGGCCTGGAGGAGCTCGACCTGCGGGTCACCCCATCGCCGTTCCGCCGCGGCACCATGGCCTGCACCGGCATCGAGTACTGCAAGCTCGCCATCGTCGAGACCAAGGAGCGCGGCCGCTCCCTGATCGACGAACTGGAGCAGCGCCTCCCGGACTTCGCCGAGCCGCTGACCATCAACATCAACGGCTGCCCGAACGCCTGCGCCCGCATCCAGGTCGCCGACATCGGCCTCAAGGGACAGCTCGTCACCGACGAGCACGGCAACCAGGTCGAGGGCTACCAGGTGCACCTGGGCGGCGCGCTCGGTCTGGAGGCGGGCTTCGGCCGCAAGGTCCGCGGCCTCAAGGTCACCAGCGCCGGCCTGCCCGACTACGTCGAGCGCCTGCTGACCCGCTACCAGGCCGAGCGGACCGAGGGCGAGCGCTTCGCCCAGTGGACGGCCCGGGCCACCGAGGAGCAGCTGTCGTGACCGAGCGAGCCGCACCGTTCTTCTGCCCCTACTGCGGGGACGAGGACCTGCGCCCGTCCGAGGCCGGCCACGGCGCCTGGGAGTGCCACGGGTGCCGCCGCGCCTTCCAGCTGAAGTTCCTCGGCCTGCTGTCACCGACCAACGGGGGTACGTCCCATGAGCAGCACCGCGACTGACCACGAGGAGATCGCCGTCCGGGCCGGCCGCGAGCTGGAGGAGGCCACGGCGCAGGAGGTCCTGCGCTGGGCCGCCGACACCTTCGGCAAGCGGTTCTGCGTGACCTCCTCCATGGAGGACGCGGTGGTCGCCCACCTCGCCGCCTCGGTGTTCCCCGGTGTCGACGTGGTCTTCCTGGACACCGGCTACCACTTCGCGGAGACCATCGGCACCCGGGACGCGGTGGCCGCGACCATGCCGGTCAACGTCATCACGCTCACCCCGCTGAAGACCGTCGCCGAGCAGGACGCCGAGTACGGGCCGAACCTGCACGACCGCGACCCGGACCTGTGCTGCTCGCTGCGCAAGGTCGAGCCGCTCAGCCGCGGCCTCGGCGGCTACGACGCCTGGGCCACCGGGCTGCGCCGCGACGAGTCCCCGACCCGGGCGAACACCCCGGTGGTCGCGTGGGACCCGAAGCGCCGCAAGGTCAAGATCGCCCCGATCGCCCGGTGGACGCAGGAGGACGTGGACGCCTACGTCGCCGCCAACGGCGTGCTGCTCAACCCGCTGCTGTGGGAGGGCTACACCTCGATCGGCTGCTCGCCGCTGTCCTGCACCCGCAAGCCGGGCGAGGGCGAGGACGCCCGGGCCGGGCGCTGGTCCGGCTCCGGCAAGACCGAGTGCGGCATCCACCTCTAACCGACTCTCCCTAAGGAAAGAACCGTGACAGCTGACACCCTGGTCGCCGATGGAGCCGCAGAGGCGGCCCCCGCGGCCGCCCCCTGCGAGCGCGGCGCCACCGTGTGGCTGACCGGCCTGCCGAGCGCGGGCAAGACCACCCTGGCCTTCGCACTGGCCGAGCGGCTGCGCGCCGAGGGCCACAAGGTTGAGGTCCTGGACGGCGACGAGATCCGCGAGTTCCTCTCCAGGGGCCTCGGCTTCTCCCGCGAGGACCGGCACACCAACGTCACCCGGATCGGCTTCGTCGCCGAGAAGCTCGCCGCCAACGGCGTCAAGGTGCTCGCCCCGGTGATCGCCCCGTTCGCCGACTCCCGCACCGCCGTGCGCGAGCGGCACGCGGCGGCGGGCACCGAGTTCCTGGAGATCCACGTCGCCACCCCGGTCGAGCTGTGCGCCGAACGGGACGTCAAGGGCCTGTACGCCAAGCAGGCGGCCGGCGAGATCTCCGGCCTGACCGGGGTCGACGACCCGTACGAGGCCCCGGAGAACCCGGAGCTGCGGATCCAGACGCAGGGCCGCGAGGTGGCCGACTCCGCCGCCGAGCTGCACGCCTTCCTGACCGAGAGGGGCCTGGCATGACCACCGCGACCGACGGTCCGGTCCGCACCGACGCCCGGGGTGAGAATTCGGGGGGCCCGTTCGCGCTGTCCCACCTGGACGCGCTGGAGGCCGAGTCGGTGCACATCTTCCGCGAGGTCGCGGGGGAGTTCGAGCGCCCGGTGATCCTGTTCTCCGGCGGCAAGGACTCCATCCTGATGCTGCACCTGGCGCTCAAGGCCTTCGCGCCCGCCGCCATCCCCTTCTCGCTGCTGCACGTCGACACCGGGCACAACTTCCCCGAGGTCCTCGCCTACCGCGACCGCGTCGTGGCCGAGCACAACCTGCGCCTGCACGTCGCCCACGTCCAGGACTTCATCGACGACGGCCGGCTGCGCGAGCGCCCGGACGGCACCCGCAACCCGCTCCAGACCGTCCCGCTGCTCGACGCCATCGAGAGGGGCCGCTTCGACGCGGTGTTCGGCGGCGGCCGCCGGGACGAGGAGAAGGCCCGCGCCAAGGAGCGCGTCTTCTCCCTGCGCGACGAGTTCGGCGCCTGGGACCCGCGCCGCCAGCGCCCCGAGCTGTGGTCGCTGTACAACGGCCGGCACGCGGTCGGCGAGCACGTGCGGGTCTTCCCGCTGTCCAACTGGACCGAGCTGGACGTCTGGCAGTACATCGAGCGCGAGGGCATCGAACTGCCGGAGATCTACTACGCGCACGAGCGGGACGTCTTCTCCCGGGGCGGCATGTGGCTGACCGCCGGCGAGTGGGGCGGCCCCAAGGACAGCGAGCCGGTCGAGCGGCGGCTGGTCCGCTACCGCACCGTCGGCGACATGTCCTGCACCGGCGCCGTCGACTCCGACGCCACCACCATCGAGGCCGTGATCGCCGAGATCGCCGCCAGCCGCCTCACCGAGCGCGGCGCGACCCGCGCCGACGACAAGCTCTCCGAGGCCGCGATGGAAGACCGCAAGCGCGAGGGGTACTTCTAACCATGACCAGCACCACCCGGGAAGCCACCGCCACGTCGCTGCTGCGCTTCGCCACCGCCGGCTCCGTCGACGACGGCAAGTCCACCCTGGTCGGCCGGCTGCTCCACGACTCCAAGTCGGTGCTCGCCGACCAGCTGGAGGCCGTCGAGCGCGTCTCCCTGGGCCGCGGCCAGGAGGCGCCCGACCTCGCACTGCTCACCGACGGCCTGCGCGCCGAACGCGAGCAGGGCATCACCATCGACGTCGCCTACCGCTACTTCGCCACCCCCCGGCGGCGGTTCATCCTCGCCGACACCCCCGGGCACGTGCAGTACACCCGCAACATGGTCACCGGTGCCTCCACCGCCGAGCTCGCCGTCGTCCTGGTCGACGCCCGCAACGGCGTGGTCGAGCAGACCCGCCGACACGCGGCCGTCGCCGCGCTGCTGCGGGTGCCGCACGTCGTGCTGGCCGTCAACAAGATGGACCTGGTCGACTACGCCGAGCCCGTCTTCGCCGCCATCGCCGAGGAGTTCACCGGCTACGCCGCCTCCCTCGGCGTGGGCGACGTCCTCGCCGTCCCGATCTCGGCCCTGGCCGGGGACAACGTCGTCGAGCCGTCCGCGCACATGGACTGGTACGGCGGCCCGACCCTGCTGGAGCACCTGGAGACCGTCCCGGTCGGCAGCGACCCGAGCCGGGAGAGCGCCCGCTTCCCGGTCCAGTACGTGATCCGCCCGCAGACCGAGGAGCACCCCGACTACCGCGGCTACGCGGGCCAGCTGGCCTCCGGGGTGCTGCGGGTCGGCGACTCCGTCACCGTGCTGCCCTCCGGCCTGACCACCACCGTCGCCGGGATCGACGCGCTCGGCCGCGAGAGCGACATCGCCTGGGCGCCGCAGTCGGTCACCGTCCGGCTCGCCGACGACGTCGACGTCTCCCGCGGCGACCTCCTCGCCGCCGGGCCGGCGCCCGTCCCCACCAAGGACATCGAGGCGACCGTCAGCCACCTCAACGAGCGGCCGCTGCGCGCCGGCGACAAGGTGCTGCTCAAGCACACCACCCGCACCGTGCGCGCGCTGGTCAAGGAGATCTCCTACCGGATCGACATCGACACGCTGGAACGGCGCTCCGGTGCCGAGGGGTTGAACGTCAACGACATCGGCCACGTGAAGCTGCGCACCGCCGAGCCGCTGGCCCTCGACGACTACACCGACAACCGCCGCACCGGTTCGTTCCTCCTGATCGACCCGGCCGACGGCACCACCCTCACCGCCGGCATGGCGGGCGAGGCCTTCGAGACCGTACGCACCAACGACGCACCCGACGCATCCGAAGGGGAGGACTGGGTCTGATGCCCAGCGAGGCGTTCTCGGGCATGGACAAGGAAGGCGGCCGCATCGGCAGCGGCGTCCTCGGCAGCGGCCAGGGCGGCCTGACCCGATGTGTGGGCCGACGGGGCTGACACGCCCCGTCACCGGGCCGCGTCCCAACCGCCGCCCGGCCTGCCCCGGCACCGACGTGCCGCGCGCACCACTTCCAACCGTCCCCCCGGGACCGCCTCCTGACGGTCCGTCCGCGAACAGGACTCACACCATGGCACCCGACCCGGCCCCCTCGCACAGCTTCCTGCGCCCCAACGCCGGACGGATCAGACGCACCGCCGCGGCCGCCCTCGCCGGCCTGACCGCCGTGGCCCTGCTGTCGGCCTGCGGCTACGGCTCCAAGGCCGCCGACAGCGGCTCCGCGGCCCCGGCCGGGGCCGCGGGCGTCAAACTGTCCTCCCCCACGGTGAAGATCGGCTACTTCGCCAACCTGACCCACGGCACCGCACTGGTCGGCCTCCAGGAGGGGACGTTCCAGAAGGAGTTGGGCGCCACCCAGATCAAGACCCAGGTCTTCAACGCGGGCCCGGCCGAGATCGAGGCGCTCAACGCCGGCTCCATCGACATCGGCTGGATCGGCCCCTCCCCCGCGATCAACGGCTACACCAAGTCCGACGGCAAGTCCCTGAAGATCATCGGTGGTTCCGCCTCCGGCGGGGTCAAGCTCGTGGTCAACCCGGAGAAGATCTCCTCGCTGGACGACCTCAGGGGCAAGAGGATCGCCACCCCGCAGCTGGGCAACACCCAGGACGTGGCCCTGCTCAACTACCTGGCGGGCAGGGGCTACAAGGTGGACGCGGCCTCCGGCGCGGGCGACGTCTCGGTGGTGCGCACCGACAACAAGGTCACCCCCGACGCCTACCGGCAGGGCTCCGTCGACGGCGCCTGGGTGCCCGAGCCCACCGCCTCCAAGCTGGTCACCCTCGGCGCGAAGGTCCTGCTCGACGAGAAGGACGTCTGGCCGGACAAGAAGTTCGTGATCACCAACCTCATCGTCTCGCAGAAGTTCCTCAAGGAGCACCCGGACGTGGTGGAGGCCGTGCTGCGCGGCTCGGTGAACACCAACGCCTTCATCAAGGCCAACCCGGACAAGGCCAAGGCCGACGCCAACGAGGCGATCAGGAAGGAGGCCGGCAACGCCCTGGAGCCGGCCGTCCTCGACCCGGCCTGGTCCGACATCGACTTCCTGGACGACCCGCTGGCCGGCACCCTCCAGGCCGAGGCCGACCACGCCGTGACCGCCGGGCTCCTCAAGAAGCCCGACCTCAACGGCATCTACGACCTCACCCTGCTGAACAAGGTCCTCGCGGCCAAGGGCCAGGCGCCCGTGACGGACGCCGGACTCGGCGCCAAGTAACTCCGCGGTCCGGCCCCGCCCGCCCGGTCGATCCCCGATCGATGCCCACCGGCGCGGGCGGGGCCCGGACCCCGGCTCCGACTCGCCAGCCCCCAGACCACATGCAGGAGGTCCCCATGAGCCCGGCACTGACCACCGAGGCCGACGCCCCCGCCCTCGACACCGAGGACGGCGCGCCCGCCGTCCGGATCTCGCACGTGCACAAGTCCTTCGGCCGCCCGGGCGCCCGGACCCACGTGCTGGACGACATCACCCTCGACGTCGCGCCCGGCGAGTTCGTCACCCTGCTCGGCGCCTCGGGCTGCGGCAAGTCCACCCTGCTCAACCTGGTCGCCGGCCTCGACGAGCCCAGCCGCGGCAGCATCGAGGTGCCCGGAGGCCGCCCCGCCCTGAT
>NZ_JBIRJC010000014.1:0-197007 GCF_044329365.1 Kitasatospora sp. NPDC017646 | reverse complement strand
ACCCCCCCCCCCCCCCCCCCCCCCCCCCCCCCCCCCCCCCCCCCCCCCCGGCCACCCACCCTCCCGAAAGCCCACCCCCCACCGCAGAACCCCCCACAGCCCCCCACCCCGCCATCCGCCGGTAAGCCCCCGTTCAGCCGCTTCCTCCCCCCGCAAACCGGGAAAGAGAAGGTGAACGGATACCGGGACACCCCCGTCCAGGGAGGAACCATGGCGTCAGGGCAGGAGCTGGAAGCCGGGGTACGGCCAGGCAGCTGGCAACCGCTCGGCGCCCGCTTCCGGACGGACCACCTCGGCGGCCCGGGCACCAACTTCGCCCTCTGGGCGGCCGGCGCCGAGGCCGTCGACCTCTGCCTGTTCGACGAGGACGGCCGGGAGAGCCGCCACCGCCTCACCGAGCAGGACTTCCAGATCTGGCACGGCTTCCTGCCCGGTGTACGCCCCGGCACCCGCTACGGCTTCCGGGTGCACGGCCGTTGGGACCCGTGGACGGGCGCCCGCTGGAATCCCGCGAAGCTGCTGCTCGACCCGTACGCCCGCGCCGTCGACGGCTGTTACACCTCCCACGACGCCGCCTGCGCGGCCGTCCGCAACTGGCCGGAGGCCGACGTCGCCGACACCGTCCGGGACAACCGCGACTCCGCTCCCTACGTCCCCAGATCGGTGGTCGTCCACGACGACGACGACTGGTACGACGACCACCGCCCGAAGACCCCCTGGTCCGAGACGGTGCTCTACGAGCTCCACGTACGCGGCTTCACCATGCGCCACCCGGACGTCCCGCCACACCTGCGCGGCACCTACGCCGGCCTGGCCCATCCCGCCGCGATCGCCCACCTCAGCCGCCTCGGAGTGACCGCCGTCGAGCTGCTGCCGGTGCACCAGTTCGCCGACGAGGACCACCTGCAGGCCCGCGGCCTGGTCAACTACTGGGGCTACAACACGGTCGGCTACTTCGCCCCGCACGCCGGCTACTCCGCGTCGGGCTCGCGCGGCGGCCAGGTCGGCGAGTTCAAGCGGATGGTCCGCGCCCTGCACGCCGCCGGGATCGAGGTGATCCTCGACGTGGTGTTCAACCACACCGCCGAGGGCGCCGAGCTCGGCCCGACGCTGTCGCTGCGCGGCATCGACAACGCCGCCTACTACCGCCTGGCCCCGCACCGCCCCCGCGGCTACGCCGACTACACCGGCTGCGGCAACACCCTGGACACCCGCCGCCCGCAGGTGGTCCGGCTGATCACCGACTCGCTGCGCTACTGGGTGACCGAGATGGGCGTGGACGGCTTCCGCTTCGACCTGGCAACGGCCCTGGCCCGGGCCACGGACGGGGTCGACATGGACCACCCCTTCCTCGCCGCCGTCTCCCAGGACCCCTTGCTCAGCCGGGTGAAGCTGATCGCCGAGCCCTGGGACGTCGGCCCGGGCGGCTACCAGGTCGGCGGCTTCCCCCCGCTGTGGGCCGAGTGGAACGACAGGTACCGCGACACCGTACGGGACTTCTGGCGCGGCGCCCGCCCGGACGTGCGCGAGCTGGGCTACCGGCTGTCCGGCTCCTCCGACCTCTACCAGCGCGGCGGCCGCCGCCCGTACGCGTCCGTCAACTACGTGACGGCGCACGACGGTTTCACCCTGCGCGACCTGGTCTCCTACGACCGCAAGCACAACGAGGCCAACGGCGAGGCCAACCGGGACGGCACCGACGACAACCGCTCGTGGAACCACGGCGCCGAGGGCGAGACCACCGACCCGGAGGTCAACGCCCTGCGGCTGCGCCAACTGCGCAACCTGATGGCCACCCTGCTGCTCTCCGCGGGCGTGCCGATGATCACCGCCGGGGACGAGCTGGGCCGCACCCAGGGCGGCAACAACAACGCCTACTGCCAGGACGGCGAGCTCAGCTGGCTGGACTGGTCACTGCTGGAGCGGCCCGAATGGCGGGACCTGTGCGAGCTGACCGCCCGGCTGGTGCGGCTGCGCCGAGCCCACCCGGTGCTGCGCCGACGGGCGTTCTTCTCCGGCCGGGCCGTCACCCCCGGCGGCCGGCCGGACCTCGCCTGGTTCACCCCCCTCGGCAAGGAGATGACCGAGGCGGACTGGTTCGGCCCCACGGCCTGCCTGGGCATGCTGCTGTCCGGCACCGCGATGACCGAACTGGACTGCGCCGGGCGACCGTTGGACGACGACGGCTTCCTGCTGCTGCTCAACGCGGGCCACGAGCCGACGGTGTTCACCCTGCCCGGCGAGCCGTGGGCGGAGCCGGAAGCCGCGTACGAGACGGTGCTGGACACGGCGGCCGCGGGCACGGCCGAGCCCTACCCACGGGGCGCGGTGGCGCTGGGCGGGCGCTCGCTGCAACTGCTGCGCTTGCCGGCCCGGCAGGCGTGATCAGCCGCGGTGAGCCCGATCTCGACGTTCTCCAGGCCGCCGATCGCGTCCCCTTGTTGCGGCTGAAAACCGTCGGTCTGCGCCTGGGCGGCGCCGGTGGCGAAGCCCAGCAGCTGCTCGCGCAGCGCCTCGGAGCCGTCGACCAGCTCCTGGAACCGCGAGGCGCTCAGCGACACCGCGACGTCGGCGGTGGCCGCCTTCACGGTGCCCGTACGGGTGGCCGGTTCTCGTCGCGCGCCACCGACAGGGGCGAAAAACCGGATGAGAAGTGACGGACTCTCTGCCTACCCTCACCGCGATGGCCGAGAACCGACAAGACGCACAGAACCCGCCGACCGACCGGAGCACCGGGCGCCGCCGCTCCACGGTCCGCTCGCTGCTGCGCCTGTGGCCCTACGCCCGGGCGGTGCGCGGCCGGCTGGCCGTCTCGGTGACGGCCGCCTCGCTCGCCATGCTGAGCACCCTCGCCGTCCCGGTGGTGCTCGGCCGGATCGTCGACGGCCCGCTCGCCCGGCACGACCTCGACGCCCTCTGGCCGCCGGTCGGCCTGCTGCTGGTCCTCGGGCTGGTCGAGGCCGCCCTGTTCTACACCCGCCGGGTGGTCCTCTCCCGCCCGCTGGGCCGGCTGGAGGCGGCCATGCGCGCCGACCTCTACGCCAAGCTCCAGCGGCTGCCGGTCTCCTTCCACGACCGCTGGGGCTCCGGCCAGATGCTCTCCCGGGCCACCACCGACATGAACGCCATGCGGCTCTTCCTGGCCTTCCCGCTGGTGTTCCTGATCGTCAACTCGGTGACGTTCCTGGCCGGCATCGTGCTGATGCTCACCCAGGAGTGGCGCCTCGCCCTGATCGTCCTGCTGCCCTGCGCGCCGCTGCTGGTGCTCACCCGGCGCTTCGAGTCCGGCTACTCGGTCACCGCCCGGCTCGCCCAGGACCAGAACGGCGACCTCGCCACCGTGGTCGAGGAGTCCGTCCTCGGCATCCGCATCCTCAAGGCCTTCGGCCGGCACCGCAGCATGGCCGAGCACTTCCGCGAACAGTCCCACCGGCTGCGCCGCACCGAACTGCACAAGGCCCGCCAGCTCGCCAATCTGTGGGCGGTCATCGTCGGCCTGCCGGAGATCGCCCTCGGCTGCGCCCTGGCCGTCGGCGCCTACCTGGTCGCCCACGACGAGCTGAGCGCCGGCACCCTGGTCGCCTTCCTCTCCACCGCGCTCGCCCTGCGCTGGCCGGTCGAGTCGCTCGGCTGGCTGCTCGCCTACGCCAACGAGGCCGCCACCGCCACCGACCGCTTCTTCGAGGTCATGGACGAGCCCGAGCCCGAGGACCCGGGCAGCGCCCACGCGCTCGGCGCCCCGGACGGCATCCGCTTCAGCGGCGTCCGCTTCCGCTACCCCGACGCCCCCGACGGCACCCCCGACGTGCTGGCCGGCATCGACCTGCACGTGCGCAGCGGCGAGACGATGGCCCTGGTCGGCGCCACCGGCAGCGGCAAGACCACGCTCACCGCACTGCTCCCCCGGCTGTACGAGGCCACCGGCGGCCGGATCACCCTGGACGGCCGGGACATCGCCGAGCTGCCCCGGGAGCGGCTGCGCGAACTCGTCGCGGTCGCCTTCGAGGAGCCCACCCTGTTCTCCGCCACCGTCCGGGAGAACGTCCTGATGGGCGCCCCCGGCGCGGACGACCGGCAGCTGGCCTCCGCCCTCGCCACCGCGCAGGCCGGCTTCGTCGAGAAGCTCCCGGCCGGGGTGGAGACGGAGGTCGGCGAGCAGGGCCTGAGCCTGTCCGGCGGCCAGCGTCAGCGCCTCGCCCTGGCCCGGGCGGTGGTCGGCGACCCGCCCTTCCTGGTGCTGGACGACCCGCTCTCCGCCCTGGACGTGCACACCGAGGCGCTGGTCGAACGGGCGCTGCGCGAGGTGCTCGGCTCCACCACCGCCCTGGTGGTCGCCCACCGCCCCAGCACCGTGCTGCTCGCCGACCGGGTCGCGGTGCTCAGGGACGGCCGGATCGAGGCCGTCGGCACCCACCAGGAGCTGCTGCGGGACTGCCCGCACTACCGCGAACTGATGTCGGGCGAGGCCGCCCTCGTGCCCGAGGGCCCCTTCGTCCGCGAGGAGGGGCCCGCCCGATGACCACCACCGCCGAGCCCACCGAGGCCGGTCCCGTCGAGGAGGAGCTGCCCCCGCCGCCTGCCGACGAGGAGGACATCCCCGTCCCGCCCGGCGCGCCCCGGGCACTGCTGCGCTCGCTGCTCGGCCCGCACCGGGCCCGGATCGCCGTGGCGATGGTGGTGATCCTGGTCCAGCAGGCCGCCCTGCAGTCCGGCCCGCTGCTGGTCGCGGTGGCGATGGACCGCGGCATCCCAGCGCTGCGGGCGCACGACTCGGGCCCGCTGGTCGCGGTGGTCGCCGGGTACCTGTTCTGCGCGCTGCTCAGCCCGGTGCTGCAGTGGGCGTTCATCAGGATCAGCGCCCGGGTGAACCAGGACGTCCTGCTGGAGCTGCGCGGCCGGATCTTCCGGCACGCCCAGCGGCTCAGCCTGGACTTCCACGAGCGCTACACCTCGGGCCGGATCATCTCCCGGGCCACCAGCGACATCGACGCGCTGCGCGAACTGCTCTCCGAGGGGTTGCAGGAGCTGCTGACCGTCTTCCTGTCGGTCTGCTACATCTCGGTGCTGCTGGTGGTGCTGGACTGGCGGCTGGGCCTGGCCTCGCTGGTGTGCTTCCTGCCGCTGGCGCTGGTCGCCCGCTCCTTCCGCACCCGCTCCCGCCGGGTCTACCGCCGCTCGCGGACGGCCGCCGCCTCGATGATCGTGCGCTTCACCGAGACCATGAACGGCATCCGCCCGGTGCAGGCCTTCCGCCGCGAGAGGGCCAATGACGCCGCCTTCGCCGTGGTCAACCGGCAGTCCTCCACGGCCAACGCGGAGGGTTTCCTGGAGCTCGCCCGGTACGTCGGCCTCTCCCGCGCCACGGCCAACGTCTGGACCACCGGCATCGTGCTGCTGGGCGCCTACCTGGTCACCGAGGACTCCCTGGAGCTGGGCGTCCTGACCGCCTTCGTGCTCTACCTGCGCCGTCTGTTCGACCCGATCGACCAGCTGGCGATGTTCCTGAACAGCTACCAGGCCGCCGCCGCGGCGCTGGAGAAGATCGCCGGCCTGCTCGCCCACGAGCCGACCGTCGCCGAACCGGCCGAGCCGGCCGAACTGCCCCAGGCCGTCGGCAAGGGCCGTCAGGTCTCCTTCGAGGGCACCCGCTTCGCCTACCGCACCGGCAAGGAGGTGCTGCCGCCCTTCGACCTCCTGATCCCGGCCGGTCAGACGGTCGCGGTGGTCGGGGCGACCGGCGCGGGCAAGTCGACGCTCGCCAAGCTGCTGGCCCGCTTCTACGACCCGACCGACGGCCGGATCCGGCTGGACGGCGTGGACCTGCGCGATCTCGCCACCCCGGACCTGCGGCGCGGGGTGGTGATGGTGACCCAGGAGTCCTTCCTGTTCTCCGGCACCGTCGCCGAGAACATCGCGATCGGCCGCCCCGGCGCCACCCGCGCCGAGGTCGAGCAGGCCGCCCGCGACATCGGCGCGTACGAGTTCATCGCCGCACTCCCGGACGGCTTCGACACCGACGTGCGCAAGCGCGGCGGCCGGATCTCCGCCGGGCAGCGCCAGTTGGTCGCCTTCGCCCGCGCCCTGCTGGCCGACCCGGCCGTGCTGATCCTGGACGAGGCGACCAGCTCCCTGGACGTGCCCGGCGAGCAGGCGGTGCAGCGGGCGATGCGCACGGTGCTGGCCGGCCGCACGGCGGTGATCATCGCGCACCGGCTCTCCACCGTGGAGATCGCCGACCGGGTCCTGGTGATGGATCAGGGCCGCATCGTCGAGGACGGCCCGCCGCAGCGGCTGATCGACGGCTCCGGGCGTTTCGCCACCCTGCATCGTGCCTGGCGGGACAGCCTGGTGTAGAACAACCCCTCAGTGGTGCCCGTCCAGGAAGCCCCACAGTTGTGCCCGTCCGGGTGCGCCGTCACGCACCCGGGCGGGCATCCCCTTCTCCGGGGCCGGTCAGTCCACCGTCACCACGAAGTCGGTGTGCGAGTCGGGCGAGGGGTGGTCCTCCTGCCCGGCCACGTCCAGCGTCCCGCCCGGCAGCACCTGCCCGGCGGCGGTCGAGGGGTCGATCACCACGGCCGGCTCGATGAGGACCGCGTCGTGGAAGCGCGGCCCCTCGTCGTAGTGACAGGTCAGGGTGCGCGGCGAGGTGGCGGTGCAACCGTATGGCGGCGTTCCGGTCAGCGTGGTCCGCTCGGGCACGGTGATCCGCGGTCGCCGGTGCGGCGGGGGCGGCGCCGGCGGCCTGGGCCGGCCACGCCACGAGTAGCACGGCAAGCGCGGCCAGGGCGACCGAGCGGACGGTTCGCGTCATGAGCATCACGCTCCACCCGTCCGACACGCGGGGCAAGCGGATGACTGCCGTCCGTGGCAACCCGGACGGCGGTCATCCGCTCCACGGGCTGGCTCAGCGCAGCAGCCCCGCGTCCATCCCCGCCGACTCCGCGGGGAGCGCGACCAGCCCCAGTTCGGCCGGCGAGGCCAGCCGGGGGTGTGCGGGCAGGACGCGGACGGTGTAGCCGAACGGGCCGGTGCGGCAGAGCTCCAGCGAGCCCTCGTACCGGGTGCGGCCGTCCAGGTCCGGACCGCCGACCGGCTTGAGGGCGAGCGCCGCGGCGTCCGAGATGCCGTCCGTCTCGTCCACCCGGCCGGAGACCACCTGCACCTCGACGTCGCCGGGCTGCAGCGCGCCCAGCGCGACCTGCACCCGCAGCGCCAGCGAGCTGCCCAGCTCCTGGGCCTCGGCCGGGCAGTCCGCCTCGACGTGCTCGACCCGCACGCCGGGCCAGCCCTCCCGCACCTTCGCCTTCCAGACCGCCAGCTCCCGCGCCCCGCGGTGGCCGCGCACGGCCAGCTCCCGCTGGGCCAGGGCCGCCGGGGTGTACAGCCGTTCGACGTACTCGCGGACCATCCGACCGGCCAGCACCTTGGGCCCGAGGGTGACCAGGGTGTGCCGGACCATGGCGATCCAGCGGTGCGGCAGCCCGTCGCCGCCCCGGTCGTAGAACCGGCCGGCCACCTGTTCCTGGATCAGGTCGTACAGCGCGGCGGCCTCGATGTCGTCGCGCCGCTCGGCCTCGCTGCTCTCCGGGTCGAGCACGCCGTCGCCCTCGTCGGCGGTGGGGATCGCCCAGCCGTTCTGGCCGTCGTACCACTCGTCCCACCAGCCGTCCAGGACGGACAGGTTGAGGCAGCCGTTGAGCGCGGCCTTCATCCCGGAGGTGCCGCAGGCCTCCAGCGGGCGCAGCGGGTTGTTCAGCCAGACGTCGCAGCCCGGATAGAGGTGTCGGGCCATCGCCATGTCGTAGTCCGGCAGGAAGACGATCCGGTGACGCACCGCCGGGTCGTCGGCGAAGGCGACCATCTGCTGGATCAGCCGCTTGCCGCCGTCGTCGGCCGGGTGGGCCTTGCCGGCGACCACGATCTGCACCGGCCGGGTGGGGTGCAGCAGCAGGGCGCGCAGCCGGTCCGGGTCGCGCAGCATCAGGGTGAGCCGCTTGTACGAGGGCACCCGGCGGGCGAAGCCGATGGTGAGCACGTCCGGGTCGAGCACCGAGGAGACCCAGCCGAGCTCGGCCTCGCCGGCCCCGCGCTGGCGCCAGGAGGCGCGCAGCCGGCGGCGGGCCTCGTCCACCAGCTGGGCGCGCAGGCTGCGGCGCAGGTCCCAGATCTCGGTGTTGCCGATCCGTTCCAGGCCGGTCCAGCGCTTGGTGTCGCCGGTGGTCATCGCCTCCTCGGCGCGATCGGCGCCGAGCTCGGCGGCGCCCAGTCGCACCACGGCCGGGTCGATCCAGGTGGCGGCGTGCACCCCGTTGGTGACCGAGGTGATCGGCACCTCGGCGGGGTCGAAGCCGGGCCAGAGGCCGTTGAACATCGAGCGGCTGACCTCGCCGTGCAGGGTGGACACCCCGTTGGCGCGCTGAGCCAGCCGCAGGCCCATCGCGGCCATGTTGAAGAGCTTCGGGTCCCCGCCGCGCCACGTCTCGGCGCCGAGCGCGAGCACCGACTCGACCGGGACGCCGGGCAGCGCGGCGTCGCCGCCGAAGTGGCGGGCGACCAGCTCCCGGTCGAAGCGGTCGATGCCCGCCGGGACGGGGGTGTGGGTGGTGAACAGGGTGCCGGCCCGGACGGACTCCAGGGCGGCGGCGAAGTCCAGCCCGGCGGCCTGGTCGGCGACAAGTTCGCGGATCCGCTCGACGCCGAGGAAGCCGGCGTGGCCCTCGTTGGTGTGGAAGACCTCGGGGGCCGGGTGCCCGGTGAGCCGGCCGTAGGCGCGCACGGCCCGGACACCACCGATGCCGAGCAGCATCTCCTGGAGCAGCCGGTGCTCGCTGCCACCGCCGTAGAGCCGGTCCGTGACGTCGCGTTCGGCGGGCGAGTTGGCCTCGATGTCGGAGTCGAGCAGCAGCAGCGGGACCCGCCCGACCTGGGCCTTCCAGATGTGCGCGGCCAGGGTGCGGCCGCCGGGCAGGGCGAGGTCGACCCGGCTCGGGGTGCCGTCGGCCTCCCGCAGCAGGCTGACGGCCAGTTCGTCCGGGTCCAGCAGGGGGTAGCGCTCCTGCTGCCAGCCGACCCGGTCGAGGGACTGCCGGAAGTAGCCGTGCCGGTAGAACAGGCCCACGCCGATGACCGGGACGCCGAGGTCGCTGGCGGCCTTGAGGTGGTCGCCGGCCAGGATGCCGAGGCCGCCGGAGTACTGGGGAAGCGCGGCGGCGATGCCGTACTCGGGCGAGAAGTAGGCGATGGCGGCGGGCGGCGGGGTGGCGCCGTCCTCCTGCTGGGCCTGGTACCAGCGCGGGCCGGTGAGGTACTCGCGCAGGTCGTCGGCGAGGTCGCCGAGTCTGCGCAGGAACCGCCGGTCGGCGGCGAGTGCGGCGAGCCGGGCGGCCGGGACCTCCCCGAGCAGCCGCACCGGGTCCTCGCCGGTCGCGGCCCAGACCTCCGGGTCCACGGACCGGAAGAGGTCCCTGGTCTCGGGGTGCCAGGACCAGCGCAGGTTGAGGGCCAGCTCGTGCAACGGCTGGAGTTGTTCGGGCAGGACGGTGCGGACGGTGAATCTGCGGATTGCCTTCACAGGCGTGAAGCGTAGCCTCGACGATCGTCCTGAGAACGGGTCAAGCGGGCCATTGGGCATCCGTTCGGCCTATTGATGAGATCGCATTCGGCGCATTGGTCTGCACGGGGGGCGCGCGAGGCGCACATTCCGGGGCGCCGCGCTACCAATGCGTGAACTCCATGGAACAGATCCATTTCCGGCTGCTCGCCCACTCCGGACAAAGCCCGAAACTACTGTCGTACCGCTGCGAAAACCGTGTCGCCGGTGCGAGGATGACCGAAGGTCGTTGATGCTTCGGGGACAACGACGACGGGTGGCGTCCTCCGTGAAGCAGCACGTCCGAATCCTTTTCGCGTTGACCGTTTCCCATCTTCCTTGACCCGTTCGGCGCTCACCGCGCACCGACGCGTGTCCTCGCACGGGGTCGGCTCGTTCACGGGTCGACCGGGCCGCCCAGGGGCGTGCCCCCGGGAGGCGTGCGCCGGGACGCGCACGGGTTCCGGGGCGTCCCGCCACCGGTTCGGCGGGCGCCGGGCAGGTTGCCGGGGACGGCGGCGCGGGCAGGCTTCCGGTCGCACGTCCACCCCACCCAGCAGTCCTCCCGGTACTCCCCTGGCCCGGCCCCCGGCCCGCGGGAGCTGCCGCTGATCTCGGGCAGGAGTTTGGCATGCACGGCGACACGCGGGACCAGTCCACACCAGTGGCCGACACCGTAGACGCAGCGGTCGCGGAATCCGCCGGGCGGATGGATTCTGACACTCGGACAGACCCGGCGATGCCGTCGCCCCGGGTGTCCGGAGCGGTCCGTACCGAATCCTCCGAACCCCAGGCCTCCACCGCACAGGCCCCCGCGGCACCGCCCGCCACAGCTCAGCCCGCCGCAGCGGCCCGACAACCCGGGGCCGAGGAGGGCCGGACGGCGACGCCGCGCCGGCGCACCACCACCACGCGCCGCACCACCGCGACGGCCGCCACCGGCCAGGCCGCCGACCCCGTGGCGGCCACGGCCGACGCCGAGCCGCCCGCCCGCAAGCGCGCCGCGAGCAGGAACGCCGCCGGCGCCGGCAGGAGCACCACCGCCAAGCCCTCCGCCCGCAAGACGACAGAGAGCGACACCGTGATCGGCCGCATCCCCGTCCTGGACGTCAGCCCCCAGATCGACGCCGGCCGCCGCCCGGCCAAGGCCGTCGTCGGCGAGACCTTCCTGGTCACCGCGACCGTCTTCCGCGAGGGCCACGACGCCGTCAACGCCAACGTCGTGCTGCGCGACCCGCGCGGCCGCAGCGGCCCGTGGACGCCGATGCGCGAGCTCGCCGAGGGCACCGACCGCTGGGGCGCGCACATCACCCCCACCGCACCCGGCCGCTGGTCGTACCTGGTGGAGGCGTGGAGCGACCCGGTCGCGACCTGGCGCAGGACGGCGGCGGTCAAGCTGCCGGCCGGGACCGACACCGCGCTGGTCCTGGAGGAGGGCGCCCGGCTGCTGGAGCAGGCCGCCGCCGGGGTACCGAAGAAGGAGGGCCGCGCGCACGTGCTGGCCGCCGCGGACGCGCTGCGCGACCCGGGGCTGCCGCCGCTGTCCCGGCTGGCCGCCGCGCTCGCCCCCGAGGTGCTGGAGCTGCTGGCCCGCTACCCCCTGCGCGAGCTGCTCAGCGCCTCGCGCCCGCTGCCGCTCCAGGTGGACCGCGAGCGAGCGCTGTTCGGCTCCTGGTACGAGTTCTTCCCCCGGTCGGAGGGGGCGGTGGTGGACCCGAACGGGGTCGAGCCGCCGCGTTCGGGCACCCTGCGCACGGCCGCCGAGCGGCTGCCGGCGATCGCCGCGATGGACTTCGACGTGGTCTACCTGCCGCCGGTCCACCCGATCGGACGAGCCTTCCGCAAGGGTCCGGACAACACCCTGACGGCCGGTCCGCACGACGTCGGCTCACCCTGGGCGATCGGCTCGCCCGAGGGCGGCCACGACGCGGTCCACCCGGACCTCGGCACCATCGAGGACTTCGACCACTTCGTCGCCGAGGCCAGGGCTCTGCAGCTGGAGGTGGCGCTGGACTTCGCCCTCCAGTGCTCCCCGGACCACCCGTGGGTGAACAAGCATCCGGAATGGTTCAGCCACCGCGCCGACGGGACCATCGCGTACGCCGAGAACCCGCCGAAGAAGTACCAGGACATCTATCCGATCAACTTCGACCAGGACATGGATGGAATCGTCAAGGAAACCGTCCGGATCCTCCGGTTCTGGATGTCCCACGGCGTCAGGATCTTCCGGGTCGACAACCCCCACACCAAACCGGTGGTCTTCTGGGAGAAGGTGCTCTCCGACATCGCCCGCACCGACCCCGATGTCGTGTTCCTGGCGGAGGCCTTCACCCGCCCGGCGATGATGCACACGCTCGCGAAGATCGGTTTCCACCAGTCGTACACGTACTTCACCTGGCGCAACACCAAGAACGAGCTCACCGAGTACCTCACCGAACTCACCGGCGACGCGGCCGCCTACATGCGCCCCAACTTCTTCGCCAACACCCCGGACATCCTGCACGCCTTCCTCCAGCGCGGCGGCCGCGCCGCCTTCGCGATCCGCGCGGTGCTCGCCGCCACCCTCTCCCCCAGCTACGGCGTCTACGCCGGCTACGAGCTGTGCGAGAACGAGCCCGCCCAGCCGGGCTCGGAGGAGTACCTGCACTCGGAGAAGTACGAGCTGCGCCCGCGCGACTGGAACCGCACCGACACCCTCGCCCCGCTGCTCACCGTGCTGAACCGGCTGCGCCGGCGCCACCCCGCCCTTCAGCAGCTGCGCGACCTGCGCTTCCACCCCACCGACAACGAGCAGGTGCTCGCCTACTCCAAGACCGCGACCACCCCCGACGGCCTCACCGACCAGGTCATCACCGTGGTCAACCTCGACCCGCACCACGTCCAGGAGGCCACCGTGACGCTCGACGGCGACGGGCCCCACGTGGTGCACGACGAGCTCACCGGCGCCGTCTACACCTGGGGCCGGCACAACTACGTCCGGCTCGATCCCTCAGCCGAGCCGGCTCACCTCCTCACGGTTCGGAGGAACCCCACGTGACAGTGAACGAGCCCGTCCCCGACACCTTCCCGGAGACCTCGAAGAAGAACCTGGACCCCGAGTGGTTCAAACGTGCGGTCTTCTACGAGGTGCTGGTGCGGTCCTTCCAGGACAGCAACGGCGACGGGGTCGGGGACCTCAAGGGGCTCACGGCCAAACTCGACTACCTCCAGTGGCTCGGGGTCGACTGCCTCTGGCTCCCGCCGTTCTTCGCCTCGCCGCTGCGCGACGGCGGGTACGACGTGGCCGACTACAAGTCGGTGCTGCCGGAGTTCGGCGACATCGCCGACTTCATGGAGTTCGTGGACGCCGCGCACGCCCGCGGCATGCGCGTGATCATCGACTTCGTCATGAACCACACCAGCGACCAGCACCCGTGGTTCCAGGCCTCCCGGACGGACCCGGACGGGCCGTACGGCGACTTCTACATGTGGGCCGACGACGACAAGCAGTACCCGGACGCCCGGATCATCTTCGTCGACACCGAGACCTCCAACTGGACGTACGACCCGGTCCGCAAGCAGTACTACTGGCACCGGTTCTTCTCGCACCAGCCGGACCTCAACTACGACAACCCCCGGGTCCAGGACGAGATGATCGCCGGGCTCCGGTTCTGGCTCGACCTCGGCATCGACGGCTTCCGGCTGGACGCGGTGCCCTACCTGTTCGCCCGGGAGGGCACCAACTGCGAGAACCTGCCGGAGACCCACGAGTTCCTCAAGCGGCTCCGCAAGGAGATCGACGCCGACTACCCCGACACCGTGCTGCTCGCCGAGGCCAACCAGTGGCCGGAGGACGTGGTCGACTACTTCGGCGACTTCACCGCGGGCGGCGACGAGTGCCACATGGCGTTCCACTTCCCGGTGATGCCGCGGATCTTCATGGCGGTGCGCCGGGAGTCCCGGTACCCGGTGTCGGAGATCCTCGCCAAGACCCCGCAGATCCCGGGCGGCTGCCAGTGGGGCATCTTCCTGCGCAACCACGACGAGCTGACCCTGGAGATGGTCACCGACGAGGAGCGCGACTACATGTACGCGGAGTACGCCAAGGACCCGCGGATGCGCGCCAACGTGGGCATCCGCCGCCGGCTCGCCCCGCTGCTGGAGAACGACCGCAACCAGATCGAGCTGTTCACCGCCCTGCTGCTCTCCCTGCCCGGCTCGCCGGTCCTCTACTACGGGGACGAGATCGGCATGGGCGACAACATCTGGCTGGGCGACCGGGACGGCGTGCGCACGCCGATGCAGTGGACCCCGGACCGCAACGCGGGTTTCTCCTCCGCCGACCCGGGCAGGCTCAGTCTGCCGCCCATCATGGACCCGGTGTACGGCTTCCAGGTGACCAACGTCGAAGCGCAGCAGAGCAGTTCGAGTTCGCTGCTGCACTGGACGCGTCGCATGATCGAGATCCGCAAGCTCAACCCGGCGTTCGGCCTGGGCACCTACACCGAACTGCCGTCCAGCAACCCCGCCGTGCTGGCCTTCGTGCGCGAGTACGAGGGGGACCTGGTCATGTGCGTGAACAACTTCTCGCGGTTCGCGCAGCCGACCGAGCTGGACCTGCGGCAGTACGGCGGGCGGTACCCGGTCGAGCTGATCGGCGGGGTGCGCTTCCCGTCGATCGGCGAGTGGCCCTACCTGCTCACGCTGGCCGGACACGGCTTCTACTGGTTCCAGCTCCGGCAGCCCCCGCGCCTGAGCGGGACCAGGCGGTCGAAGTAACGATCCGCCGCACCTGCCACCGCGGCCCACCGCACCACCAGACGCTCCGGGGGCGCGAGTTGAACCCCGCGCCCCCGGAGTTCTCTGCACCACCGCGTACGGAGAACAGCCCAACGGCTACCCACACGAAGGCGTGACACCCGAGCCGTGCTCGCGTGCCGCGACCGCCGCGCCGCCGAAATCCGGAAGACTGACGGACCCCGGCCACGACCCGTCGGGCGTCCGCGTGCTTCCGGGGAAAGGGAGTCATGTCCGAAACCTCCCGTTCTCAAGCCCATGTGCAGCACGACGCCCCGGCCGGCTCCGCCGCGCACCCGGGCGCGCGGAGCACCGGGCCCCGGAGAACCGCCCTGGGGGTCAGCGAGCTCGTCCAGGCGGCCCTGCCGCTGATCGCCGAGTGGCTCCCGACCCAGCGCTGGTACGCCGGGAAGGGACGGCCCATCACCGGCCTCGTCCCGGTGGTCGGAACCCCGCTCCAGGTCGGCGACCCGGCCCTGCTGCACCTGCTGCTGCGGGTCGAGCACGCCACCACGGCCGGCCTGCCGCACGGCGACACCTACCAGCTCCTGCTCGGCATCCGTTCCCAGGGCCCCGCGGGCATCGAACCCGGTGCCGTGCTCGGCCGGCTCAGCCAGGGCCCGTACGACGGCGCCGCCCTCTACGACGCGGTCCACGACCCCGAACTCACCGGGCGGCTGCTGGAACACCTCGCCACCGGCGACCGGTTCGGCTCACTGTCCTTCCGCCGCACCCCGGGCTCCGGACTGCCCGCCAACCTTCCCGGCCGCGCCTCCACCGCCGAACAGTCCAACAGCTCGGTCATCTACGGCACCTCGTACATCCTCAAGCTCTTCCGGCGCATCCACCCCGGCACCAACCCCGACCTCGAACTCTCCCTCGCCCTCTCCCGGGCCGGCTCCACCCGCATCCCCCGGGTCGCCGCCTGGTTCGAGAGCCGGATGGAACGCGCCGAGCCCGCCACCCTCGGGCTGCTCCAGCGCTACCTGCCGGACGCCGAGGACGGCTGGGAACTCGCCCTCGACCAGGTCGGCCGGCTCAAGGGCGACCGCTCCCCCGGCAACTTCGCCATCGAGGCGCACCGGCTCGGCCGGGCCACCGCCGAGGTGCACCGGGTGCTCGCCCGCTCGATGCCGGTCGCCCGGCTCGACCGCACCCAGACCGGCCGGCTCGCCACCGCGATGGCCGACCGGCTGGACAGCGCGGTCGCCGCCGTCCCCGGACTGCTGCGCTTCCGGGCCGCCCTGCGCACCGCCTTCCAGCAGCTCGCCGACGCCCACCCGGACGGCCTGCCGGTCCAGCGCATCCACGGCGACCTCCACCTCGGGCAGGCCATGCGCACCCCGCACGGCTGGGTGCTGCTGGACTTCGAGGGCGAGCCCGCCAAGTCCGTCAACGAGCGCCGCGAGCCGCAGCCGGCCCTGCGCGACGTCGCCGCGATGCTGCGCTCGTTCGACTACGCGGCCGCCCACCTGCTGGCCGGCGGCCCCGTCGATCCGGAACTCGCCCACCTCGCCGCCGCCTGGGCCCAACGCAACCGCACCGCCTTCTGCGCCGGCTACACCGCCGGGGGCGGCGCAGACCCGGCGGCCTCGCCGGAGCTGATGCGGGCACTGGAGATCGACAAGGCGGTGTACGAGGTGGTGTACGAGGCCCGGCACCGGCCCAGCTGGCTGCCGATCCCCCTGGCCGCGATCAACCGGCTCGCCCTGTCCGTCTGACCGCCCGCACCGCTGTCCCGCTGTCCCGCTGTCCGCTGTCCCGCAACGAGTTCGCCCATCCCCGCCGCTGGAGGACCACGCCGTGACGCCGCTCGACCCGACCGGCCGCCCCACCCGCCCCGTTCCGGCCACCTCCGTGGCCGGAACCCCCGAACGGGCCGCGGCCCGGGAGGCCGACGAGTCCCGGAGGGCCGACGGACCCCGGAGGGCCGACGGACCCCGGAGGGCCGACGAGCCCCGGGAGGCCGATCTGCCCGGGTCCGACGCCTCTTCGGGCGTTCCGGCGGACACCCCCCTCGGCGCCCTGCGCCTGCCCGAGGCGCCTCTGCCGCCGGCCGAGGTGGACCGGCTGGTGAGCGGGCAGCACCACGACCCGCACTCCCTGCTCGGCGCGCACCCGGTGCACGGCGGTACGGCGATCCGGGTACTGCGCCCGTTCGCCGAGCGGGTGATGGTGGAGACCGACCAGGGCCCGGCCGAACTCACCCACCAGCAGGGCGGGTTGTTCACCGGCCTGTTGGTGGGCCGCGAACTCCCCGACTACACCCTGCTGGTCGCCTACCCCGGCGGCGAACCGCTGCGCCAGCACGACGGCTACCGCACCCCGCCCACCCTCGGCGAACTCGACCTGCACCTGATCTCCGAGGGCAGGCACGAGCAGCTGTGGCAGGCGCTCGGCTCGCACGTGCGCACCGTCGACGGCGTCGCCGGCACCGCCTTCGCGGTCTGGGCGCCGAACGCCGTCGGAGTGCGGCTGATCGGCGACTTCAACCACTGGAACGGCACCGGCCACCCGATGCGCTCGCTCGGCTCCTCCGGCATCTGGGAGCTGTTCGTCCCCGGCCTCGCCGAGGGCACCACCTACAAGTACGAGATCCACACCCGCCAGGGCTGGGTGCTCGACAAGGCCGACCCGCTGGCCCGGGCCGCCCAGTGCCCGCCCGGCACCGCCTCGGTGGTCACCTCCTCCGCGTACCGGTGGCAGGACGGCGAGTGGATGGCCCGCCGGGCCCGCGCCGCGCACCACCGCGCGCCGATGTCGGTGTACGAGCTGCACCTGGCCTCCTGGCGGCCCGACCTCACCAGCTACCGCGCCATCGCCGAGGAACTGCCGCGCTACCTCCAGGAGCTGAACTTCACCCACGTGGAGCTCATGCCCGTCATGGAGCACCCCTTCGGCGGCTCCTGGGGCTACCAGGTCTCCGGGTACTACGCCCCCACCGCCCGGCTCGGCTCCCCGGACGACTTCCGCCACCTGGTGGACACCCTGCACCGGCACGGCATCGGCGTGATCGTGGACTGGGTGCCCGCGCACTTCCCCAAGGACGACTTCGCACTCGCCCGCTTCGACGGCGAGCCGCTGTACGAACCGGCCGACCCACGGCGTGCCGAGCACCCCGACTGGGGGACGCTGGAGTTCGACTACGGCCGCACCGAGGTGCGCAACTTCCTGGTCGCCAACGCCGTCTACTGGTGCGAGGAGTTCCACATCGACGGCCTGCGGGTGGACGCCGTCGCCTCGATGCTCTACCTCGACTACTCCCGCGAGGGCGGCGCCTGGACGCCCAACCAGTACGGCGGCCGGGAGAACCTGGACGCGGCCTCCTTCCTCCAGGAGATGAACGCCACCGTCTACCGGCGCTGCCCCGGCGTGATCACCGTCGCCGAGGAGTCCACCGCCTGGGACGGCGTCACCCGGCCCACCGACGCCGGCGGCCTCGGTTTCGGGCTGAAGTGGAACATGGGCTGGATGCACGACTCGCTGGTCTACATGTCCAAGGAGCCGGTGCACCGCAAGTACCACCACAACGAGATCACCTTCTCGATGGTGTACGCCTACTCCGAGAACTACATCCTGCCGATCTCGCACGACGAGGTGGTCCACGGCAAGCAGTCCCTGGTCTCCAAGATGCCCGGCGACTGGTGGCAGCAGCGCGCCAACCACCGCGCCTACCTGGGCTTCATGTGGTCCCACCCGGGCAAGCAACTGCTTTTCATGGGGCAGGAGTTCGCCCAAGGCGCGGAGTGGCACCACGAACAGGGCCCGCAGTGGTGGGTGCTCGACGAGCAGTGGCCGGCCCACGCGGACCACCTGGGCGTGCGCCGCCTGGTCCGCGACCTCAACCGGACCTACCGCGACACCCCCGCCCTCTGGGAGCTCGACACCACCCCGGACGGCTTCCGCTGGCTCGACGGCGGCGCCGCCGAGGACAACCTGCTCTCCTTCGTCCGCTACGCCGCCGACGGCACCCCGCTGGTCGCCGTCTGCAACTTCTCCCCGGTCGTGCGGCACGGCCACCGGGTCGGCCTGCCCGGCCTGGGCGGCCGCGAGCAGCTCTGGGAGGAACTGCTGAACACCGACGCCGAGGCCTACGGCGGCAGCGGCATCGGCAACTCCCACCCGATCAAGGCCGAACCGGTCGAGTGGAACGGCCAGCCCCGCTCCGCCGAACTCGTCCTGCCCCCGCTCGCCACCCTCTGGCTCCGCCCGGCCTGAGCCCCCGGAGCGCCCGCCCGGTTCCGGGCGGGCGCTCACCCGGGGGCGGTGACCGGGAACCCGAGCTCCTCGGCTCTCCTGCCGAGCTCTCGGTCACGGGTGAACCACAGCACGCGGGTGCGTCAGGGGTGCGCGGTGGCGCACGTCCCCCGGTCCAGGCCGTTGGTCCCTTGCCTCCCGCGTCCCCTTCTGCTCGCGGACGGCCGTACGCAGTGCGAAGGTATGGTCGATATGACCAGCTTCCGAGGCGGGACGGAGACATCCGCGTGGCGCGCAGCGTGTACGTGACCGGGATCGACCGGGGGGACGGCCGGCAGGCGGTCGAGCTCGGGGTCATGGAACTGCTCACCCGCCAGGTGGACCGGGTCGGGGTGTTCCGTCCGCTGGTGCACGCGGCGGCGCCGGGCGAGCCGGGGACGGACCACGTGGTCGAGCTGCTGCGCGGGCGGTACCGGATCGAGCTCCCGGGTTCGGAGCTGTACGGGCTCACCTACGAGGAGGCCGCCGCGCTGCAGGCCGCCCATGGGCAGGACGAACTGGTCTCCGCCCTGGTCGACCGCTTCCGCGCGCTGGAGCGGCGCTGCCAGGCGGTGCTGCTGCTCGGCACCGACTTCGCGGACACCAACATCCCGGACGAGCTGGCCTTCAACGCCCGCCTCGCCAACGAGTTCGGCGCGGCCGTGCTGCCGGTGCTCGGCGGCCAGGGCAAGGAGCCGGAGGCGGTGATCGCGGAGGTGCGCAACGCCCACCGGGCGTTCACCGACCTCGGCTGCGAGACCCTGGCGATGATCGCCAACCGGGTCGCCCCGGGCGCCAAGCAGCGGATCCAGCGCGCGCTGACCGAGAAGCTGCCGATCCCCGCCTACGTCATCCCCGAGGAGCCGGCCCTGGCCGCGCCGACCGTCGCCCAGCTGGTCGAGGCGACCGGCGCCGAGGTGCTGCTCGGCGACGCGGCCGGCCTGGCCCGGGACGTGCGCGGCTTCGTCTTCGGCGGCGCCATGCTGCCCACCTTCCTGGACGCGCTGACCGAGGGCGCCCTGGTCGTCACCCCCGGGGACCGCGCCGACCTGGTGATCGGCTCGCTGGCCGCGCACGCCGCCGGCGCCCCGCCGATCGCCGGCGTACTGCTCACCCTCGGCCAGCACCCCGGCCCGAACGTCATGGCGCTGGCCGCCCGGCTCGCCCCCGGCACCCCGGTCGCGTTCGTCCCCGAGGGCAGCTGGCCCACCGCCGCCACCTTGACCCATCTGGAGGGCAAGCTCACCGCGGCCAGCCCCCGGAAGGCCGAGATCGCCCTCGGCTTGTTCGAACTGCACGTGGACACCGTCGAGTTGACCAACCGGATCGAGGTCGGCCGGTCCGAGCGGGTCACCCCGATGATGTTCGAGCACGAGCTGCTGGAGCGCGCCCGGGCCGGCCGCCGGCACGTGGTGCTGCCCGAGGGCACCGAGGAGCGGGTGCTGCGCGCCGCCGAGGTCCTGCTGCGCCGCAACATCTGCGACCTCACCCTGCTCGGCGAGGTCGACGCGGTGCGCCGCAAGGCCGCCAGCCTGGGCATCGACCTCCCGCAGGTGGGGGCGCCTCCCGGCCTCCGGGCCGGGGGAGAGCCGGGGGCCGACCGCGCCCAGGTCCGGATCGTCGACCCGGCCACCAGCCCGCTGCGCCGCCAGTTCGCCGAACTGTACGCCCGGCTGCGCGCCCACAAGGGCATGACCGTCGAGCTGGCCCTGGACGTGGTCACCGACGTCTCCTACTTCGGCACCCTGATGGTCCAGGAAGGCATCGCGGACGGCATGGTCTCCGGCGCGGTGCACTCCACCGCGGCGACCATCCGGCCCGCCTTCGAGGTGATCAAGACCTCGCCGGGCGCCTCGATCGTCTCCTCCGTCTTCTTCATGTGCCTGGCCGACAGGGTGCTGGTGTACGGCGACTGCGCGGTCAACCCGGACCCGGACGCCCAGCAGCTGGCCGACATCGCGATCCAGTCCGCCGCCACCGCCGCCCAGTTCGGGGTGGAGCCGCGGGTCGCGATGCTCTCCTACTCGACCGGCACCTCGGGATCGGGAGCGGACGTGGACAAGGTCCGCAAGGCCACCGAGCTGGTCCGCGAGCTGCGGCCGGACATCCTGGTCGAGGGCCCCATCCAGTACGACGCGGCCGTGGACCCCCACGTCGCGGCCACCAAGCTGCCGGGCTCGGCGGTGGCCGGGCGGGCGACCGTGCTGATCTTCCCGGACCTCAACACCGGCAACAACACCTACAAGGCCGTCCAGCGCTCGGCCGGCGCGGTCGCGGTCGGCCCGGTGCTCCAGGGGCTGCGCAAGCCCGTCAACGACCTCTCGCGCGGGGCGCTGGTGGAGGACATCGTCAACACCGTCGCGATCACCGCCATCCAGTCCCAGGACCACAAGGAGCCGCAGGCGTGAGCGAGCGCAGCGAGCGAACGATCAACGGGTGCGTGTTCCGCGCAGCGACCGCCGAGCGCGGCGAGGTGGGCGAATGAGTGAGGGGACGCGCGTTCTGGTGCTCAACGCCGGCTCCTCTTCGGTGAAGTACCAGCTGATCGACATGCTGGACGGCGCCCGGCTGGCCTCCGGACTGGTGGAGCGGATCGGCGAGTCCACCGGCCGGTTGGCGCACGACCCGCGCACCGGCGAGCGGCGCGAGCTGCTCCAGGTCTTCCCGGACCACTCCGCCGCGCTGAAGGCCGTCGCCGAGGAGCTGGCCGCCGACGGCCTCGGGCTGGACTCCCCCGAGCTGGCCGTGATCGGCCACCGGGTGGTGCACGGCGGCAAGCGGTTCACCGAGCCGACCGTGATCACCGACGAGGTGCTGAAGGAGATCCGCCGGCTGATCCCGGTCGCGCCGCTGCACAACCCGGCCAACATCACCGGCATCGAGGTGGCCCGCGCGCTGCGGCCCGACCTGCCGCAGGTGGCCGTGTTCGACACCGCCTTCCACACCTCGATGCCCGAGCACTCGGCGCGGTACGCGATCGACAAGGCCGTCGCCGACGAGCACCGGGTGCGCCGCTACGGCTTCCACGGCACCTCGCACCAGTACGTCTCCCGGGCCACCGCCCGGCTACTCGGCAAGGACCCGGCCGAGGTCAACGTGATCGTGCTGCACCTGGGCAACGGGGCTTCCGCCTCGGCGGTCAGCGGCGGCCGCTGCCTGGACACCTCGATGGGCCTCACCCCGCTGGAGGGCCTGGTCATGGGCACTCGTTCGGGTGACATCGACGCCGGCGTGGTCTTCCACCTGCACCGGGTCGGCGGCCTGTCGATCGACGAGATCGACGACCTGCTGAACCGCCGCAGCGGCCTGCGCGGCCTGTGCGGCGAGAACGACATGCGCGAGATCATGCGGCGTGCCGACGAGGGCGACGCCGACGCGGGGCTCGCCTTCGACGCGTACGTCCACCGGCTCCGCAAGTACATCGGCGGCTACTACGCGGTGCTCGGCCGGGTGGACGCGATCGCGTTCACCGCGGGCGTCGGGGAGAACGCGGCGCCGGTGCGCGCGGCGGCCACCGCGGGACTGGAGGACCTGGGCATCGCCGTGGACCCGGAGCTGAACTCGGTGCGCTCCGGCGAGGCCCGGATCATCTCGCCCGCGTACTCCCGGGTGACGGTCGCGGTGGTGCCCACCGACGAGGAGCTGGAGATCGCCCGACAGGCCTTCGCCCTGGTGCACCGGGAGGGCGGACTGTCCGAGGACTGACACGAAAACGTCTCACTCCTCGGAACCCTTCGTCGGCGATTCCTCCCGGTCCGTGCCGAATGCACCTATAACACGAACGGATAGACTGACCGATATGCGCCGAGCGAAAATTGTCTGCACCCTGGGTCCGGCGACGGACTCCTACGAACAGCTGAAGGCCATCGTCGAGGCGGGCATGAACGTCGCCCGACTGAACATGAGCCACGGCAACCACGCGGACCACGAGGAGCGGTACCGGAAGGTCCGCCAGGTCTCGGAGGACACCGGCAAGGCCATCGGCGTCCTTGCCGACCTCCAGGGTCCCAAGATCCGTCTGGCGACCTTCGCCAACGGCCCGGTGACCGTCGACAACGGCGACGAGTTCACCATCACCACCGAGGACGTCCCCGGTGACCAGCACATCTGCGGCACCACCTACAAGGGCCTGCCCGGCGACGTGAAGCCCGGCGACCCGATCCTGATCAACGACGGCGTCATCGCCCTGGAGGTCGTCAGCGTCGACGGCCCGCGGGTGAAGACCGTGGTGGTCGAGGGCGGCGTGCTCTCGAACAACAAGGGCATCAACCTGCCCGGCGCGGCCGTGAACGTGCCGGCCCTGTCCGAGAAGGACAAGGACGACCTGCGCTTCGCGCTTCGCCTGGGCGTCGACATGGTCGCCCTGTCCTTCGTCCGCAACGCGGCCGACATCAAGGACGTCCACGAGGTCATGGACGAGGTCGGCATCCGGGTGCCGGTCATCGCCAAGATCGAGAAGCCGCAGGCCGTCGAGGCCATGGAGGAGATCGTCCTCGCCTTCGACGCCATCATGGTCGCCCGCGGCGACCTGGCCGTCGAGTACCCGCTGGAGCGGGTGCCGCTGGTCCAGAAGCAGCTGATCACCCTGGCCCGCCGCAACGCCAAGCCGGTCATCGTCGCCACCCAGATGATGGAGTCGATGATCCACGCCTCGCGGCCGACCCGCGCCGAGGTCTCCGACGTCGCCAACGCCATCCTGGACGGCACCGACGCGGTGATGCTCTCCGCCGAGTCCAGCGTCGGCAAGTACCCGGTCGAGACCGTCCGCACCATGAGCCGGATCTGCGAGAAGGCCGAGGAGGAGCTCGTCTCCCAGGGTCTGCAGCCGCTGAACCCGGGCCGCAAGCCGCGCACCCAGGGCGGCTCGGTCGCCCGCGCCGCCTGCGAGCTGGGCGACTTCCTGAACGGCAAGGCGCTGATCGCGTTCACCAAGTCCGGTGACACCGCGCGCCGGCTGTCCCGCTACCGCTCGCCGATCCCGGTGATCGCGTTCACCCCGGACGCGGCCACCCGCAACCAGCTCTCGCTGAGCTGGGGCGTCGAGTCGTACGTCACCGAGCAGGTGGCCACCACCGACGCGATGGTCGCGCAGGTCGACCGCGAGCTGCTGCGACTGGGCGAGCTGGGCGAGGGCGACACGGTGATCGTCACCGCCGGTGTGCCGGTCGGCGTCCCCGGCACCACCAACCTGGTGCAGGTGCACCGCCTGGGCAGCCACGGCGAGTAGGTCATCCCGCGAACGCCCGTGGGGCGGCTCCTCCTCGACGGAGGGCCGCCCCACGGGCGTCGTGCGTTCCGCTACTTGTCGCTGTAGGGCGCGTTGTCGTTGAACAGGTGCATCCCCGGGATGTGCAGGGTGCCGCCGAACTGGCCGGCCTGCTTGGCGGTGACGCCGGTCAGCTCCAGGTCCAGCGGGATCGGGACGGAGCCGATCAGGTCGTACAGCCAGCGCGGCAGGGTGTCCGGGGTGAGGGTGATCTCGCCCAGGTCGATCGGGATCGGCAGGCCGAGCAACTTGGACAGGTGGCCGGACAGCCGCTCCACGTACATGGTGACCTGGCCGTTGCGCATGGTCGAGGTCGAACCCGGGGCGCCCTGGACGTGGAAGGTGACGCCGTTGCCCTCCAGGGTCGACATGTCGAGGTTCTCGATGTCCACGCTGTCGACCACGAACTTCAGCACCCGCTTGGTGCCGGTCGGGGTCCTCACGTCGTAGACGCCGTGGAAGGCCGCGCCGTGCAGGCCCAGCCGGCTGCTCTGCAGCGTCCAGTTCTGCTCCGGCACGACCTGCTCGGAGGAGGCCGCACCGGCGGTCAGGCTGCGGGTGTCCACGTCGCAGTTGGGGTTCGCCGTGGGCGAGGCGGACGGGGTCGGGGTGGCCGCCGGGGTCGCCGGGACGTCCGCCGACGGGGTCGCGGACGGGGCCGCCTTGGTGCTCGCCTTCCCGCCGGACGCGGTGGTGCCCGGCGACGGCTGGGCAGCCGAGGACTGCCCGCCCGAGGACTGGACGGGCGGTGCGGCCTGCTGGGCGCCGGCCGCCGGGGCCTGCGGCTGGGCGGGCTGCGCCGGGGTGCCGACCCGCGGGGCCGGGGCGGCCGGGGCTTGGGCGGTGGCACTGGGTGTCGCGCTCGGCGTGGGACTGGCCGAACCGCCAGGGTTCAGCAGGTGGTTGACGCCGCCGACGATGTCGTCGATCAGCCCGGCCCGGCTCGCGGTGGCCGTGCCGTCACCGGTGCCCTGGTACACCGCGCTCACCGCGCCCGAGCCGCCGGTGGCGGCGGAGCGGGCGACGGGCGGGGTGGTGGCCGTGCCGGCGGCCGGCGTCTTCACCGGCGCGGTGGTCGGGGCCGAGGTCGGGGCCTGGGTCGGCGTGGTGGTGGGCACCGAGCTGGGGCCGGTCGAGGGCGCCCCCGTCGCCGCACCCGACGTGCCGGGCGTGCCCGACGGCGCGGGCGGCGGCTCGGGCAGCTCGCTCTTGGGGACGGGCGTCTCGATCGGCGCCACGTCCGGGACGGTGACCGGCGCGTTGCCGCAGGGCTTGCCGGCCGCGGACTCCGCCACCGCCGGGTTGGGCGTGTAGGCCGCGGCCATCAGCAGCGCGGTCGGCACCGCGGCCATCGCCAGGGCGCGGCCTCTGAGTCTGACCCGCACCGGCGTGCGCGGCGCCGCGTGCCGACCGGAGCGCTGCGCGGGGACGACCGTACCCTCTGCTTGCTCGGCCGGCCCGGTCACCGCGCCTCCTCCTGGTCCGCGGCGGCGCGCTGCTTCGGGACGGCGGACTCGGCGGCGCCCTGCTGGGGAGCGGCGGCCTCGGCGGCCGGCTCCTCGGGTGCGCCCTGCGCGGGCAGCTCGGCGGTGGGCGCCTCGACGGCCTCGGCCCCGGCGGGCTCGGCGGCGGTCGGCTCGGTGGCGACGCGCTGCGCGATGGGGTTGTCCGTCCGCTCGGCCCGGCGGGCCCGCCGCCCCTTGGCCGGCGCGGTGGACGGCTCCGGCAGCGGCGCCCAGGAGACCATCAGCCCGCCGCCGATCAGGCCCGGCAGCAGCGCCAGCCCGAAGCCCGCGAGGTTGGAGACCGGGATCGAGACCAGCGTCAGCAGGATGGTCGCGATGCCCGCGAAGACCCGGACGGCCGGCTGGAACCAGGCGGTCAGACCGAGGATGATCATCAGCACCCCGATGATCAGCGACCCGGCGCCGGCCGTGGTGGACATCGCGATGGTCAGCCCGCCGAACGTCAGGTGGGCGTACGGGAAGTAGAGGATCGGGACGCCGGCGATCATGGCCAGCAGTCCACCCCAGAAGGGCCTGGTGCGGCGGAATTCGCGGAAGTGCCGCCACAGCCACCCGATGGGGTTCTGCTGGCGGGGCCGCGTCTCGACCGTTGCGCTGGACATGGTGCAACTCCTCGACGTCGCTACGAGGTTGGAACAAAAAAGGGGGGTGGCCGAGGAACGGCGGTGATCCGCCGCCCCCCGGCCCCAGGTGGACCCGTCACCCGGGCACGCCGATCGGCGTGCCGTCAGACGGGGCTCAGAAGCACTCGTTGCCCGCGCCGTCGCCGCTCTTCAGCGCGAGGCTCAGGCCGTTCAGCTTGAACGTGCCGGCCGAGGTGGCCCGCGCGGTCTGCTGGACGCCGCTCAGGTCGGCGACCTTGGCGGACTGGGCGAAGCCGGTCGCACCGGTCGGCAGACCGGCGCCGCCGCCCGCCTTGGTGACGCCCGCGTGCGGGGCCCAGCCCTGGGTGGCCGTGCCGGAGAGGGTGGAGGCGTCCTGACCGATGTTGATGTCGGTGAAGGTCGCGTCCGCCTTCAGCTGCTCCAGGTCGATCAGCAGGTTCGAGGCCTCGACCGGCTTGGCGGCGTCGGTGCCGGCGTGCAGCTGGAGGGTGATCTTGCCCAGGCCGAACGCGGACAGGTCGGTCACCACCGACTGGCACAGGTTGTTGATGGTGGCCTTGTCGAAGGCCGAGACCGCCACCGGGTGCGGCTTGCCGTTCGCCTCGATGTCCACCGAGCCGAACTGGGCGAAGTTGGTGCCGTGCAGCTGGTCGGTGCTGACCTTGAACTGCTGGCCGGAAATGCTGAACGAGGCGGCGAGCGCGCTGTTGGCGATCGAGACGCCGACCATCGCGGTGGCCGCGACGCTCGGCACCATCACCAGGGCGAAGCGCTTCCAGCGGGTCTTGCCGTAGGTCTTGGACATGCGAGTCCTCCTTCTAGGACGTACATCTCCGGCTCCCCGGCGGCGCGTCCCGCGCCGGTGGGGGCCTGGGATGGGAGAGAGCTACGTCCTCGGTAGCGGAGAGCGCCTTGGGCGTCGTCGGACGCGGGAGCGGCCTGCGTGCTGCGGCACTCCCGTCCCGGAACCGGCCGTCCTTGCGGGACGACGGGTCGGACCGACGACATCGGCGATCACCCCCGAGCGACAACCAGCGACCGCGCAGGGCCGCGCGGCCGGTCGAGGACAGGAACCGCCGTGGGACCGCGGATACCCCCCTGCCCTCCCTACCGCCGACCGGGGCCGGCGGATCACCCGGTGGGGATCCCGCGCTCCGCGTGGCCGACCGGCTGTCGGAGGGTGTGGAGTCTGGGACCGGGCGTGGCCGATCGTGCTTGAATCCCGGGCGAAGCACAAGGGGTGCCTTACTGACGGGTAATGCAACACCAGGTGGCGTTGATCATGGAATTGACGCGATTTGCACCCTGCGTGACGCCTTGGAGGATTCGTGGCGACGAAATCTGCCGGAAACCGCGGCGAAACACCCGTGGGTGATCACGTAACGTGACCACCCACGGGTGAAATCAAGATTTGGTAAACCTCTGTCCGGTTGACCGGATTGTCGCCAAATCACCAGGCGACACCGCAGGTCATCGGACGTGCCAGGCACTCGGTGCCAGGACCGGCCCGAACCCTGCGGAACGCGGGCTCAGAACAGCACGCGGGCCAGCGCCGCACGGGCCGCGACGACCCGCGGGTCCTCCGGGCCGATCACCTCGAACAGCTCCAGCAGGCGCAGCCGGGCGGTGTCCCGGTCCTCGCCGAAGGTCCGGCCCACGGTGTCCACCAGGCGCCCGAAGGCGTCCTCGACGTGACCGCCCACCAGATCCAGGTCGGCCGCCTGCAACTGGGTCCCGACGTCCTTCGGATCGGCCGCGGCCGCGGCCCGCACGGCCTGGAGGTCCAGGCCCTCGACCCGCTGGAGCAGCTCGGCCTGGGCCAGGCCCAGCTTGGCCTCGGTGTTGCCCGGCTGGTCGGCCAGCACGTTCTGGTAGGCCCGGATGGCACCGCCCAGGTCGCCGGCGTCCAGCGCGTCGTGCGCGGCGGCCAGCGCCGGGTCCTCCGGCCGCTGCGGGCCGGCGGCGTCCGCGGGCTCGCCCGGGGCCACCGCACCGCCGGAGATGCCGAAGCGCTGCTCGGCGACCAGGATCAGCTGGTCCAGCACCTTGCGGACGTTCGCGGCGCTCTCCGCGCCCTGGAACAGCGGCACCAGCTGGCCGGCCACCACGGCCATCACGGCCGGGATGCCCTGGATGCCGAACTGCTGGGCGATCAGCTGGTTGGCGTCCACGTCGATCTTGGCGAGCACGAAGCGGCCGGCGTACTCCTCGGCCAGGCCCTCCAGGATCGGGCTGAGCTGCTTGCAGGGCCCGCACCACTCGGCCCAGAAGTCGATGACGACCGGCACCTCGGTGGAGCGCTGGACGACCTCGGTCTCGAAGGTGTCCTCGGTGACGTCGATGACGAGCTGGTAGGCGGGCTGGGGGGCGACTCCGTCCGCTTCGGCGGCGGCCGCCTGGCGGGCCCGCTCGGCCCGGGCCTGCTCGGCCTTCTGGGCGGCCTCACCGGCCGCCTTCACTGCGGCGAGGTCGACCGCACCGCGCAGGGCGGCGCTGTTGAGACGCGAATTCCGTGGCTGCATGGCACCATCCTCCCCCGTCCGCGCTGCTGACGGGCACCAACCTCCGGAAAGTCGCCCCGCGCGGGCCGCGCGGCGCGGGTTTCCGGGCGGCGCGCCCCTCCCCCGGTAGCCTGAACCGTTCGGCGCGGATCCCCACCCGCGCCCGCGCCGTCCCCGTCCCACGGGTCCGGCGCCTGGTTGTCACTGCTTTCGCTACAGGTCGTAGCGTAACTGGAGCCGGTGGTCCGGCCGCAAGCCCCACCGGCGGTTCGGGGACGTGAGCTGCCCCACTTTCCCGGGCCGCCCGGCTGCCCGAATCGGCCAACAGTCGCTACCGTTACCAGCCCCACCCAAGTTACTTACCAGTAAATCGCAAGGAGACCCGGTGCCGGCCGCCCAGCCCTCCGCGAGCCCGGACAGCGCCGTCCCGGGCAGCACAGTCCGCGGCGGCACCGTCCGGGCCGGCACGGCCCAGGAGGGGACCACCCCGTCCCGGGCCAAGGGCCGCCCGCGCAGCGCCGCCGCGGACCTCGCGATCCTCGACGCCACCCGCGAGGCCCTGGCCGAACTCGGCTGGGGCGGGCTGACCATGGGCCACGTCGCCAGCCGGGCCGGGGTCGCCAAAACCACGCTCTACCGCCGCTGGCCGTCCAAGAACGAGCTCGTGGTGGACGCCGTCGCCAGCCTCTTCGACGAACTGGTGATGCCCGACCTCGGCAGCCTGCGCGCCGACATCGAGGCCGTGGTGGGCCAGTTCGCAGGCCTGCTGGCCCGCCCGGAGACCCAGGCCGCACTGCTCGCCCTGTTCGCCGAGGGCACCCGCGACCCGCAGCTGCGCCGCCGGATCCGGGAGGCGATCGTGGACCCGCAGAAGCGGTTGGTCCGGCAGGGCCGGGCCGCCGCCCAGGCGCGCGGCGAGCTCGAAGCCGACACCGACGCCGGATCGGCCCGCGAGGAGGTCGACATCATCTTCGACACCATCGCGGGCACGGTCGAGCACCGCGTCCTGGTCAGCGGCGAGCCGATCACCCCCGAGTGGATCCACCGCTTCACCGACCTGCTGCTCGGACCGCTCACCACGGGCTGAGGGCTTCCGGGCACGGCGGAGCCGCCCCGCACGAACTTCCGTACGGGGCGGCCCGGTTCGCGGGATCAGCCGGTCAGAACGCCGCGTTCTCCCGGTACGTCCCCCACTCCTGCCGCAGCGCGTTGCAGATCTCGCCCAGGGTCGCCTCGGCCCGCACCGCGTCCAGCATCGGCGGGATCATCGACTCGCCCGAGCGCGCCGCCGCCAGCATGGCGTCCAGCCCGGCCCGAACGGCCGCGTCGTTCCGGGCGGCCTTGCGCTCGCCCAGCGCCCGTACCTGCTCGCGCTCGACCTCGTGGCTGACCCGGAGGATCTCCAGGTCCGGGGTGACGCTGCGGGGGTGGCAGTTGACGCCCACCACGCGCTTCTCGCCCTTCTCCACCGCCTGCTGGTACTGGAAGGCCGCCTCGGCGATCTCGCCGGTGAACCAGCCCTCCTCGATCCCGCGCAGGATGCCGGAGGTGATCGGGCCGATCTCGTGGTCCTCGCGGCCCTTGTCCAGGATCCGCTGGAAGATCGCCTCGGCCTGCTGCTCGATCCGGTCGGTCAGCGCCTCGACGTACCAGGAGCCGCCCAGCGGGTCGGCCACGTTGGTGACGCCGGTCTCCTCCATCAGCACCTGCTGGGTGCGCAGCGCGATCTCGGCGGCCTGCTCGGAGGGCAGCGCCAGGGTCTCGTCCAGCGCGTTGGTGTGCAGCGAGTTGGTGCCGCCGAGCACCGCGGAGAGCGCCTCGACGGCCGTGCGCACCACGTTGTTGTACGGCTGCTGGGCGGTGAGCGAGACGCCGGCGGTCTGGGTGTGGAAGCGCAGCCACTGCGCCTTGTCCGTCCTGGCGCCGAAGCGGTCGCGCATCCAGCGGGCCCAGATCCGGCGGGCGGCGCGGAACTTGGCGATCTCCTCGAAGAAGTCCAGGTGGGCGTCGAAGAAGAAGGACAGACCGGGCGCGAAGACGTCCACGTCCAGGCCGCGGGACAGACCCAGCTCGACGTAGGCGAAGCCGTCCGCGAGGGTGTAGGCCAGCTCCTGCGCGGCCGTCGCCCCGGCCTCCCGGATGTGGTAGCCGGAGACGGACAGCGGCTTGTACGCCGGGATGCCCCGGGCGCAGTGCTCCATCAGGTCGCCGATCAGGCGCAGGTGCGGCTCGGGGGCGAAGAGCCACTCCTTCTGGGCGATGTACTCCTTGAAGATGTCCGTCTGGAGGGTGCCGTTCAGCACCGCCGGGTCCACGCCCTGACGCTCGGCGGCCACGATGTACATGCAGAAGATCGGGACGGCCGGCCCGCTGATCGTCATCGAGGTGGTGACGTCCCCGAGCGGGATGCCGTCGAACAGCACCTCCATGTCGGCGGCCGAGTCGATGGCGACGCCGCAGTGGCCGACCTCACCGAGCGACTTGGGGTCGTCCGAGTCGTAGCCCATCAGGGTGGGCATGTCGAAGGCGACCGAGAGGCCGCCGCCGCCCGCGTCCAGGATCATCCGGTAGCGCTCGTTGGTCTGCTGGGCGTTGCCGAAGCCGGCGAACTGGCGGATGGTCCAGGTGCGGCCCCGGTAACCGGTGGGGTGCAGGCCGCGGGTGAACGGGTACTCGCCCGGCCAGCCGATCCGCTCGAAGCCCTCGACGGGCTGCCCGGGGGCGGGGCCGTAGACCGGCGCGACCTCGTCGCCGGAGAGGGTGGTGAAGTCCGCGTCCCGCTTGCGGGCCTTGTCGTACCGCTGCTGCCAGCGCTGCCGTCCGCGCTCGATCTCCTCGGCGTCCATGGGCCGAACTCCGCTCCGTACGGCCGCCAGCACGGGGCGGCACAGCTATTAGGACGTCCTACTAATTTACTCGGACGTCCTAGTAGTTGTCGACGGCGGCCCGCCGCGCAACGGCGACGATCGGGGAACGCGAAGAGCGCCCCGCCCCCACCGGGGACGGAGCGCTCTCGCGGAGCTCCTCGGCTCAGACGCCGGCCGGCTGGCGGGCGCCGCCCGCCGGGAGCTGCTCGGCGGCCTCGCGGGCCACCTTGCGCTCGAAGACGAAGGACAGGAACGGGATGCAGCCCGCCGCCAGGGTCAGCACCAGTCGGCCGAGCGGCCACTTCAGCTTCTGCCCGAGCAGGAAGGTCACCACGAAGTACCCGATGTACAGGTAGCCGTGCAGCATCGCGACGTAGGTGGTCAGGTCCTCGGCCGCGCCGAAGCCGTACTTCGCCACCATGAAGCCGCAGAACACCAGCAGCGCGCAGCCGGTCGCAATGGCCAGGCCGCGGTACCAGCCCAGCAGGGGGGTCGCCTTCATACTCTTCCTCGCCTCGCTCGGCAGTTTCGACCGGTACGCCCGGATCCGCGCACCGCTCCCACGAGGGTAGCCGCCCTCACGGCCGCTCCCGAGCAGCCCCCTCGGCCGCTCCCCCGACGGGCCCCCCGGCAGTTCCCTCGTCCGGCTCCGCGAAGTCCCCGGCGGCGACGCGCAGCGGCCGGAGCAGGTCGAACACCTGGCGGCACTGGTCGGGGCCGTACTCCTCCAGACCGAACTCCATCGCCATCAGCTCCCGGGTGGCCTCCTCGACCACCTCGCGACCGCGCCCGGTGATCGCCGCGAGCACCCCGCGGCCGTCCAGCGGGTTGGGACGGCGGGCGACCAGGCCGGCCCGCTCCAGGCGGTCGACGGTGTTGGTGACGCTGGTCGGGTGGACCATCAGCCGCTCGCCGATCTTGGACAGCGAGAGCTCGCCGGTGCGGCTGAAGGTCAGCAGCACCAGCGCCTCGTACCGGGCGAAGGTCAGACCGTACGGCTTGAGCACCGCGTCGACCCGGGAGAGCAGGATCTGGTGCGCGCGCATGATCGAGGTGATCGCCGCCATCGAGGGCACGGTGCCCCAGCGGCGGGCCCAGAGCTCGTCGGCGCGGGCGATCGGGTCGAAGTCGAGTGCGAGGGGCTTGGCCACCTCCTTACCGTACCGGCGGACCGGACGTGTGCTACCAGCTGTCCTGATGGTGGACAAGCACGACACGGTGGCGGGATCCCGCCAATCGGACGGCCAGGTCCATACCTGGACATTGCGTCGGTGTGAACGGACCGCAACGGGCGCCCGGCGTACCGGGGTTGACCGACCGATGACCGAACGCCCCGCTACCAGGCCTCGGTTCGGACCGGAACCCGCTGAAAGTCGGGGTAAAAGATCCCCTTTGTCCTTCCGTTCACAATGCTTCGTCTTGGCGGGACTTGGCCAATTCATGAGCAAGACCTGTCATTTGATTTGCTTGATTGTCATGCTTTCCGCCAACCCCGTTCGACAGCCACCACCCCCACCCGACCGGTGGCAGCCGCACGACCGCTCGGGGTCCTCGCACGTCAGCGCCCGTCCCGCCCCTCAGGTGCCGATCCCGGCCCCCGGGACGCGGCGCGACCGCGCCCACACGCGGTTTCCCGGAAGGACTCGTCCGTGAAGCGAAAGCTCGCCGCAGTCGCCGTACTCTCCGCCACCGCCCTGCTGACCGGTGTGGTCCAGGGCGCCGCCGCCCAGGCCGACCCCGCTCCGCACGCCCGGGGCGCCCAGCAGCACGCCGACCTGATCGCCCAGGCGAACGGCCAGGCCGCCAAGGTGGCGCACGCCCTGTCCCTGGGCGGCCAGGAGCAACTGGTGGCCAAGGACGTCGTGGTGGACGCCGACGGCACCCGCCACCTCCGCTACGAGCGGACCTTCGCCGGACTCCCGGTGCTGGGCGGCGACCTGGTGGTGCACCAGAAGGCGGACGGCTCGACCACCGCCGTGGACAAGGCCGTCGGCACCGCGCTCGCACTGCCCAGCCTCACCCCGAAGATCCCGGCCGACCAGGCCGCCGTCCAGGCGACCGGCGCCGTGCGGTCCACCGTCGGCGTCGCCGCCGACGAGGACGAGGCGCCACTGACCGAGGTCCGGCAGGCCGGCACCGCCGCCCTGGTGGTCTGGGCCGCCGACGGCAACCCGCGACTGGCGTACCGGACCACCGTGGAGGGCCTGCGCGCCGACGGCACCCCGAGCAGCCAGGTGCTGGTCACCGACGCGGCCACCGGCCAGGTGCTCTCCACCCACGAGCAGGTGCAGACCGCCTCCGGCACCGGCAAGGGCGTCTTCGTCGGCACCGTCCCGCTGACCACCACCCAGAGCGGCACCTCGTACCAGCTCAAGGACGCCACCCGCGGCGGCCAGGCCACCTACAACCTGAAGAACAAGACCTCCGGCAGCGGCACCCTGTTCGCCAACTCCACCAACAGCTTCGGCAACGGCCTGGTCTCCAACCCGGAGTCCGCCGCCGTGGACGCCCAGTACGGCGCCGCCGCCACCTGGGACTTCTACAAGAACACCTTCGGCCGCAACGGCATCAAGAACGACGGCGTCGGCGCGGTCAGCCGGGTCCACTACGGCACCAACTACGTCAACGCGTTCTGGAGCGACAGCTGCTTCTGCATGACGTACGGCGACGGCGCCAGCAACACCCACCCGCTCACCGCGCTCGACGTGGCCGGCCACGAGATGAGCCACGGCGTCACCTCCGCCACGGCGGGTCTCAACTACTCGGGCGAGTCCGGCGGTCTCAACGAGGCCACCTCGGACATCTTCGGCACCATGGTCGAGTGGTACGCCAACCTGGCCGCCGACAAGCCGGACTACCTCATCGGCGAGCAGATCAACATCAACGGTGACGGCAAGCCGCTGCGCTACATGGACCAGCCGTCCAAGGACGGCCGCTCGGCCGACTACTGGTCCTCCTCGGTCGGCGGCCTGGACGTCCACTACTCCTCCGGCGTGGCCAACCACTTCTTCTACCTGCTCGCCGAGGGCAGCGGCGCGAAGACGATCAACGGTGTCAGCTACAACAGCCCCACGTACAACGGCTCCACCCTCGCCGGGATAGGCCGGGACAAGGCGGCGGCGATCTGGTACCGGGCGCTGACCACCTACTTCACCTCCACCACCAACTACTCGGCGGCCCGCACCGGCACCCTGAAGGCCGCGGCGGACCTGTACGGCGCCACCAGCGCCGAGTACGCCGCCGTCGCCGCGACCTGGAGCGCCGTCAACGTCAAGTGACGTACGGCACGCGGTGAGCAGGACGCCCGGGGCCTCGTTGGAGGGCAGGCCCCGGGCGTCCACCCGTGCCCGGGCCGACGGCCCGCCCGCCCCGGCCGACGACTCCCGGCCAATCCCCGCCGGCGCCCTGTTCTTCCCGGCCAACCGTTGTCATGCTTCTGACGAAAACCTCCGACCACTCCCGGCAAGAAACGGCGACAGGCTGCCGCGGCCCTTTGGGAGAGGAGGCCGCGGCAGCCTGTCGGCCGTCCACGCGGGCGGGTCAGGCGGTGGCGGGCCGCAGCTCCCCGCGCTCCTCGCGGCCGAGCATCCGCTCGGCGACGAAACCGCCGAACGGCAGCACCGAGAGCACGAGCAGCAGGACGCCGCGCTTGGCGTCCCACTTCTGCGCCTGCCAGGCCTGGATCCAGAAGATCACGTACAGGATGAACAGGATCCCGTGGACCATGCCCATCACCGGCACGGCGTCGAAGGACGTCGTCCGCTTCAGCACCGAGCAGATCAGCAGCAGGACGAAGGAGATCCCCTCGGGGGCGGAGACCAGGCGCAGGCGGTGGACGGCGCTGCTGTTCACGTTGGATACCTCAATACGGGGGTCGGAGGCGCGGCACGCTTGTGAAGCTACTCACAAGCCTTCCGGCCATTATCACCGAGCACACGTCCGGGCCCCGGGCCGGGGGTGGCCACCGTGCCGGATGTCACAGCCGCGCCGCAGAACCGCGCCGGACGCAGCAGGGCGTCGCCCGCACCCCCTATCCTGCTGCCCGCGCGCCCACCGAACCGGGCGCCACCGGCACCGCACACGGGGGTAGTCACCACATGTTCAAGCGCGACTGGGACCGCAGGACCTGCGCCAAGCGCGGCCACATCACCTACGCGCCGACCGAGCCCGAGCTGGCCTCCCGGCTGCACGCCGCCACCGCCGTCGGCGACGCCTGGCGCTGTCTTCGCTGCGGCGACTTCGCGCTCGGCGCCCCGCACGGGTCCGGCCCGGCGGCGAACGCCCCGCTGGTGCCGCGCGGCAAGGCGCTCCGGGACCTCTTCATCCTGCGCTTCCTGGCCGTCGAGCGGGTGCTGCGCGGCGTGATCATCATCCTGATGGCCTGGGGTGTCTGGAAGTTCTCCAACAGCCAGGAGGCCGTGCAGCGCGTCTTCGACGAGGACCTCACGGTCTTCAAGCCGGTCGCCGACCACTTCCACTGGGACCTCGACCACGCCCCGATCGTCGAGACGATCCGCAAGACCTTCGGCTACCAGAAGAAGACCCTGCTGGTCGTCGCGGGCGCGATGATCGCCTACGCGCTGATCGAGATCGTCGAGGCGGTCGGCCTCTGGCTGGGCCGGCGCTGGGCCGAGTACCTGACCGTGGTCGCCACGGCCGCCTTCCTCCCGCTGGAGGGCTACGAGCTGCACGAGCACGTCAGCGCGGTGAAGATCTGCACCCTGCTGCTGAACATCGCGGCGGTGCTCTGGATCATGCTCTCCAAGCGGCTGTTCGGCCTGCGCGGCGGCGTGGTGGCCTTCGAGGCGGAGCGCCACTCGGCCTCGCTGCTGGAGGTCGAGGAGGCGGCCGGCACCGTCCCCCGGCCCGGCCACGGCCACGGGGCGCACGCGCGCTCCTGACCCGGACGATTGTCCCGGGTCCGTACCGGTTGAGCCGCGCCCTCTCGCCCGGCCGCCCCGGCGGAAGCTAGATTGCGGCCGTGGCACAGTTCAGACTCCAGGGATCGCGGGTGCTCGCCGTCGAGTTGGGCGGCGACGCCGTCAAGGCCCGGCACGGCTCGATGGTCGCCTACACGGGCCAGATGACCTTCAAGAAGCTGACCGGCGGCGGGGACGGCCTGCGGGGCATGGTCGCCCGCAGACTCACCGGCGAACGGATGACCGTCATGGAGGTGAAGGGGCAGGGCACCTGCTACTTCGCCGACAAGGCCACCGAGATCAACCTGGTCCGCCTCGACGGGGAGACGCTCTACGTCGAGGCGGACAACCTGCTCTGCACCGAGTCGGGCCTGCACACCGGCACCAGCTTCACCGGGCTGAACGGCGTCTCCTCCGGCAACGGGCTCTTCACCACCAAGGTGGAGGGCCACGGCTGGGCCGCCGTCACCTCCAACGGCCCGGCGGTCATCCTGCGGGTCGGCAAGGACATGCCGCTGCGGGTCGACCCGGGCGCGTACGTCGCGCACACCGGCAGCCTGCACCGCAGCCTGAAGTCGGGCGCGGGCTGGACCACGGTGATCGGCGAGGGCGGCGGCGAGGCCGTCCAGATCGAGTTCACCGGCGAGGGCCTGGTGTACGTCCAGCCCTCCGAGAAGGTCACCGTCGGGGGTGACGTCTGATGGGCTTCACCCGGATCAACGGGAAGATGGTCGAGGCCCAGGTGGTGCCCGGCCAGCGGCTGTTCAGCCAGCGCGGGGCGATGCTCGGGTACACCGGTGACGTCCGGTTCACCCCGAACATCACCGGCGGTCAGGGCGGGGTGATGTCGATGATCGGCCGCCGGGTCGCCAACGAGGACACCCCGCTGATGACCGTCGAGGGCCAGGGCCGGGTGATGTTCGGCCACGGCGGCCACCACGTCCACGTGATCGACCTGACCGGCGACACCCTGTTCGTCGAGGCGGACCGGCTGCTCGCCTTCGAGGGCACGCTGCGGCAGTCCACCGTGTTCCTCGGTTCGCAGGGCGGGGTGATGGGCATGGTCCGCGGCCAGGTCAGCGGGCAGGGCCTGTTCACCACCCGGCTGGAGGGCCACGGCTCGGTCGCGGTGATGGCCCACGGCGGGGTCTTCGAGCTGCCGATCACCCCCGGCCAGTCGGTGCACGTCGACCCGCAGGCGTACGTGGCGCACCGTGGTGAGGTGCGCAACAAGCTGTCCACCGCGATCGGTTGGCGCGAGATGATCGGCCGCGGCTCGGGCGAGGCGTTCCAGCTGGAGCTGTCCGGGCAGGGCACGGTGTACGTCCAGGCGAGCGAGGAGAAGCTCTGATGTCCTACCCGCCGCAGCCGCCGCAGGTGCCGTACGGGCAGTCGCCGCACGACCAGCCGACCCAGCCGGGCTTCACGGTGCCGCCGGTGCCGCCGGTCCACGGCCGCTCCTCCGACTACCCGCCACCCCCTCCCCCGCCGCCCGGCTACCAGCCGCAACCCCAACCGGCCTACGCCCAGGAGCAGTTCGGCGGCCCGCCGGCACCGCTGCCGACCACCCACGGCGGCGCGGGGCCGGTGGTGCACGACGCCTACACCCTGCCGGCCAACGACAACGTCAACCCGTACGCCTTCGCCGTCGACCTGAACGGCTCCTACTTCCTGCAGAAGGGCAAGATGGTCGCCTACTACGGCGACATCACCTTCCGCGGCGTCGGCGCCGGAATGGTCGACCGGGTGCTCGGCCAGCACTTCAACTCGCCGCTGCACGCGGCGGACTGGGTGGTCGCCCAGGGCAGCGGCAAGCTGCTGCTGGCGGACCGCGCGTACGACCTCAACTCCTACGACCTGGACGACGGCAACCTGACCGTCCGCTCCGGCAACCTGCTCGCCTTCGACCCGACGCTGCGGCTCAAGCAGTCGATCATCCCGGGCTTCCTGACCCTGATCGGCACCGGCCGCTTCGTCGCCGCCTCCAACGGGCCGGTGCACTTCGTGGAGCCGCCGGTCCGGGTGGACCCGCAGGCGCTGGTCGGCTGGGCGGACTGCCCGGCGCCGTGCCACCACTACGACCACGACTACCTGCACGGGGTGGTCGGCGGCCTGCGGCGGCTGACCGGCATCGGCGGCGCCTCCGGCGAGGAGCACCAGTTCGAGTTCATCGGCGCCGGGCAGGTGCTGGTGCAGTCGAGCGAGCAGCTGATGGCCGAGCGGTCGGTGGGCCGGGTGGACGCCGAGGCGGGTGTGCCGGGCGGCGGGGTCCCGCCCCAGCCCGGCCACGGCGGCGGCCACCCCAACCCGCCGGGCCTCGGTAACCTGGGCGAACTCGGCCGGCGTTTCGGCCTGTAAATTTGTACAACATTGAACTAAATCCGCTATGCTGGGTCCCATGGATACGCACACGATCGACACTGCGGACACCCCTGAGCCGCAGCCCGAGGAGGAGACTCCCTGGCTGACCGCCAGGGAGCAGCGGATGTGGCGCGCCCATCTGGAGGTCGCCAAGCTGCTGGACTACCAGCTCAGCCGCGAACTCCAGCCCCACAACCTGGCGATCAACGACTACGAGATCCTGGTCGTGCTCTCCGAGGCGCCCGACCACCGGATGCGGATGACCGACCTCGCGACCGCCACCCTGCAGTCCAAGAGCCGGCTCTCCCACCAGATCACCCGCATGGAGAACGCCGGCCTGGTGCTGCGTCAGGAGTGCCCCGGCGACCGCCGCGGCCTCTACGCCCACCTAACCGAACAGGGCTGGGAGACCATGCAGCGGGTCGCCCCCGACCACGTCCGCAGCGTCCGGGCCCACTTCATCGACCGCTTCACCCCGGACCAGCTCGACGCCATCTACGAGGCCCTGGCCCCCGTCGCCGAGCACCTCCGCGGCCTCCGCGGCCGCTCGTAGCGCCCTCACCTGCGCGCGGGAAGTCGGCCGGGCCGACTTCCCGCGCGCAGGTGAGCCCGGTGAGCCGCCGTGATCAGCCGGCGGTCAGGCCGGCGACGAGTTCGTCGGCCGCGCCGTAGGGGTCGAGCGCTCCGGTGGCCACGCGTTCGGCGAGGCCGGCCAGGAGGCGGTCGCCGGAGAGGTCGCCGATCCGGGCCCGCAGTTCGGCCAGGGCGATGGCCTCGATCTCCTGGGCGGCCCGGCGGCGGCGGCGCGCGGCCAGTTCGCCGTGCTCCTCCAGCCAGGCGCGGTGCTTCTCCAGCGCCTCCACCACCTCGTCCACTCCCTCGCCGCGCGCCGCGACGGTCTTGACGATCGGCGGGCGCCAGTCCCCCGGCTCGCGGACCTCGCCGAGGCCCAGCATGTGGTTCAGCTCCCGGGCGGTGGCGTCGGCGCCGTCCCGGTCGGCCTTGTTGACCACGAAGACGTCGCCGATCTCCAGGATGCCCGCCTTGGCGGCCTGGATGCCGTCTCCCATCCCGGGGGCCAGCAGCACCACGGCGGTGTCCGCCTGGGCGGCGATCTCGACCTCGGACTGGCCCACGCCCACGGTCTCGACCAGGATCACCTCGCACCCGGCCGCGTCCAGCACCCGCAGCGCCTGCGGCGCCGCCCAGGACAGCCCGCCGAGGTGCCCGCGGGTGGCCATCGAGCGGATGAACACCTCCGGGTCGGTCGCGTGGTCCTGCATCCGGACCCGGTCGCCCAGCAGCGCCCCGCCGGAGAACGGCGAGGACGGGTCGACGGCGAGCACCCCGACCCGCTTGCCGAGCCGCCGGTAGGCGGAGACCAGCGCCGAGGTGGAGGTGGACTTGCCGACCCCGGGCGAGCCGGTCAGGCCCACGGTGTAGGCCTGACCGGTGTACGGCGCCAGTGCGGCCATCGCCTCCCGCAGCTGCGGGGCGGCGTTCTCGACCAGCGTGATCAGCCGGGCGACCGCCCGCGGCCGGCCCTCCCGGGCCTGCTCGACCAGCGTGGCGACATCGATCATCAGGGTCTCCTTGCGCAGATGCCGAGGGGCCTGGAAGCCCCAAGGGGCCGCGGACCACTTGTGGCGGTCCGCAGCCCCGAGGTCAGAGCGTCGATCAGGCCCTCGGCACGCGCACGATCAGCGCGTCGCCCTGGCCGCCGCCGCCGCACAGCGCGGCCGCGCCGACCCCGCCGCCGCGGCGCTGCAGCTCCAGCGCGAGGGTGAGCACCACGCGGGCGCCGGACATGCCGATCGGGTGGCCGAGCGCGATCGCGCCGCCGTTGACGTTGACGATGTCGGAGGAGACGCCCAGGTCCTTCATCGACTGGTGGGCGACGGCCGCGAAGGCCTCGTTGATCTCGATCAGATCGAGGTCGGAGACCTCCAGGCCCTCCTTGCCCAGCGCGTGCCTGATCGCATTGGACGGCTGCGACTGGAGCGAGTTGTCCGGGCCGGCCACGTTGCCGTGCGCGCCGATCTCGGCGATCCAGGTGAGGCCCAGCTCCTCGGCCTTGGCCTTGCTCATCACGACCACGGCGGCGGCGCCGTCGGAGATCTGCGAGGAGGTGCCGGCGGTGATGGTGCCGTCCTTGGTGAAGGCCGGGCGCAGCCTGGCCAGGCCCTCGACGGTGGTGTCGGCGCGGATGCCCTCGTCCTGGCTGAACAGCACCGGCTCGCCCTTGCGCTGCGGGATGGCGACCGGGACGATCTCGGCGTCGAAGACGCCGTCGGCCTGCGCCTTGGCGGCCCGCTGGTGGGAGGCGGCGGCGATCTCGTCCTGCACCTCGCGCGGGATGCCCAGGCGGGTGTTGTGCTTCTCGGTGGACTCGCCCATCGGGATGTTCTCGTAGGCGTCGGTCAGGCCGTCGTACGCCATGGCGTCGAGCACCTCGACGGCGCCGTACTTGTAGCCCTCGCGGGACTTCGGCAGCAGGTGCGGGGCGTTGGTCATGGACTCCTGGCCGCCGGCCACCACGATGTCGAACTCGCCGGCCCGGATCAGCTGGTCGGCCAGGGCGATCGCGTCGAGGCCGGAGAGGCAGACCTTGTTGATGGTCAGCGCCGGGACGTTCATCGGGATGCCGGCCTTGACGGCGGCCTGGCGGGCCGGGATCTGGCCGGCGCCGGCCTGCAGCACCTGGCCCATGATCACGTACTGGACCTGCTCCCCCGTGATCCCGGCCCGCTCCAGCGCGCCCTTGATCGCGAAGCCGCCGAGGTCGGCACCGGAGAAACCCTTGAGGGAGCCGAGCAGGCGACCCATCGGGGTCCGCGCACCGGCAACGATCACAGAGGTGGTGTTGGTCATGGGACGGGCCCCTTCGCACGTCGTGGCCAGGTGAGGATGCGCTCAGGGTACTGACCCGTTTTCCGCCCGTCACCGGAGCGACGGTGTGATCGAGCGCACTGGCACCGTCCAGTCAACACCGTGTCAACGCGGTCCGGGTGAACGTTCGGGTGGAAGTCCGCGTGTGAGCAGGCTCGCACGTCCGGCACTGGCGCGGGCTCGGGCCCGTACGCTGCACTGGGTCCACTTTCCGTCCACGCCCTGGAGGTCGCCGTGCTGACCCGTATCGACCACATCGGCATCGCCTGCCGAGACCTCGACAAGACGGTCGAGTTCTACCGCGCCACCTACGGCTTCGAGGTGTTCCACAGCGAGGTCAACGAGGAGCAGGGCGTCCGCGAGGCGATGCTCCGGATCAACGGGACGGACGACGGCGGCGCCTCGTACCTCCAGCTGCTGGAGCCGACCCGGCCGGACTCCACCGTCGCCAAGTGGCTGGAGAAGAACGGCGAGGGCGTGCACCACATCGCCTTCGGCACCGCCGACGTGGACGGCGACGCCGAGGCCATCCGCGGCAAGGGCGTCCGGGTCCTCTACGACGAGCCGCGGACCGGCTCGATGGGTTCGCGGATCACCTTCCTGCACCCGAAGGACTGCGGCGGGGTGCTGACCGAGCTGGTCACGTCCGCCCGGTCCACCGAGGACGGAGGGCACTGAGAACCGCCCGACACCGGCCGTTCCGGCCCGAAGAGGTCCTAGCGACCCGTCAGTAACCTGGTCGGGCAGCCGGAAAACCACCACGCGGCCATTCCCCCGCGGTGCGCGCCCACTACAATGCCCAGGTGCGCGACGAATCCGGGGGACGGAGGCGACGGGCACGGCCGATGACAGGCCTGTCCGCCCTCCGGTGGTCGGCCCGTCGCAGGGGAGTCCAGTACGCGGGCACGGCTGAGCAGTCGCAAGACGGATCTGTCACCATTCTCCACAGGCAAGAGTTCGCCCAGGAGTCCACCCGGACGGGGGAACGCGGCACCCCCGCGCTCCCGCGGCCAGGACTCCGACGACCGCGGCGGACGCCCCCGGCTTGGCACGGGGTCGTCCGGTGGCCGCGGATGCAAGGACCAGTCGGACCGGCACCCCGGACAGGGGCGCCCCGGACCGGCCGGGTCGAGGACGCGACCAGGAGATGGATGGGACCGCGGAGTGCGGGGCAACGACCGCTACGAGGTTGACGATCACCTCTCCCAGTTCGAGGCCGAGATGGGTCGGACTCGGAAGGAGCGGGACAAGGCAGTCGAGCATGCCGAGGACCTCGCCTACCAGGTGGAGGTGCTCCGGGCCAAGCTGCACGAGTCCCGGCGCATGCTCGCCCAGCCGCGCGCCTTCGACGCCGTCTCCGGCCAGGCCGAGCAGATGCTCCGCACCGCCGAGATGCAGGCCCAGCAGATGCGCGCGGACGCCGAGCGCCAGCTGCGCGACTCCCAGGCCGCCACCCAGCGGATCATGGCCGAGGCCGCCGAGCGCACCGCCCGACTGGAGGCCGAGCTCACCGCCCGCCGCCGCCAGCTGGAGGAGGAGCTCACCGAGCTGCGCCGCTCCGCCGAGCAGCACGTCAACGGCTGGGCCGAGCAGACCCGGACCGGCTCCGAGCAGGAGGCCCAGCGCCTGCTGCAGGAGGCGCGCGCCGAGGCCGAGCGGATGGTCGCCGCGGCCCGCGCCGAGGCCGCCGCCCTCTCCGACCACGCCCGCGCCCAGACCGCCGCCGACGTGGACGCCGCCCGCGGCGAGGCCCAGGCCGCCGCCGAGGCCGCGCTGCAGAAGGCCCAGAGCGACGCCGAGCGCCTGCTGCGCGCCGCGTCCGAGCACGCCCAGCAGGCCGGCGCCCAGGCCGCCGCCGACGTGGACGCCGCCCGCGGCCAGGCCCAGCAGGAGCTGGCCGCCGCCCATGCCGCCGCCGAGCAGCAGCTGGCCGCCGCACAGGCCGAGATCGGCCGGCTCAAGGAGCAGGCCGCCGCCGAGCAGGCCCGCGCCGAGCAGCAGCTCGGCGCCGCGAAGACCGAGATAGAGCGGCTGCGCGCCGAGGCGATCGCCGAGGCCGAGCGCACCCGCCGGGAGGCCGCCGAGCTGCGCGCCCAGGCGGAGCAGGCCGCCGAGCAGCTCCAGGCCGACGCCGAGGCCGCCGCCGAGCGCAAGGTCGCCGACGGCGAGGCCGCCACCGAGCAGCGCTCGCAGACCGCCCGGGCCGAGATCGCCCGTCTGGTCGCCCAGGCCACCAAGGAGTCCGAGGCGATCCGCGCCGAGGCCGAGGCCGTCCGGGCCGAGGCGGCCACCAGGCAGGCCGAGGCGGACGCCGCCAAGGCCGCCGCCGCCGAGGAGGGCGAGCGGCTGCGGGCCACCGCCGAGTCGGTCGCCGCCCAGCTGAAGGCCGAGGCCGAGGCCGCGATCGCCGAGCTGCGCGCCCAGGCCGAGCGGGACGTGGCCGAGCTGCGGGCGCAGGCCGAGGCCGACGCCCAGCGGCTGCGCGGGGAGGCCGAGGAGGCGGGCCGGGCGGCCGGTGCCAAGGACGCCACCGTCCACCTCGCCAAGGCCGCCAAGACCGCCGAGGAGGTGCTCGGCCGGGCCAACCAGGACGCCGAGGCCGCGCGCGGCGAGGCCGCCACCGAGGCCGAGCGGATCCGCGCCGAGGCCCGGGCCGAGGCCCAGCGGCTGCGCGAGCAGGCCCAGGCCGCCGTCGAGCAGGCCCAGAACGCCGCCCTGGACGACGCCGCCGCGATCCGCGAGCGCATCGAGCAGATGCAGGACGAGGCGGCCCGGCTGCGGGCCGAAGCCGAGGAGCTGCGCGCCCAGGCCGCCGCCGAGGCCGACCGCTCCCGCAGCGAGGCCCGCCGCCAGGCCGTCCTGCAGATCGAGGAGTCGGCGAAGAACGCCGAGGAGCTGCTCACCAAGGCCAAGGCCGACGCGGACGAGCTGCGCGCGGGCGCGGCCGGGGAGATCGAGCGGCTGCGCGAGCAGGCCCAGGAGCAGGCCGCCGAGACCCAGGGGCGGGCCGAGCAGACCCTCGCCCGGGCCCGGGCCGAGGCCGAGAAGATCACCACCGCGGCCGAGCAGCAGGGCCAGGACGCCCTGGCCGCCGCCAAGGCCGCCGCCGCCGAGAACCGGACCGCCGCCGAGCGCGAGACCGCCGAACTCCGGCGCGAGGCCGCCGAGTTCGACCAGCGGGTGCGGTCCGAGGCGAGCGCCGCCGCTCAGGCCCTGACCGCCGACGCCCAGGCCGAGGCGAACGCCGTCCGGGACGCCGCGGTCGCCGACGCCGAGCGGGTGCGCACCGAGGCCGACACCGAGGCCGCCCGCACCCGGGCCGAGGCCGAGGCCGCCGCGAACGCGCTGCGCGAGGAGAGCCGGCGCGAGCACGAGGAGGCCGCCGCCGGGCTGCGGCGCGAGCGCGAGGAGACCGCCGAGCAGCTGGCCGGCGCCCGGGCCGCCCGCGAGCAGGCCGAGCAGGCCGCCGCCGAGCTGACCGAGCGCACCGCCGCCGAGACCGCCGAGGTCCGCGCGGCCGCCGACCGGTACGCCGCCGAGCAGCGCGAGAGCGCCGACCGGGAGACGACCGAGCTGCGCGAGAGCGCCGACCGGTACGCCGCCGAGCAGCGCGCCCAGGCCGAACAGGCCGCCGCCGAACTGCGCGCCCTCGCCCAGCAGGAGACCACCCAGCAGCGCGAGAACGCCGAGGCCTACGCCGACCGCGTCCGCACCGAAGCCGAACAGCACGCCACCGAACTCGCCGAGCGCACCGCCGCCGAGACGACCGAGCTGCGCGAGGACGCCGACCGGTACGCCGCCGAGCAGCGCGCCCAGGCCGAACAGGCCGCCGCCGAACTGCGCGCCCTCGCCCAGCAGGAGACCACCCAGCAGCGCGAGAACGCCGAGGCCTACGCCGACCGCGTCCGCACCGAAGCCGAACAGCACGCCACCGAGCTGCGGGCCGAGGTCGAACGGCACGCCACCGAGGTGCGCGCCGAGGTCGAGCAGTACGCCGTCGACCGCCGCACCGAGGCCGACGAGCTGCTGGAGCAGGCCACGGCCGCCGCCGAGCAGCGCCGGGCGGAGGCCGCCCAGGACGCCAAGGCGACCCGCGAGAAGGCCGCCGCCGAGCTGGCGCTGGCCAACGAGCAGGCCGAGACCGTACGGGCCGAGGCCGGCCGGGAGCTGTCCGAGGCACGCGCCACCGCCGACGGCATCCGCGCCGAGGCCACCGCCGTCCTGGAGCAGGCCCGGGCCGACGGCGAGGACGTGGTCGCCGCTGCCAGGGCGGAGGGCGCCGAGCTGGTCGCCACCGCCGAGGAGGAGGCCGCCGAGGTCCGCCAGTCGGTCGCCGGCCTGCACGAGGCCGCCGCCGAGCAGATCGCCGCGCTGCGGGCCACCGCCGAGCAGGAGGCCGCGGACACCCGCGACCGGGCCGAGCAGGACGCCGCCGAGGTCCGCGCCCTCGCCGAGCGGGAGACCGCCGAGCAGCGCGAGGCGGCCGAGAGGTACAGCGCCGAGCAGCACGAGGCCGCCGACGCGTACAGCGCCGATCTGCGCGCCCGGACCGAGGCCGAGACCACGGCCCTGCGCGAGCAGACCGAGCTGGAGCTCGCGGCCGTACGCGAGGCCGCCGAGGCCGAACTCGGCCGTCAGCGCGCCGAGGCCCAGGCCTACGACGAGCAGCTGCGCGCCGACGCCGAGGCCGAACTGCGCGCCGCCCAGGAGGCCGCCGAGCAGCTGCGCGCGGACGCCGACGCCCAGGCCGCCCGTACGGTGGCCGAGGCGGAGGCCCAGGCCGCCCGGACCGTCGCCGAGGCCGAGGAGCTGGCCGCCGGGCTGCGCGCCGAGGCCGAGGAGTACGCCCTCGCCACCCGCACCCTGGCCGACGAGTACGACGCCGCCACCCGCACCCGCGCCGACGCCTACGACGCGGAGACCCGGGAGGCCGCCGAGCAGTTCGACAAGGCCACCCGGGACCGGGCCAAGTCCGTCCTGGAGAAGGCCTTCGCGGACGCGGAGGCGCTCGGCGAGGACGCCCAGACCACCGCGCTGGCCACCACCGCCGCCGCCGAGGAGCAGGCGGACGCGATGGTCGCCGCCGCGCGCAAGGAGGCCGACCGGCTGGTCGCGGCCGGCGAGGCCGCCGGTCAGGCCGAGGTCGAGAAGGGCCGTTCCGACGCGGACGCCCTGCTCGCCGAGGCCCGCCGGGACGCCACCGCGATCCGCGAGCGCGCCGAGGAACTGCGCGAGCGCACCGACGCCGAGGTGGAGGCGCTGCACGAGCGGGCCCGCAAGGAGAACGCCGCGGCCATGAAGTCGGCCGGCGAGCGGGTGGACGCGCTGGTGACGGCCGCTCAGGAGCAGCTGACGGAGGCCGAGGAGCAGGCGGTGGCCACCGTCGCCGAGGCCGAGGACCGGGCCGCCGCCCTGGTCGCAGCCGCCGAGGACCGGGCCGCCGAGCTCACCTCGGAGGCCTCCGCGGAGGCCAGCAAGGTCCGGCTGTCCGCCGTCCGCAAGGCGGAGGGCCTGCTCAAGGAGGCGGAGACCAAGCTCGCCAACTCCACCGACCGCGCCGAGGCGCTGATCGAGAAGGCCGAGGCCAAGCTGGCGTCGGCCGAGACGGAGGCCGAGGAGCGGCTCGACAGCGCGGCGACCGAGGCGGAGAAGCGGCTGCACGACGCCGACCGCACCGCGGACGAGCAGATCGAGCTGGCGAAGGCGGAGGCCGAGCGGCTGATCGCCGAGGCGAAGGCCGAGGCCAAGCGGGTCACCGACGAGGGCCGGCGGGAGCTGGACGAGCTGGTGCGCCGCCGCAAGGACATCAACACCGAGATCTCCAGGGTCCAGGACGTGCTGTCGGCGCTGGAGGCGTTCGAGGCACCGTCACCGGTCGCCCAGACCAACGGGGGAAGCAACACCAAGAAGGACGGGGGCGCCAAGGCCGGTGCCGGAGTTGGCTCCCCTCGGTCGGGTGGCAATCGCTCCAAGAACGCACCACCCGATTGAGCGGACATTGGCGGTCATTGTCCGTGAGAGAACGGCATTTCGCCGCCGACACTCCGGTACCGTGTCAGGATTCCCTCAACCACCTCAGCGGTTCGACGACAGGAAGCCCAGAGTCCCATGAGCGACAGTCACTCCCCTCACGGCTTCGACCTGGTGCGCCGTGGGTACGAGCGCGCCCAGGTCGACGAGCGGATCACCAAGCTGGTGGCCGACCGTGACAGTGCCTTGACCCGGATCAGCGCGCTGGAGAAGCGCATCGAGGAGCTCCACCTGGAGACCCAGACCGCCCAGGCGGCGGTCGCCGAACAGGAGCCCTCCTACGCCGGTCTCGGCGCCCGGGTCGAGAAGATCCTGCGGCTGGCCGAGGAGGAGGCCAAGGACCTGCGCGACGAGGCGCACCGCGCCGCCGAGCAGCACCGCGAGCTGGCCGAGGCCGCCGCGCAGCAGGTCCGCACCGAGGCCGAGAACTACGCCAAGGACCGCAAGGCCAAGGCGGAGGACGAGGGTCTGCGGATCGTCGACAAGGCGAAGAGTGACTCCGCCCAGCTGCGCGCCGAGGCCAACAAGGACGCCCAGAACAAGCGCGAGGAGGCGGACGCCCTCTTCGAGGAGACCCGCACCAAGGCCGCCCAGGCGGCGCTGGAGTTCGAGACCAACCTGGCCAAGCGCCGGGAACAGTCCGAGCGCGACCTGGCCGCCCGTCAGGCCAAGGCCGAGAAGCGCCTCGCCGAGATCGAGCACCGGGCCGAGCAGCTGCGCCTGGAGGCCGAGAAGCTGCGCACCGACGCCGAGCGCCGGGCCCGCCAGACCGTCGAGACGGCCCAGCGCCAGTCCGAGGACATCGTGGCGGACGCCAACGCCAAGGCGGACCGCATCCGCAGCGAGTCCGAGCGCGAGCTGGCGGCGCTGACCAACCGTCGCGACAGCATCAACGCCCAGCTGACCAACGTCCGCGAGATGCTGGCGACGCTGACCGGCGCGGCCGTGGCCGCCGCCTCGCTGCCGAACGACGACACCATGGGCGTGCCCGCCCAGCAGGCGCGCTGACGCAGCCGCTGACGCGGTCCCGCGACAGGCCCTCACCCTTCCGGGTGAGGGCCTGTCCGCTGTCTCCCCGTCATCACCTCGGGCGTCTTTCCCTCCAGGACGCGCTCAGCGGGGGTAGGCCCCGTCGGGCCGCTGGTGCCCGCTGCTGAGCTGGTTGCCCTCGTCGTCCGAGACCGTGCCGAACCAGGAGGTGCACCAGACCGACACCGAGTCGGGCCAGTACTGCACCTCGAACGGGTGCCCGGACCCGTAGTCGCCGTACGAGGTGACGATGAAGGTCTCCCCCGGGCGCATCCAGTAGTCCTCGCCGAGCGGTTCCAGGGTCAGCTCCAGCAGCCCCTCGCCACGGTTCGTCACCGGCATCCGGCCGGTCACCTCCAGGGCCGAGAAGTCCCAGCCCGCCGCGTCCGGGCTCATCCGGCGGCCACCCGGGCGAGCAACCGGCGGACGGCGGCGTCGAACGCCCCCGGGGACTCCAGGGCGCTGAGGTGGCCCACCCCGGGGACGACGGTCAGCTCGGCGTCCGGGCGGGTCCGGACCATCCGTTCGGCCTCCTCCAGCGGCACCAGGGCGTCCAGGGCGCCCGCGACGACCGCGAGCGGCACCCGGAGCCCGGCCAGGACGTCCAGGGAGTCCGGACGGGCCGCCATGGCCCGCTGGGCCCAGGCGACGGCGGCCGGCGGGGCGGCGGCCACCATCGCCTGCACCCGCTCGACCAGGTGCTGGGAGCCGGGCCCGAGTTGCCCTGCCGCCACCCGCTCGTCCAGCAGCAGCTGGACGCTGTCCCGGGCGGTGACGGCGGCGGCGATCCGCTCCCGGTTGGCCCGGGCGGCGTCGGGGTCTGCGGTGGCCCGGGTGTTGGACAGCAGCAGGCCGGACAGCCGGTCCGGGTGGCGACGGGCGAAGGCGAGCGCGACGTAGCCGCCCATGGAGAGGCCGCCGACCACCGCGCGGTCGATCCCGGCCGCGTCCAGCAGCAGCGCCAGGTCGTCGGCGACCAGGTCCAGCGAGGGCTCGTCCGTGCCCAGCTCGGTGCCTCCGAAGCCCCGTTGGTCGGGGGCGAGCACCCGGACCTCGTCCCCGGTCAGTCCGGGCAGCGCGTCCAGCTGGGCGGACCACATCGAGGCGTTCAACGGAAAGGCGTGCAGGAGCACGAGGGGGCTTCCGGTACCGCTCTCACGGACCGAAACTGTGGAAGGGGGCTGACTCATGCGCCCGCCTCGCTACGCTCGGCAGGGGCATGACCCGACGCGCATCCCTCAATGATCCGCTCGGCACGGGCATGACCCAACGCGCACCTCTCAACGATTCGCTCGCTCATGCGCCCACCGTATTCGGGTGGGACCGGCAGGCCCACTCAGCGGGCCGCCCTATCCGCTTTGTCCTAACCTGCCAGAGAGCAAGGGAGCGCCAATGATCGAGTTGCACGACCTGACGAAACGGTATGGCAAGACGCTCGCCGTGGACCGGCTCAGCTTCACGGTCCCCCAGGGGGTGGTCACCGGCTTCCTCGGCCCCAACGGCGCGGGCAAGTCCACCACCATGCGCATGATCCTCGACCTGGACCGCCCGACCGGCGGAAGGGTCACCATCGACGGCAAGCGCTACGGGCAGCTCAGCGAACCGCTCAAGAAGATCGGCGCCCTGCTGGAGGCCAAGGCCGTCCACCCCGGCCGCACCGCCCGCGACCACCTGCTCTGGCTCGCCCAGAGCAACCGGATCCCCGAGCGCCGGGTGGACGAGGTGCTCGCCCTGGTCGGCCTCACCCCGGTCGCCCGCAAGCGGGCCCGCGGCTTCTCGCTCGGCATGGGCCAGCGACTGGGCATCGCCTCGGCGCTGCTCGGCGACCCCGAGATCGTCATGTTCGACGAGCCGGTCAACGGCCTGGACCCGGAGGGCATCCTCTGGATCCGCAACCTGATGAAGCGCCTCGCCGGCGAGGGCCGGACGGTCTTCGTCTCCTCCCACCTGATGAGCGAGATGGCCGTCACCGCCGACCACCTGGTGGTCATCGGCAAGGGCCGGCTGCTCGCCGACCTGCCGATGCCGGAGTTCATCCGGCGCAACTCCCGCTCCGCCGTACGGCTGCGCACCCCGCAGCCCGAGCGCCTGCTCGACGCCCTGGCCGCAGCCGGCCTGCGGCACGAACCGGGACCGGACGGCTCCTACGAGGTGGTCGACGGCGACCTCGCGGACCTCGGCGAGCTGGCCGCCTCGCACGGCGTGGTGCTGCACGAACTCAGCCCGCAGCAGGCCTCGTTGGAGGAGGCGTTCATGCAGATGACGGCGGACTCGGTGGAGTACCACGCGGGCCGCGGCCCGGGCCCCGAGGAGGCCGGGGCGCCCGGCGCCTGGGGCGCGGGCTGGAAGGCGGACGGCAACCGGCCGACCGCGGCGGTGCGGCAGGAGGAGAACTGAGATGACGTCCTTCCCGGCGATCCTGCGCTCCGAGTGGACGAAGATCCGCAGCGTCCGCTCCACCCTCTGGACCCTCGCGCTGGCCTTCGTGGTCACCGTGGGCATCGGCGCGCTGCTGTCCCTGCTCACCAACAACAACTTCACCGAGTTCCGGCGCCACGACCAGAGCCCCTTCGACGCCACCGGCACGGCCTTCTCCGGCATCATGCTCGGCGAACTGGCCATCATCGTCTTCGGCGTGCTGGCGATCGGCAACGAGTACAGCAGCGGCATGATCCGGGTCACCCTGGCCGCCGTCCCCCAGCGCGGCACCCTGCTCGTCGGCAAGGCACTGGTGCTCGGCGCGCTCGCCCTGGCGGTCTCGCTGGTGACCGCCTTCGTCACCTTCTTCGTCGGCCAGGCGCTGCTGGGTTCGCACTCCACCAGCCTGAGCGAGCCGAACGTCCTGCGCGCGGTGCTCGGCGCCGCGCTGTACCTGACGATGATCTGCCTGTTCTCGGCCGGCGTCACCGCCATGCTGCACAACCAGACCCTCGCGCTGGGCGTGCTGGTGCCGTTCTTCTTCCTGCTCTCGCCGATCCTCTCGGCGGTGCCGAAGGTCAAGACCCTGGCCCACTACTTCCCCGACTACGCCGGCTCGCGGGTGCTGCTGGTGTACCAGCAGAACGGCCAGCCGTACGGGCCGTGGGCGGGCTTCACCATCTGCCTCGCGTGGACCCTGGCGGCCCTGGTCGGCGGCGCGCTGGTGTTCAAGGGCCGCGACGCCTGAGGAAGTTCGAGCAGTCGGATCGAGCGGTCGGACTCAGTACCGCGGAGCGCCGCGCCCCCGCAGGATGTTGGAGGCCCGGCGCTCCCGCGCTCCCCAGCACGCCCGGTGCCAGTGCCGCCGGTCGTCCACCCCGCCGCCGTGCATCGGCCAGGCCACCACGTGTCCCACCCCGGGCGGGATCTCCTGGTCGCAGCCCGGACAACGGTAGAACCGCCCCGATGTGCCCGCGACCGTCTGCACCACCCAGTCGTCGCCCTGGTAGTTCTCGGTACGGCGCAGCGATCCGCCGAACGGGGCGGCGGCCGGCTCGGCGCTCTCGCGGGGGGCGGCGCTCTTGATCCGGTTGCGGCGGGGCACGGCGGACTGCCTCTCTTCCGGGGCTCGAAGTCGTTCCAGCCTACGGGTGTCCTTCCCCCCGCCGTGCCCCTATCACGGCTTCGGCCGACCGTCCGGCGTTTTTGCCGAGATCCACCCGATCATCGGGGAAATTCGGGGTTCAGCGTGCCATTGGCACATGACATCGGATACCCACGAGGGGACAGGCGGGGCCCGCAGACCCTGCGTGCACCCGAGGAGGCCCCCAGGATGACCAAGACCAGCCCCCGCGCCGAGACCCGCCGGCCCGTCGGCGTACGGCCGCCCGCCCCAGGCCCGACGCTGACCTCCGTCCCGCCGCTGACCGCCGTCGCGGGCGAGCCGCTGACCGCGGCGCAGCGAGCCGGCGCGTTGCCGCCGGACACCGCCCCGGTCCGGGTCGGCGCGTTCCTGCTGTCCGCCCAGTTCCCCGGACAGAGCCACGGCGAGGTGCTGGAGCGCACCGTCCGGGCCTCCGTCGAGGCCGAACGCGCGGGCCTGGACAGCGTCTGGCTGGCCGAGCACCACTTCGTCCCGTACGGGGTCTGCCCGAACGCCGCGACCCTCGCCGCACTGCTGCTCGGCCGCACCCGCCGGATCGGCATCGGCACGGCCGTCAGCGTGCTGTCCACCAGCCACCCGGTGGCGCTCGGAGAACAGGCCGCGCTGCTGCACCTCACCTCCGGCGGGCGCTTCACGCTCGGTGTGGGCCGCGGCGGGCCGTGGATCGACCTGGACGTGTTCGGCAGCGGCGTGGACGCCTTCGAGAACGGCTTCCCGGAGCGGCTGGACCTGCTGCTGCGCTGGCTGCGCGGCTCCCGGGTGGGAGCGGACGGCCCGCAGTTCACCTTCCCCGAGGTGGCGGTGGTGCCGCAGGCCGCCGAACCGCCGCGCCGCCCCGGGCTGGGCAGCTGGCTCGGCCTCGACGACCCGTCCGGCCCGGTGCGCTTCCCCCGGCAGCGCCAGGACACCGAGGGCCTGGGCGAGGAGCTCACCACCGCCGGACGACCGGCGGCCGGCCCACCGGTGGTGGTCGCCTGCACCTCCCCGGGCGGGGTGAAGCTGGCCGCCGAGCGCGGCCTGCCCATGCTGCTCGGCATGCACTCCGGCGACGACGACAAGCTGCGGATGCTGGAGCTCTACCGCACCGCCTGGCTGGCCGCCGGGCGCGGCGAGGAGCAGCTGCGCCGGGTGACCCGCCAACACGTCGCGGCCGGGGTGGCGCAGGTGGACGACCGCACCGCGGCCGCCCGGGCCACCCTGCTGAACGCGATGCCCGGCTGGTTCGAGCACGGGCTGGGCGCCCACCGCACCGTGGACGGCCGCGAGCGCAAGATGCGCGACCCGCACCAGTACACCCAACTCCTCTGCGACCTGCACGCGGTGGGCACGCCGAAGCAGTGCGCCGACCGGCTGCTGGCCACCGCCGAGCGCACCGGCATCCGGCGGTTCGCCCTGCTCGCGGAGGGCAGCGGCGACCGTGAGGCGACCCTGCACAACATCACCCGGCTGGGCTCCGAGGTGCTGCCGCAGCTGAGTTGACGCAAGCGGCCCCGGTCCCGGGCCGCCGCCCCTCCCCCACCGGGGGCGGGGCGGCCGGCACCGGCCGGGTCAGCAGTCCCGCAGCTCCTCGGACTGGTTGAGCAGCTGCTCCCGGACGGAGGTGAAGCGGCCGTACCGCGCCTCGTTGGCCTCCGACGGCAGGAACACCGCCACCCGGTGACAGTTCTGGAACGCCAGCCGGACCCCGAAGTGGCGCTGCAGGGCGCCCCGGATGGCATCGCTGGCCAGGGCGCGCAGCAGCTGGCCGCGGGCCTGCTCGCTGGGCGGCGGCACCTGGTTGTCGGCGAAGTCGGTGCCGTCGACCTTCGCCTGCGCGACCAGCGAGCTGATCAGGTCCCAGGCGTACGGCAACGAGACGCGGACGCAGTCGACGAATTCCCGCTCGTCGACCTCGCCCCGCTCGGCCTTCTCCAGCAGGGCCGGTGAGACGTCGAGCGACATGGATTCTCCTCTCGCGGTCCACCCGCGCGGCGCCCGGGTGGTCATGCGTAGTCCAAGCTCACAGTGAGGGTGGGCGAAATCGCAGGTGATGTCCGGACCACCGTGGGACGGGGGTTTCCGGCACCTTTGCGAAGGCGGCGGCGCCACGGGACGTGACGTCCTGAACACCGACCGCGTCAGAACAGCGTGGCAGTCAACGGCGGAGCGGGCTGGTCATTCCTACGGATTGCTTCGGAAATACGCCGTGGTGCACCAGATTGGCCTGATCCCGTCGGATCGTTCATCTGAAGTCTCCATCCCCGTTGACAGCGACCCCGCATCCGCACCGTCACACACCGTAGCGGTCCGAGGGGGGCGTACGCCAGAGCGCGGGGAGCGGCGGCGGGCCCGCCGAACCTCCATGTTCGCGGGGTTCGCGCTTTCTTCACCCGGTCGTCTCGGAATCGCATCAACTGGCCCCGGTGGGCTAGCGTGGTCGACCGTGCGTCTCGTAATTGCCCGCTGCTCAGTCGACTATGCCGGTCGGCTCTCCGCCCATCTGCCCTCCGCCACCAGGCTGATCCTGGTCAAGGCCGACGGCAGCGTCAGCATCCACGCCGACGACCGCGCCTACAAGCCGCTCAACTGGATGTCCCCGCCGTGCGTCCTCAAGGAGGCCGACGGGGTCTGGACGGTGGAGAACAAGCCCGGCGAGAAGCTCATCATCACGCTGGAGGAGGTGCTGCACGACTCCTCCCACGAACTCGGGGTGGACCCGGGTCTGATCAAGGACGGCGTCGAGGCCCACCTCCAGGAGCTGCTCGCGGACCGGATGGAGGTGCTCGGTGCCGGCTGGTCGCTGATCCGCCGCGAGTACCCGACCGCGATCGGCCCGGTCGACATCCTCTGCCGCGACTCCGACGGCGCCACGGTCGCCGTCGAGATCAAGCGCCGCGGCGAGATCGACGGCGTCGAGCAGCTCACCCGCTACCTCGAACTCCTCAACCGGGACCCGCTGTTGGCCCCGGTCAAGGGCGTCTTCGCCGCGCAGGAGATCAAGCCCCAGGCCCGCGTGCTGGCAACCGACCGGGGCATCGGCTGCGTGGTGCTGGACTACGACGAGCTGCGCGGCATCGACGACGACAAGCTCAAGCTGTTCTGACCGGTCAGGTCGAGGTCGGCGACGGGCTTGTCGGGACGGTCGGAGTGGCCGGCCCGGTCGGCGTCGAACTGGGCTTGGGGGACGTCGCGGACGGACTCGGCGACGGCGGGGTGCCGCCCCCGCCGCCACCCGGCTGAGTGCCTCCCCCGCCGTTGCCGCCCCCGCCCGAGCCGCCGGGCTTCTGCCCCGGCGGCTGCTCCGGCGGCTGCGACTGGCCCGGAACCGGCGGCTGGGACTGCTGCGGGGCCGCCGACCCGGTGGCCCCCGGAGAGGCGCTCGGCCGCTTGGACGGCGAGGCGCCGGGCGAGTGCGACGCGCTGCCGCTCGCCGAGGGCTCCGGGCTGGTCCCCGTACCCGCCGGGCTGCCCGGCTCGGTGCCGCCGGTCCCGGCCGTACCCGCGCTGTGGTCGGCGGACGGCTGCGGCATCGGCGCGTTGCCGGTGTCGCCGACCTCGTCCAGCCGCCCGTGCGGGTCGTTCGCCTTGTGCTCGTCGGGCCCGGTGAGGCTCATCGCCACCGCCGTCCCGAGCACCCCGAAGGTGAGCACGGCCGCCGAGGCCACCACCACCCGGCGCCGCTTCCCGGCCCGGGCCTTCAGTTTGGCCGGCACCCGCGCCGCGATCTTGCGGATCACCGGCCCTCGCCCCTGCGCCGCCGCGGCGGGCGCGGCGGCCGGCAGCTGTCGGCCGTCGGCGCGCAACAGATCGAGCATCCGGCGCGCGGCGGCGACCCCGCGCTGCTCCCCGGCGGTGGCCCGCAGGGTGAGCGCGGTCTCCAGTTCGGCGAGCGCCCGGGACGGCTGCTGGAGGCAGATCGCGTGCACGCCCGCCTCGTGGTGGAACCAGGCCTGGTCGACCGCGGAGCCGCTTCGCCGGGCCGCCTCCAGGCCCAGCTGCAGCACCCGCTCCCAGGCACCCCAGCGCAGCGACAGCGCCAGTGCGGGCGCCGCCGCCCGGGCCAGCCGGACCACCGCCTCGTGCCGTCCGGCGGTGCGGTCGGCGAGCAGCACGCCGATCAGCACCTCGGCCTCGGCGGCGATCTGCGCCAGCGACACCGAGCTGTGCCCGACCCACCACGCGAAGTGCTGGGCGGCGCCGTCGACGCAGCCGCGGGCCGGCCAGTGCGGGGCGAGCAGTTCCAGCGCCCCCGCGGTCAGCCGGTGGTGGCCGCCGATGGACACCGCGAGCCCCGCGTCGGCGAGTTCGGCCAGTGCGCTCTCGCCCTGGCCGACGTCGATCAGCGCGGGCAGGTGCGGCGCGGTGGGGCACTCGCCGCCGAGCGCGACGGCCAGCCGCAGCACGGCCTGCGCGGGCTCGCTGAGCCCCTCGGCGAGCCGGACCGCGGGCGAGGCCGTCTCGGCGACGGAGGGCAGCGGTACGGTGCGCCGCAGCGCGTCCTCCCGGATCGCCGGGTCGGGGTCGTGGACCGGCTCGTCGACCGCGCCGAAGACGTCCCGCCGGTCCTCCTCGGCGGCTACCAGCGCGTCCACCGAGACGTCCCGCTGGCGCAGCAGCGCGGCGGCCTGGACGAAGCGCAGCGGCAGGCCCTCGGACTCGAACCAGAGGTCGACCGCCCAGGCCTTCTCGGCGACGTCCAGGGGCCGCCCGGCCAGCCGGCCGGTGAGCGCGAGGCAGGCGGTCCGGGACAGCCCGGGGACGAGGTGGTCCCGCAGCCGGGAGTCGGCGGGCAGCGGCGGGCTGTCGGGGGCGCCCGAGATCAGGAAGGCGCAGCCGGGGACAGCGGCGAGCAGCTCCTCCAGCTCCGGGCCGGTCGGCTCGGCCTCGTCGATCACGACGACCGCGCCGACCCCGGCGAGGTGGGCGGCCAGCTGGCCCGGGTCGGGCCGGAAGCCGGGGGCGTGGTGGGTGGCCGCGAAGAGGTCCTGGAGCAGGTCGGCGGCGGTTCGGCGGTGTCCGCAGAGCTGCACGACGCCGCCGGAAGCGAGGTCGGCGGCGGCCTCGGCCACGGCCGACAGCAGGGTGCTGCGGCCCGAGCCGGCCTGGCCGACCAGGCGTATCGAGCGGCCCTCGGCGAGCAGGCCGAGCAGTTCGGCGATGTCGGCCTCGCGGTCGAGCAGCGGCAGGTCGGTGGGCCCGGCGCCGAGGGCGAGCGGGCCGACGGCGCGGCCGACGCCGCCGACCGGGCCCCGGGCGGGCTCGCTGCGTTCGAGCCTGCGGGGGCGGGGCCGCCACTCCTCCGGGCAGGGCCTGGCCTCGGAGCCGTCCGGGGCGCCGACGCCGACCAGCAGGCCGCCGGAGACCAGTTCGCCGCCGCGGGTGCGGGCGGCCTCCTGCCGGAACTCCCCGGATGGCTGTGCCACGTTCTGCTCCGCATCGTGGTCGGCCGCCGGCGCCCCGCGCCGGCCGGCACACGTCTCGGTCGCGGCCGCGGGCGGGCTGTGGGCAGCCGGCCCCGGGCGGCCGTCATCTGACGGGCAGACTCTTGCACATCCGGGGCCGCCCGTGCAGCGCGGTCCGGGTGCGGGGAAGGTGAAGGCGGGAACGGCCCGGTCAGGGGCCTGACGGACGCTCGGGCGCCGGACGGCCGCTAGAGGACGTGCGCCTCGGCGATGCCGCCGTCGACGGCCAGGATGCGGTGCAGCTTGGTGGCCACCAGCAGCCGCTGGAGCTGGGCGGGGACGGAGCGCAGCACGAGCCGGCGGCCGATCCGGCCGGCCCGCCGGTGGGTGCCCATGATCACGCCGAGTCCGGTGGCGTCCCAGAACTCCAGCCGGGCGAGGTCGAGCACGAGGTCGCCGAAACCGCCGTCCACGGCCTGGTGCAGCTGGGCCCGCGCGTCGGCGGCGGTGCGCACGTCGAGGCGGCCTTCGATGGCCAGCGCCTTGTGGTCGCCGGTGATGCGCATGCTCTCCTCCTTCGCCTGGGTGGGCCTGGTCGGGGTGGGTCCGGTCCCGGTCCCGGTCGTGACGGGCCGGGAGGCGGGGTGCCCCCTGGATCGGATGGATCGGGTGGGACGGCCCGGGCGGAACGCCTGTGACGGCTCGGCTCGCGCCCGGCCCCGGTCGCACTGCCGGATTCCCTCATCTGACGGTGGAGCAGCGCCGCAGGTTGCTGGTTCCGCCCCGTTCTGAAGCAACTTCACTCGTCCGAGGGAATATACGCAGGAACTCTCCACACCTACGCTCGATTACCGCCCAAATCACCCGTCTGCGGCACCCGGCGTGAGGAAACTCACCCGCGCGGCGCGGTGGGCCGCACGATGCCCCGATCGCACGGCCCACCAGGGCGTTCAGCCCCGTCGGGTCACTTGCCCTCGTACGGGTAGAAGCCGCGGCCGCTCTTGCGGCCCAGATCGCCGGCGGTGACCATGCGGGCCATGATCTCCGGGGCGGCGAACTTCTCGTCCTGGGTCTCGGTGTAGATGTTGCGGGCGGCGTGCAGCAGGATGTCCACGCCGGTGAGGTCGGCGGTCTGCAGCGGGCCCATCGCGTGGCCGAAGCCGAGGCGGCAGGCGGTGTCGATGTCCTCGGCGGTGGCCACGCCCGACTCGTACAGGCTGGCGGCCTCGACGACCAGCGCGGTGATCAGGCGGGTGGTGATGAAGCCGGCCACGTCGCGGTTGACCACCACGACCTCCTTGCCGACGCCCTCGGCGTAGGCGCGGGCGTCGGCAAGGGTCTCGTCGCTGGTCTTGTAGCCGCGAACCAGCTCGACCAGCTTCATCATCGGGACCGGCGAGAAGAAGTGGACGCCGACGACCGACTCGGGGCGCCGGGTGACGGCGGCGATCCGGGTGATCGGGATGGCGGAGGTGTTGGAGGCCAGCACGGCGCCGTCCTTGGCGAGCTTGTCCAGCTCGCGGAAGACGCCCTCCTTGACCTCCAGGTTCTCGAACACGGCCTCGACCACGATGTCGGCCTCGGCCACGGCGCCCAGGTCGGTGGTGGTGGTGATCCGGCCCAGCGCGGCCTCGGCGTCCTCGGCGCTCAGCCTGCCCTTGGAGACGAACTTCTCGTACGAGGCGCGGATGCCCGCGAGGCCGCGCTGCAGCGCCTCCTCGGTCACGTCCCGCAGCACCACGGGGTGGCCGGCCTGCGCGGACACCTGGGCGATGCCGGCGCCCATCAGGCCGGCACCGATCACGGCGATCTGCTTGCTGGACGCATTGCTCATGGCTGGGTCTCCCGATGCCGTCGCCGCCCTGCGGGCGGGCCCTGAAGGCGGCTCAGGGCAGGGATCGCCGCCTGGAGCCGCATCGCTCAATTCCGGGACTCTAACGCCCGGATCCCCCGCGCCACAGCAATCGGGAGTGTGATCTGCAACCGACGTGGTCAGCTGATCAGGATGCTCGTCAGCGGTCAGCCGGTCGGTCAGACGGTCAGGCCGAGGTCCTGGGCCAGGATCGCCGCCTGCACCCGGCTGCGCAGCCCCAGCTTCGCCAGGATCCGGCTGACGTGGGTCTTGGTGGTCGCCTCCGCCATCACCAGCCGGGCCGCGATCTCCCCGTTGGACATCCCGGCCCCGACGCAGGCCAGCACCTCCCGCTCGCGCCCGGTCAGCCCCGCGACCGCCGCCCGGGCCTCAGGGCCGACCGGCCGCTCCGGGCGGGCGAAGGTGCCGATCAGCCGCCTGGTCACCGAGGGCGCCAGCATGCCGTCCCCGCGCGCCACCGTCCGGATGCCCTCGACCAGGGTGTCCGCCTCCAGGTCCTTGAGCAGGAACCCGGCCGCGCCGGCCCGCAGCGCGCCGTAGACGTACTCGTCCAGGTCGAAGGTGGTCAGGACGAGCACCTGGGCGGCCCCGGCCGCGACCACCTGACGGGTCGCCGAAACCCCGTCCAGCCGGGGCATCTGCACGTCCATCAGCACCACGTCGGGCCGCAGCTCCAGCGCCAGCCGGACGGCCTCCTCCCCGTCCGCGGCCTGCCCGACCACCTCGAACTCCGGCTCGGCGCGCAGGATCATCACCAGTGCCGCCCGCACCGCCGCCTGGTCCTCCGCCACCAGCACCCGGATCGTCATGCCCGTCCCTCGCTCTCCCGGACGCGCGGCAGCACCGCGCGCACGCTCCAGTACCCGTCCCGCGCCCCGGCCTCGAAGCTCCCCCCGAGCAGCCCGGCCCGCTCCGACATGCCCACCAGCCCGGCGCGGGCGCCGGGCAGTTCGCGGCCCGGCTCGCCTCGGTACGGGCTGTCGACGCCGATCCGCAGTTCCTCGGGGCCGAACTCCAGCCGCACCGCGACCAGCCCGGGCCCGGAGTGCTTGAGCGCGTTGGTCAGCGATTCCTGCACGATCCGGTACGCGGCCAGCCCGACCGGCACCGGGACGGCGCCGCGCTCGCCCAGCTCGGTCAGCTCGAACTCCAGCCCGACGTCCTGCCCGGCCGCCCTGGCCTTGGCCAACAGAGCGTCCACCGCGGCCAGGTCGGGCGCCGCGTAGGACTCGTCGGCCTCGCCGCCGCCGCTGTCCCGGAGCAGTCCGATCATGCGACGCATTTCGGCCAATCCCTGGACGCTGTTCTCCCGGATCACGGCCAGCACCTCGACCAGCGGATCGTCCGCGGGCAGCTGCCGCCGCCGGGCGACCGACTGCGCCCCGGTGGCGTGGATCGCGATCGCCGACAGGTGGTTGGCCACCACGTCGTGCAACTCCCTTGCCATTCGGGCCCGTTCGGCACCGACCGCCTCGCGCCGGTCCATCTCCGACAGTAGGGCGGTCTGTTCGGCCCGCAGCCGCTCGGTCTCCGCCTCCTGCCGGTGCTTTCGCACCAGGTCGCCGGTCCACACCGGGGCCAGGAACACCAGCGAGCTGAGCACCACGATCAACAGCCCCGACGAGGTCCCGGCCGTGTACCAGGCCAGGCTGGAGAGCACCAGCACGGTCGCCCCACCGGTCAGGTGCAGCACCCGCGACATCCGGCGGGTGCCGTAGAGCACCGCCGCGTACAGCAGATCGGTGTACATGATCGTCGTCGCCAGCAGACTGCCGGCGAACACGCACCCGACGAAGGCCAGCCCGCCCAGCGACACCGCGAGCACCGGCCGGGTGCGCCGGACCAGCTCCAGCCCCGCCATCACCACCAGCGGCAGCGCCACCGCCCACCGGGGCACCGGACCGGCCCGGTCGTACACCTTGAAGACGATCAGCACCGCCCCGCCGAGCAGCCCGCACAGGGCGATCAGCCGGTCCAGTCGGCGCGGGGGGAGGGACGGTACGAGCACGGCCCCATCTCACCATCCCCGGCGGCCCGCCCGGCTCCGGAGCACGGAGGAGCCCGCTACATCGAAAGGTGCAGGCCCGGACCGCACCGCACGACGACGACACCGGCGCGCCCGCGCACGAGGCTGGAAGCACCGCCGAACGACCGGGAGCAGAACGTGATCGTCACCCTCATCGCCGCGGCCGAGATCTCCTGGTGGATCGTGCTCGGCCTCGCGCTCTCCGCCCGCTACCTGCTCCGGTGGCGCCGCACCAGCACCGCGCTGCTGGTCGGCCTGCCGGTGGTGGACCTCGCCCTGTACACCCTCACCGTGCTGAACCTGCGGAGCGGGGCCGAGGCGAGCTGGATGCACGCCCTGGCGGCGAGCTACGCGGGCTTCTCGATCGGCTACGGCCCCTCGCTGGTCGCCTGGGCCGACCGGCACTTCCTGCACCGCTTCGCCGGCGGGCCCGCGCCGCTGCCCTCGCCCAGGTACGGGCCGGAGCGGACCGCGCACGAGTGGCGGGTCGCCGGCCGGACCGTCGTCTCGGCGGCGGTCACCCTGACCCTGATCACCCTGCTGGTGCCGCTCTCCGCGGGCTCCGCCCACTTCGGCACCTTCGCCCAGTGGTACTGGAAGCTGGGCATCGCGGCCGTGGTCAACGTGATCGTGGCCGGCTGCTACTCGATCTGGCCCAAGGAGCCCCCGGCCGGCGTGCGGGTCGAGCACGGCCGGGTGGTCGAGCCGAAGGAGCCTGCCGAGAAGGCCTAGCGGCTCTAGCGGTTCTCCCCCGGCACCCAGAGCACGTCGCCGCGCTCCTTGTTGGCCACCCGGGCCAGGATGAACAGCAGGTCGGACAGCCGGTTGAGGTACTTCGCGGTCAGCGGGTTGACGGAGTCCCCGTGCTCGGCGATCGCCGCCCAGGTGGAGCGCTCGGCCCGCCGCACCACCGTGCAGGCCAGGTGCAGGTGGGCCGCGCCGGGCGTGCCGCCGGGCAGGATGAAGCTGCGCAGCTTCTCCACCTGCTCCAGGTAGTGGTCGCAGTCCCCCTCCAGCCGGTCGACGTAGGACTGCAGCACCCGCAGCGGCGGGTACTTCGGGTCCTCGACCACGGGCGTGGACAGGTCGGCGCCGACGTCGAACAGGTCGTTCTGGACCCGGGTGAGCACGGCCGCCACGTCCTCGGGCAGCGCCCCGGCCGCGAGGGCCACCCCGATCGCCGCGTTCGCCTCGTTGGCGTCGGCGTACGCGATCAGCCGCGGATCGGTCTTGGTGGTCCGGCTCATGTCGCCGAGCGCGGTGGTGCCGTCGTCCCCGGTACGGGTGTAGATGCGCGTCAGATTGACCATGCGGCCACCCTAGCCCGACGGGCCGGCCCCCCGGTGACCCCCCGGACCTACGCGAGGTTGCCCCTCCCCCGTCTCGTCGCTACGCGACGTTGACCCTCTGCCCGGGCGGGGCCGCCTCCAACCAGGCCAGGAAGCCGGTGAGCGCGTCCTCGCTCATCGCCAGCTCCAACGGCGCCCCGCTGTGCAGGCAGCGCAGCACCACCGAGCCGGAGAGCAGCGCCAGCTCCTCCTGGCCCTCCGGGTAGCGCCGACCGAGCACCTCGATCTCCCGGCGTGGCAGCACCTTGCGCGGGCGGGGGGCGTACGAGAAGACCCGGAACCACTCGATCGAGTCGCCGCTGTAGCGGCCGATACCAAAAACCCACCCCTTGCCGTCGGTCGGGGGGACCGGGGCTGAGGTGGGTTTGCCGTTCTCGTCGAGGTCGGGCTGCGTCGAGGCGTCCGCGGGCATTTTGAGCCGGTAACTGCAGTCGAACGTGCCGCCGACCCTCTGGATCAGGCGGCGGCGTACGGCGAAGGCCATCAGGCCGATCACTCCCAGCGCCACGACCGCCGCACACACCACAAGCGCGAGGACCATGCTCACCTACCTCCTCGCTACCCGCGTTCCCCGTTGCGGCCGTACCGACGACCGCGCTGACCTACCAACTACGACGACAGTCCCGGGGTCACGCTCGCGCGTCCCCGGGACCGTCGGTCGACCCCGCGAAGCCGGGGTCCGGCACACTCAGGCGTGGGCCTTGAGGCCGCGCGCCGCGAACAGTCGGACCTCGGCGCGACGCTCGGCGTGCGCGTCCAGGTCGGACTTGGCCTGCTCCAGTGCGCGCTCGGCACGCGCGACGTCGATCTCGTCCGCCAGCTCGGCGATCTCCGCGAGCAGAGACAGCTTGTTGTCGGCGAAGGAGATGAAGCCGCCGTGCACCGCGGCGATGACGGTGCCGCCGTCCACCGTGCGGATGGTGACCGGACCGGTCTCCAGCACGCTCAGCACCGGGGTGTGGCCCGGCATGATGCCGGTGTCACCGGAGGCCGTACGGGCGACGACGATGGTGGCCGCACCGGACCACACCTTGCGGTCGGCTGCGACCAGCTCGACGTGCAGCTCAGCCAACGTGGGCTCCTAGGCTCATGCAACGCCCGATTACTCGGGAGTTTCGGTAAGAATAACGGCCCCGCGCCTCCGGCATGAAACCGGCGGCACGGATTTGACCGGAATCACAGCCGATGCGACGTGAGGGGTGGTCCCCAGGCTCGGGGGCCACCCCTCACGGTCACTCAGCTGCTACCGGCCGCGATTACTTCTTCGCCAGCTCGGCGGCGTTCTTCTCGAGGTCCTCGATGCCACCGCACATGAAGAAGGCCTGCTCCGGAACGGAGTCGTACTTGCCGTCGGCGATCGAGTTGAAGGCCTCGATGGTCTCCGACAGCGGCACGGTCGAGCCCTCGACACCGGTGAACTGCTTCGCCACGTAGGTGTTCTGCGAGAGGAAGCGCTCGATGCGACGGGCGCGGTGCACCGTGATCTTGTCCTCTTCGGACAGCTCGTCCATACCGAGGATGGCGATGATGTCCTGGAGGTCCTTGTACTTCTGCAGGATCCCCTTGATACGGACGGCCGTGTCGTAGTGGTTCTGCGCGATGTACCGCGGGTCGAGGATGCGGGACGTGGAGTCCAGCGGGTCGACGGCCGGGTAGATGCCCTTCTCCGAGATCGGGCGCGACAGAACGGTGGTCGCGTCCAGGTGGGCGAAGGTGGTGGCCGGGGCCGGGTCGGTCAGGTCGTCCGCGGGGACGTAGATCGCCTGCATCGAGGTGATCGAGTGACCGCGGGTCGAGGTGATGCGCTCCTGGAGGAGGCCCATCTCGTCGGCCAGGTTCGGCTGGTAGCCCACCGCGGAGGGCATGCGGCCGAGCAGGGTCGACACCTCGGAACCGGCCTGGGTGAACCGGAAGATGTTGTCGATGAAGAGGAGCACGTCCTGCTTCTCGACGTCACGGAAGTACTCCGCCATGGTCAGCGCGGACAGCGCGACGCGCAGACGGGTGCCCGGCGGCTCGTCCATCTGGCCGAAGACCAGCGCGGTCTTGTCCAGAACGCCCGAGTCGACCATCTCGTCGATGAGGTCGTTGCCCTCACGGGTGCGCTCGCCGACGCCGGCGAACACCGACACACCACCGAAGTTCTCGGCGACGCGGTAGATCATCTCCTGGATCAGAACGGTCTTGCCGACACCGGCGCCACCGAACAGACCGATCTTGCCACCCTGGACGTACGGGGTGAGCAGGTCGATGACCTTGATGCCGGTCTCGAACATCTCGGTCTTGGACTCGAGGTCCTTGAAGTCGGGGGCCTTGCGGTGGATCGGCCACCGGACCTCGACCTGGGAGTCGAACTCCGCCTGGTCGACGTTCAGCACGTCACCGAGGGCGTTGAAGACCTTGCCCTTGGTGATCTGGCCGACCGGCACGGAGATCGCGGCACCGGTGTCGGTGACCTGCGAACCGCGGACCAGGCCGTCGGTCGGCTGCATCGAGATGCCGCGGACCAGGCCGTCGCCGAGGTGCTGGGCGACCTCGAGGGTCAGGGTCTTCTTGCCCGAGCCGTCGGGGTTGTCCACCTCGACGTGCAGGGCGTTGTACATCTCCGGGATCGCGTCGACGGGGAACTCCACGTCGACGACCGGGCCGATGACCCGCGCGACGCGGCCCGTCGCCGTGGTCGGCTCAACAGTGGTGGTCATACTCATTCGCTCCCGCGGCTGGCGTCAGCGAGCGCGTTGGCGCCACCGACGATCTCGCTGATTTCCTGGGTGATCTCGGCCTGACGGGCCGAGTTGGCAAGCCGCGTGAGCGACTTGATGAGCTCGCCGGCATTGTCCGTCGCGCTCTTCATCGCGCGGCGGCGGGCGGCGTGCTCGGAAGCGGCCGACTGCAGCAGCGCGTTGTAGATCCTGCTCTCGACGTACCGCGGCAGCAGCGCGTCCAGGACGCCCTCGGCCGACGGTTCGAAGTCGTACAGCGGGAAGATCTCCGACTTGGCCGGCGTCTGGTCGCTGAGCTGGACCTCGTCCAGCTTCAGCGGCAGCAGCCGCGCCTCCACCGCGTCCTGCGTCAGCATGGACACGAACTCGGTGGAGACCACGTGGAGTTCGTCCACGCCGCCGTCCTCGGCCGTGAAGGCCTCGATCAGCTCGGCCGCCACCGTCTTCGCGTCGCCGTAGGTCGGCTTGTCCGAGAAGCCCGTCCACGAGTTCCCCACCGCCAGGTTGCGGAAGGTGTAGTACGACAGACCCTTCCGACCGACGATGTAGGTCACGACGTCCTTGCCCTCGCCGCGCAGGCGCTCGGTGAGCGTCAGCGAGGCCTTGATGGCGTTGGACGAGTAACCGCCGGCCAGGCCGCGGTCCGCCGTGATCAGCAGGACGGCCGCGCGCGAGGCGTTCGGGTTCTCGGTGGTGAGCGGGTGCTTGGCGTTGGACCGGGTGGCCACCGCCGTCACCGCCCGGGTGAGCTCATCGGCGTACGGAGCGGAGGCCGCCACCGCGCGCTGCGCCTTGCCGATGCGCGCCGCGGAGATCATCTCCATCGCCTTGGTGATCTTCTTCGTCGCGGTGACAGAGCGGATCCGGCGCTTGTAGACCCGAAGCTGTGCTCCCATGGGTCGTTACGTCCTTTCCCTCGCTACCGGACTCAGGCCTGCTCGGAGAGCAGCTTGCCGTCGGCGGTCTGGTAACCCTGCTTGAAGGCCTCGATCGCCTCGGTCAGGGCGTCGACGGTGCCGTCGGCCAGCAGACCGGTCTCGACGATGCCGGCCAGCAGGTCCTTGTGCTGCAGGCGCACGTGGTCCAGGAACTCGCGCTCGAAGCGGCGGATCTCGGCGACCGGGACGTCGTCCAGCTTGCCGGTGGTGCCGGCCCAGATGGAGACGACCTGCTCCTCGACCGGGAACGGCTGGTACTGGCCCTGCTTCAGCAGCTCGACCATGCGCGCACCGCGCTCCAGCTGGGCCTTGGAGGCCGCGTCCAGGTCGGAGCCGAAGCCGGCGAAGGCCTCCAGCTCGCGGTACTGGGCGAGGTCCAGGCGCAGACGGCCGGCGACCGAGCGCATGGCCTTGATCTGGGCGGAGCCACCGACGCGGGAGACCGAGATGCCGACGTTCACGGCCGGGCGGATGCCGGCGTTGAACAGGTCGGACTCCAGGAAGCACTGGCCGTCGGTGATGGAGATGACGTTGGTCGGGATGTACGCCGAGACGTCGTTGGCCTTGGTCTCGATGATCGGCAGACCGGTCATCGAGCCGCCGCCGAGGGCGTCGTTGAGCTTGGCGCAGCGCTCCAGCAGGCGGGAGTGCAGGTAGAAGACGTCACCCGGGTAGGCCTCGCGGCCCGGCGGGCGGCGCAGCAGCAGGGAGACGGAGCGGTAGGCCTCGGCCTGCTTCGACAGGTCGTCGAAGATGATCAGGACGTGCTTGCCGTCGTACATCCACTCCTGGCCGATGGCCGAACCGGTGTACGGGGCGAGGTACTTGAAGCCGGCCGGGTCGGAGGCGGGAGCGGCCACGATGGTGGTGTACTCCAGCGCGCCGGCCTCCTCCAGGGCACCGCGGACGGACGCGATGGTGGAGCCCTTCTGGCCCACGGCGACGTAGATGCAGCGGACCTGCTTCTCCGGGTCGCCCGAGCGCCAGTTGTCACGCTGGTTGATGATCGTGTCGACGGCCACCGCGGTCTTGCCGGTCTGGCGGTCGCCGATGATCAGCTGGCGCTGGCCGCGGCCGATCGGGGTCATCGCGTCGATGGCCTTGATGCCGGTCTGCAGCGGCTGCTTGACCGACTTGCGGGCCATGACGCCGGGGGCCTGCAGCTCAAGGGCGCGGCGGCCGCTGGCGGCGATGTCGCCGAGACCGTCGATCGGGTTGCCCAGCGGGTCCACGACGCGGCCGAGGTAGCCGTCGCCGACCGGAACCGAGAGGACCTCGCCCGTGCGGCGCACGGTCTGGCCCTCTTCGATGCCGCCGAACTCACCGAGGACGACGACACCGATCTCGCGGGTGTCGAGGTTCAGCGCGAGGCCGAGCGTGCCGTCCTCGAACTTCAGCAGCTCGTTCGCCATGACCGAGGGCAGGCCCTCGACATGCGCGATGCCGTCCGCCGCGTCAGTGACCGTGCCGACCTCTTCCACAGAAGCGGCGTCCGGCTGGTACGACTGGACAAAGTCGGCCAGCGCGTCCCGGATCTCCTCCGGACGGATCGTAAGCTCCGCCATCAGGCTTCCCTGCTCTCCTAGTTTGCGATCCTCGGCCCGCCATTGAGGGCCGCAAGTACTCGACTCTCGGCCGGGTCGTATGAACCGGCCGTACGTTTTGCCGACTCCTTGGGGAGCCGGTTTCCCGACCGAGGGTCGGATGTGCTGCTGGTTGCTCAGCCTTCGAGCGACTGGCGAGCGCCTTCGAGGCGGCTCGACACGGTGCCGTCGATGATCTCGTCGCCGATCTGCACCCGGACACCACCGACGACCTCGGGGTCGACGTCGATGTTCAGGTGGACCTGGCGGCCGTACATCCGGCCCAGAGCACCGGACAGGCGCTCCTTCTGGGCGTCCGACAGCGGCACCGCGCTGGTGACCAGGGCCACCATGCGGCCGCGGCGCGCGGAGGCGAGCTTCGAGTAGGACTCGAGGCCCTGCTCCAGGCTACGGCCACGCGGCACGTTCACGAGGGCGGTGACCAGCCGGACGGTGCCGGCGTTGGTGCGGCCGCCGAGCAGCTTCTTGATCAGCTCGGTCTTCGCGGCGGCGCCGGCCTTGGGCTCGGTCAGCGCGGCGCGCAGCTCGTGCGAGCCGCTCACCACCCGGCCGAAGCGGAACAGCTCGTCCTCGACGTCGTCCAGGACGCCGGCCTTGTCCGCGGCGATGACCTCGGCGTACGCGGCGAGCTCCTCGGTCGCGTCCACCAGGTCGCGCGAACCCGACCAGCGGGAGCGGACCAGGCCGGAGACCAGGTCCACGGTCTCGCCGGAGACCTGACCGGTCAGCAGCGAGGTGATCAGCTGGGCCTTGTCCTGGCCCGACCGGGACGGGTCGGTCAGGACGCGGCGCAGCGACACCTCGCGGTCCAGCACGGCCGTGACGGCGGTGAGCTCCTCGGCGAGCTTGGCCGCGTCCACCGAGGTGGAGTCGGTCAGGCTGTCCAGGTTCTGCCGACCGGCGGCAAGAGCCTCGCGGCTGGCGCCGATCACTTGGCCGCACCCTGAGCAACGGCGGCCTTGGCCTCCAGCTCGTCCAGGAAGCGGTCGATCACGCCGCTCTGCCGGGCGGAGTCCTCCAGGGACTCACCCACGATGCGGGAAGCCAGCTGGGTGGCCAGCGAACCCACGTCCTGGCGCAGGGCGGCAGTCGCCTGCTTCTTGTCGGCCTCGATCTGCGCGTGACCGGCGGCGACGATGGCCTCGCGCTGACGCTGGCCCTCCTCGCGCATCTCGGCGAGCTGGGCGGCGCCCTGCTCGCGAGCCTGCTCGACGATCCGGGCAGCCTCGTGGCGCGCCTCGGCGAGCTCGGCGCGGTACTGCTCAAGCAGGGCCTGGGCCTCGGCCTGAGCGGCCTCGGCGCGCTCCATGCCGCCTTCGATGGCGTCCCGGCGCTCCGACAGCACCTTCTCGATGCTGGGAAGGAGCTTCTTGCCGAGCAGACCGAAGACGATGAAGAAGCAGAGCAGGCCGATAACGATCTCGGGCCAGTTGGGGAGAAGAGGGTTCATCTTCTCCTCAGCCGCGAGCTGAGCCACGATGCTCATTTCTGGACCTTCCTCGAAAGGGTCTGCGGCAGGATTACTTGTTGCCGAAGACGAACGGCATGACGATGCCGATGAGGGCCAGCGCCTCGGTCAGCGCGAAGCCGATGAACATGTTGGAACGGATGAGACCGGCAGCCTCGGGCTGGCGGGCCATGGCCTGGACACCGTTACCGAAGATCAGACCGACGCCGATGCCGGGGCCGATGGCGGCGAGGCCGTAGCCGATGGAGGCGACGGAACCGTAGACAGTGCCCTCAGCGAGGATGCTCATTGACGTTGTCCTTTGCAGGGTGGTGAACCGGTGGTGATTGGCCACCGGGCGATCCGGGATGTGGTTCTTGGGCGGGGCCGGAGCCCCCTGGCTCAGTGCGCCTCTTCCAGGGCACCGGCGATGTAGCTGCTGGCCAGCATCACGAAGATGTAGGCCTGCAGGAACTGGACCAGCAGCTCGAAGGCGGTCAGGGCGACGGCGACGACGAACGAGGCCGAGCCGTACAGCGCGCCGAGGGTCGGGCTGAGCAGGTACCAGGAGGCGATGGAGAACATCACGATCAGCAGGTGGCCGGCGAACATGTTCGCGAAGGCTCGGACCGCGAGCGTGAAGGGGCGCACGAAGATGTTCGAGAAGAACTCGATCGGCACCAGGATGAACATGACCCAGCCGGGGATGCCCGAGGGCCAGCAGAGGTTCTTGAAGCCGCCGACGAAGCCGTGCTTCTTGAAGGTCAGCGTCATGTAGGTGATCCACACGACGGCCGCGAGGCCGGCCGGGAACGCGATCGTCGCCGTCACGGGGTACTGCGCGAACGGGATGATCGACATGATGTTCATCAACCAGATGAAGAAGAACATCGAGACCAGCATCGGGACGTACTTCTCGCCCTTCTTGCCGATCGTCTCCAGCACGATGGAGCGCTTGACGAAGTCGTAGCCGATCTCACCGACGAGCTGCAGCTTGCCCGGGACCAGACGCGGCTTCGCGAACGAGGCCCAGAAGAACACGACGACCAGGAGCGCGACGATGATCGACAGCAGCATCGGCTTGTTGAAGTCGATGCCGCCGACCGAGAAGATCGGCTTGAACTGGAACTCGTTCAGACCCGGGGCCGGGAAGCCGCAGCCAGCGTCCCCGAAGTGGCAACTGCCTGAGGCGAGGGACGTGAGTTCAGCACTCACCACGGACTCCTTCGTCGTGACGCATGGTTACGGCAACCTCGGTGTGTCGGCGTGGCCTGCGACCACGGAGCGGCACTGGAACTTGATGGGTTTCTCGCCGACCCCGCGCGACGGCTTGCTGCGCGACCGCGGGATCATCGAAGACTGCGCGGATCCGGGGGGCGATCCGTCCACTGTCCGGACAGACCTGGCCTCTTCCCGTACTCCGTTGTTGCGACGGACGATAGCAGCCCGTCAGTGCGGCATAAACACCGCCCCCCTCGTTGGGGGGACAGTCAGGCCTCGTCACTGTTGACGACCCTTGTCGGAGGGCTTGTCGCCCTTGTTTTCCGAGGCGCCGGGGTCGACGTAGAAGGTCTTGGCCTTGAGCGCGCCGCGCACCTGGAAGCCCGTCCAGATCAGGGCGCACCCGAGCAGGGTGAAGGCGAAGGCCTGCCGGTTGAACAGGTCGGTGTTCTTGAAGACCGCCAGGACGATGCCCACCAGCAGGATCTGCGTGGTGTACACCAGCAGCGCCGCGGCCATCATGATGTGCGGGTTCGACCTGGTCAGCCGGTCGAGCGCGACCTGGCCGGAGGCGAAGAAGGCCATCACGAGCACCACACCGATGAGGGCGCCGAGCAGGCCCTTCCCGCCGGCGACGGCGAAGGAGATCGCCATGGCGATGATCCCGGCGACCGCAGTGGGAATCGCGGCGCCTCGGAGGATCCGGGCGTCGGTGGACGGCATGTCGGCAGCTCCGGCGGCATGTCGATGTGGCGGGGGGACGGGCACAGATGGTGGCGGGGTGTCACCGACCGAGTGGCCGCCGCCGGGCCGCCCGCGAGCGCGGCGGGCCCGTCGAGGGAGACCGACGAGGGACGGAAGTCCTCCACCTGTCAGGTCTTTCGGCGTGTTCTCGGTACTCGTGAACGGTATCACAAACTATTTGATGAGAGCTTTACCATGAATGTGTGGCTCCTGTCACACCGACGGCCCAGCGGTTCCGCCGTACGGGTGAGCCCATTTGACGTACCTTCAACTGTTCTGTCAGCGGCGGCCGGTGGCCCCGTGGTGGTCTGAGCGCGCGGCCGGGCCCCGGCTGGCTTCACCGAGAAGTTGCTTGTCCTTTGCCGACAGTTCAGCCATCGGGGCCGCGGCGGACCGCCGCCGGTACCGCGGCGGGACGAAGGACTGCACCGCCCGCGGGGCCCGCGGGCGAAACCGCGGGGTCAGCAGCACCACCAGGCCGACCAGGCAGAGCCCGGCGAGGGTCAGCACCACCGTGCGGCCGGTGTTGGTCACCGAGAAGGCGACGGTGCCGAAGGCGATCAGCGCGGCCCAGAAGTACATGATCAGTACGGCGCGGCTGTGCGAGTGCCCGACCTGGAGCAGCCGGTGGTGCAGGTGGCGCTTGTCGGCGGCGAACGGGGACTGCCCGGCCCAGGTGCGGCGCACCACCGCGAGCAGCAGGTCGGCCAGCGGCAGCGCGATGACCGTCAGCGGCAGCAGCAGCGGGATGTAGATCGGCACCAGGGTGTGCACGGTGGCGGTCTGCGAACCGGTCTCGCTGTTGATCAGGTCCGGGTCGACCCGGCCGGTGATCGAGATCGCGGCGACGGCCAGCATCAGGCCCAGCATCATCGAGCCCGAGTCGCCCATGAAGATCCGCGCGGGGTGCATGTTGTGCGCCAGGAAGCCCAGGCACATGCCGATCAGCAGCACGCTGAACAGCACCGCGGGGGCCGCGTCCGTGATCGCGTAGCCGTACCAGAGCCGGTAGCTGTACAGGAAGAACGCCATCGCGGCGATGCAGACCATGCCGCCCGCCAGGCCGTCCAGACCGTCGATGAAGTTGACCGCGTTGACCATGACGACGACCAGGGTCACCGAGATGACCATGCCCTGGGTCGGGCTCACCGCCACCGGGCCGACGCCGGGCACCGGGAGGGTGATCACCGTGACGCCCTGCCACACCATCACACCGGCGGCGATCATCTGGCCGCCGAGCTTCACCAGGGCGTCCACGCCCCACTTGTCGTCGAGCACACCCAGCAGGAACATGATCCCGGCGCCGGACAGCAGCGCGCGGATGTCACTGCCCCCGTTGAAGACCTTGCTCAGGTTGTCCAGCTGCGAGGCGACCAGGATGCCCGCGCACAGCCCGCCGAACATCGCGATGCCGCCGAGCCGCGGAGTGGGCTCGCGGTGCACGTCGCGGGCGCGGACCGGGGGCATCGCGCCGGCCGCGATGGCGAACTTGCGGACCGGACCGGTCAGCAGGTAGGTGACGGCGGCGGTGCAGAACAGCACCAGCAGATACTCACGCACCACTGGCCTCCTGCATCACTGTCGAACGGGGAAGTACCGAAGGTACTCCCCTGCCTTCCCGGGGTTCGAGGTGCGTCGCCACGGCACACACCTTATTGAGTCGGACGCCCGGGACGTGCATCGCGGTTCGCTCTCCCGGGTAGGAGATCCCGATACCCGTGCGCGGCACCCCGCGACCGGTCCGCTCCCCGGCGCGCGCCCACGCCCCTCAGTCCCGCTGGGCGAAGGCCGCCGCCAGCTCCCGGACCCGCTCCGCGACCGGCGCGGGCGCCTGCCCGGACAGCAGCCGGGCGATCAGCCCGGCGATCTCGGCCAGCTCCGCCGCGCCCATCCCCTGGCTGGTCACGGTGCCCGTGCCCAGTCGGATCCCGGAGGCCTCGGCGGGCGGCACCGGGTCGTACGGAAGTGCGCACTTGCCGAGCAGCAACCCGGCCGCGGCGCAGCGCCGTTCGGCCTCCGCACCGGTCACGCCGAGCGGGCTCACGTCGGCGGTCACCAGGTGGGTGTCGGTGCCGCCCGTCAGAGGGCGCATTCCGGCCTCTGCGAGCCCCCTGGCGAGCTCCTGCGCCCCGGACACCACCCGCTCCGCGTACGCGCGGTAGGCGGGCGTCCCGGCCTCCGCCAGGGCCACCGCCTTGCCGGCCACCTCGTTCATCGCCGCGCCGCCCTGGCTGAACGGGAACACCGCCCGGTCGATCCGCTCGGCCAGCTCCGCGGTGGACAGCAGCAGGCCCCCGCGCGGGCCGCGCAGCAGCTTGTGGGTGGCCGCCACCGTGACGTCCGCGTAGGGCACCGGGGAGGGCGCCACCCCGGCCGCGACCAGGCCCGTGGTCTGCGCGACCGAGGCGATCAGATAGGCGTCCACCTCGTCGGCGATCTCCCGGAAGGCCTCCCAGTCCGGGTGCCGGGGGTGGGAGATCGAACCCGCCACGATCGCCTTGGGACGGTGCAGCCGGGCCAGCTCCCGCACCTGGTCGAGGTCGATCAGGCCGTCGCCCTCGCGCACTCCGTAGCCGGTGAAGTCGAACCAGCGGCCGGAGAAGTTGGCCCGCGAGCCGCAGCTGAGGTGGCCGCCGTGCTCCAGCGACATCGCCAGCACCCCGTCACCGGGCCGCAGCAGCGCCGCGTAGGCCGCCAGCATCGCCGAAGTCACTGACCTGGGCTGGACGTTGGCGTGCGGGGCGGAGAACAGCTGGCGGGCCCGGTCGATCGCCAGCAGCTCCGCGGCGTCGGCCAGCGCGCAGCCGGTGTGGTGCCGGCGGCCGGGGTAGCCCTCGGCGTACTTGTCGATCAGCGGCCCGGTCAGCGCCGCCAGGACGGCCGGGCTGGTCAGGTTCTCCCCCGCCAGCAGCTGGATCGTCTCGGCGCGCCGCTCGGCCTCGGCGGCCAGCAGGTCGGCGATCTGCGGATCCGCCCGGTGCAGCGCCTCGGACGCCCACGGGCGCCCCCTCGTCGTCGCGGTCGGGCCGGTCGCGGCATCGGTGACGGTCATGGCAGGGCTCCCGGGCGCTGCAGGGACGGTCCACCCAGCGTAGGACCGTCTCGGCCGCCCGGCTCGGCGGCACAGGGCCGTTCGGGCCCCAAGGGGACCCGGACAGCCCCTTAGGACGGCGCCTGGACGCCGGTGAGCGCGGTGACCACCGGGTCGACCGCGTGGAATATCTCCTCGCCGCAGTTGCGGAACATGCCGATCGGAGCCCCGTACGGGTCGTCCACCTCGTCGGACTCCGGGGTCGCGGCCAGCAGCCAGCCGCGCAGCGCGGCGGCCGCCCGGACCAGGGCGCGGGCCCGCTCGGTGACGTCGGCGCCGCGCCGCGGGTCCGGCAGGGTGCCCGGGTCGATCGTCCGTACCAGTCGGGTGAACTCCTTCATCGTGAAGGTGCGCAGCCCCGCCTCGTGGCCCATCGAGATCACCTGGGCGCGGTGGTCCAGCGTCGCGGTGAGCACCAGGTCGGCCTCGACCACGTGCTCGTCCAGCAACTCCCGGCCGGTGAAGCCGCCGCTGTCGGCGCCGTACTCGTCGAGCACGGTCGCGGCGTGGTCCTCCATCGGCGCGCCCACGTGGCCCCAGGTGCCGGCGCTCTCGACCAGGATCCGGCCGGCCACCCGGGGGCTGAGCCGGGTGTCCAGCTCACGCCGGGTGAGCCGCTCGGCTATCGGCGAGCGGCAGATGTTCCCGGTGCAGACGAACAGGATCCGGAAGTGGTCCAGCGGCCTGGGGCCCACGCTCAGGTACGGCGCTATGCCGGGCCTGTCGTGGAGCGAGGCGGTGGGCGTCAACTTCCGGCCTCCAGGTCGGGGACGACCTCCCTCAGCTGCTCGAGGCTGATCGCGCCGGCCCGCAGCAGGACCGGCACCTTGCCGGTCACGTCGACGATGGACGAGGCGGTGGCGTGGTCGGCCTGCCCGCCGTCCAGGTAGACCGAGATCGCGTCGCCGAGCTGGGCCTGCGCCTCGTCGCAGGTCGCCGGGGACGGCCCGCCGGTCCTGTTGGCGCTGGAGACGGCGAGCGGGCCGGTGGTGTTCAGCAGCTCGATGGCGACCGGGTGCAGCGGCATCCGGACGGCGACGGTGCCGCGGGTCTCGCCGAGGTCCCAGCGCAGTGAGGGCTGGTGCCGGGCGACCAGGGTGAGGCCGCCGGGCCAGAAGGCGTCGACCAGCTCCCAGGCCTGCTCGGAGAAGTCGGTGACCAGGCCGTGCAGGGTGGTCGGCGAGCCGACCAGGACGGGCGAGGGCATGGTGCGGCCGCGGCCCTTGGCGGCCAGCAGCTCACCGACGGCCTCCGGGGAGAAGGCGTCCGCACCGACGCCGTAGAGGGTGTCGGTGGGCAGCACGACGAGTTCGCCGCGGCGGATGGCCGAGGCGGCCTCGCGCAGGCCGGTGGCGCGGTCCCCGGCGTCGGCACAGTCGTAGCGGCGGCTCATCGGTGCGGTCCCCTTCCGAAATGACTCATGACGTTCACAGCGGTCTTCACGGCGCGGCCTTGCGCGCGGTCGCGCCGCGTTCGATGGTCACGACCCGACCCTTCGGGCGGTCGTACCGCGCTCGACTGTTCACGACCCGACCCTTCGGGCGGTCGTACCGCGCTCGACTGTTCACGACCCGACCCTTCGGGCGGTCGTGAAGCGCGGCCGGTTGTTCAGGTCGCGGTGATCGGCGGTGTCCGTCCAGCCGCGTTCCTCGTTGAAGATCCACGGCACCTGGCCGCCCTGCTGGTCGGCGTGCTCGATCACCACCGCGCCGCCCGGGCGCAGCAGCCGGGCGGCGACCCGCTCGATGCCGCGGATGGTGTCCAGGCCGTCCTCGCCGGAGAACAGGGACATCTGCGGGTCGTGGTCGCGGGCCTCGGGCGCGACGTACTCCCACTCGGTGAGCGGGATGTACGGCGGGTTGGAGATGACCAGGTCGAAGCGGCCGTCCCAGGAGCGGTCGTCCTCGAAGGCCTTGGTGGCGTCCCCGGCGTGCAGGGTGACCCTGGCCCGGTCCGGGCTGGCCTCGATGTTGCGCCGGGTGTACTCCAGCGCGCCCTCGTCGAGTTCGAAGGCGTGCACGGTGGAGCGCGGGAGTTCCTGGGCCAGGGCGAGCGCGATGGCGCCGGAGCCGGAGCACAGGTCGACCACCAGCGGCTCGGCGACGTCCATGTCGCGCACCGCGTCTATCGCCCACTCGACGACCGATTCGGTCTCCGGCCGGGGCACGAACACCCCGGGGCCGACCTCCAGTTCGAGGTAGCGGAAGAACGCCCGCCCGGTGATGTGCTGCAGCGGCTCGCGCGCCTCGCGGCGCGAGACCGCCTCCCAGTAGCGGGCGTCGAAGTCGGCGTCCTTCACCGTGTGCAGCTGGCTGCGCTTGACGCGGTGGACGTAGGCGGCGAGTTCCTCCGCGTCGAAGCGCGGCGACGGCACGCCGGCCGCGGCCAACCGCTGGGTGGCCTGGGCCACCTCCGCGAGCAGCAGGTTCATCCGTACGACCTCTTGTTTCTGCGCTCCGGCTTCAGGCTTGCGTCGGGCTGGGGCGCGCCGGTCTCAGTTCTCTTGGGCCGCGGCGAGCTTGGCCGCCGCGTCCTTGTCGACGCAGGACTGGATCACCGCGTTCAGGTCGCCGTCCAGGACCTGGTCCAGGTTGTACGCCTTGAACCCCGTGCGGTGGTCCGAGATGCGGTTCTCCGGGTAGTTGTACGTCCGGATCCGCTCGGAGCGGTCCACCGTGCGGACCTGGCTGCGACGCGCGTCCGAGGCCTCGCGCTCGGCCTCCTCCTGCGCGGCGGCCAGCAGCCGCGAACGCAGGATGCGCATCGCCTGCTCCTTGTTCTGCAGCTGGCTCTTCTCGTTCTGGCAGGACGCCACGATACCGGTCGGCAGGTGGGTGATCCGGACCGCGGAGTCGGTGGTGTTGACCGACTGGCCGCCGGGGCCGGAGGAGCGGTAGACGTCGATCCGCAGGTCGTTGGCGAGGATCTCGACCTCGACCTCCTCCGCCTCGGGGGTGACCAGCACGCCCGCCGCGGAGGTGTGGATGCGGCCCTGGGACTCGGTGGCGGGGACGCGCTGCACGCGGTGCACGCCGCCCTCGTACTTCAGCCGGGCCCAGACGCCCTGGCCGGGTTCGGCGTTGCCCTTGGTCTTCACGGCCACCGAGACGTCCTTGTAGCCGCCGAGGTCGGACTCGTTGGAGTCGATGATCTCGGTCTTCCAGCCGATCCGCTCGGCGTAGCGCAGGTACATCCGGAGCAGGTCGCCGGCGAACAGCGCGGACTCCTCGCCGCCCTCGCCCGCCTTGATCTCCAGGATGACGTCCTTGTCGTCGCTCGGGTCGCGCGGGACGAGCAGCAGCCGCAGTTCCTCGGTCAGCTCGTCGCGGCGCGCCTCGGAGTCCTTCACCTCGGAGAGGAACTCCGGCTCCTCGGCGGCGAGTTCGCGCGCGGCCTCGATGTCCTCGCCGGCCTGCCGCCACTGCCGGTAGACCCGGGTGATCGGGGTCAGCTCGGCGTACCGCTTGGCCAGCTTGCGGGCGTTGTTCTGGTCCGCGTGGACGGACGGGTCGGCCAGCCTCGTTTCGAGGTCGGCGTGCTCGACGAGGAGCTCTTCGACTGCCTCGAACATGGGGGGCCTTCTTCCCGGGGACTCGGAACGTGTGGGGGGTCGGAACGGTGGAGCTGTGGACCGCGCGCTGGGACGCGAACGGCGCCGGCCCCCAGCGCCCCCGACAACGAGTACGGGGGCACCGGGAACCGGCGCCGAGGGAGCGCTAGGCCTTCGCGCTGTGCTGCTTGCCGAAGCGGGCCTCGAAGCGGGCCACGCGGCCACCGGTGTCGAGGATCTTCTGCTTGCCGGTGTAGAACGGGTGGCACTGCGAGCAGACCTCGGCGCGGATCTCGCCGCTGGTCTCGGTCGAGCGGGTGGTGAACTCGGCGCCGCAGGTGCAGGTCACGCGGGTGACCACGTACTCCGGGTGAACGTTGGACTTCAAGGGGTTCTCCTAGTTTTCGGGAGGGCACCGGGTCGGCGACTGGAGTGCCGCACGTGAACCGGGACCGACGTACCAGTCTGCCAGGACCGGCCGCATCTTCCCAAACCGGGTGCCGTTCCGGGATATTCCGGGCGCCGGCCGGCGCCGGCCGGCGGCCTCCCGTCGGCGTCCCAGCGGGCGGCGGCTCTAGGGGAGGCGTTCGTGGACGCCCGTGGGGCCCGTCGGGGCCTGCGCCGGGCCCGTGGGCACCGCCTGGACGGGGTTCTGGGGCTGGGCGGAGAGTACGGCCCGCGGGACCGACTGGTCGGCCCTGAGCGCCGCCCAGACGCTCCCGGCCTGCGGCTGCTGCTCGACCACCCGGTTGGAGTCGGTGGGGGCGGTCATCACCGGCAGGGTGACCATGGTCAGCCGGTCCGGCCCGATCCCCTTGAGCTCCTGCACCAGCCCCACCAGGGAGTTCACCGAGCCGAGCGCGGAGTCGGCGGTGATGCTCTTCGTCATGGTGTCGCCGATCGACCACAGCTTGACCGGGTCGGAGAACAGTCCGATCCCGCCGGCCTGCTGGAGCAGCGACTTGACCATCTGCTTCTGCAGCTCGATCCGGCCGAGGTCGCTGCCGTCGCCGACGCCGTGCCGGGTTCGCACGAAGGCGAGCGCCTGCTGTCCGTCGAGGTGGTGCTGCCCGGCGGGCAGGTCGAGCCCGCTGTCCTTGTCCTGGATGGCCACCGCGGTGCTCACGGTGGCCCCGCCTATCGAGTCCACGACCCGGGCGAAGCCGGCGAAGTCCACCTGGAGGTAGTGGTCCATCCGCAGCCCGGTGAGCTGCTCGGTGGTCTTGACCGCACAGGCCGCGCCGCCGGTCTCGAAGGCGCTGTTGTACATGGCGCGCTCGGCGGCCGGGACGGCCTTGCCGGCGCCGTCCGTGCACTGGGGGCGGTCGACCAGGGTGTCGCGCGGGATCGAGACGATCGAGGCCCGGGAGTGGTCCTGGCTGATGTGCACCACCATCGCGGTGTCGGAGCGGGCGGAGTCGCCGGTGCTCCCGCCGGCCAGGTCACCGTTCTCGCCGACCCGCGAGTCGGAGCCCAGCACCAGGATGTTGAAGGAGCCGTCGGTGGCGGCCGGGGGCCGGGCGTCGCCGAGGCGGGAGTCGATGTCGACGCTCCTGAGGTTGCCGTCGAGCTTCAGGTACGCCCACCCGGCCGCCCCGCCGCCGACGACGACGAGCGCGACGAACGCGCAGGCGGCCACCCGCAGGACCTTGCGGCGGCGACCCGGGACCCTCTTGTGCACGGCCATACGATCCAGAGTAAATCGGACAAGAAGATCAAATAGTGCCAAGGTGTCCCAACTCTGGAACAGGGCGGCCCCGGACGCACGGAACCCCGGACCGCTCGCGCGATCCGGGGTTCCGTGCTCCGTCAGCCGTCCGGCTGCGGTCAGTCGCCGGAGCCGGGGGTGGTCTTGGCGATCTGCATCAGGAACTCGGCGTTGCTCTTGGTCTGCTTCATCTTGTCCAGGAGCAGCTCGATCGCCTGCTGCGAGTCGAGCGCGTGCAGCACCCGGCGCAGCTTCCAGACGATGGCCAACTCCTCGCTGCCGAGCAGGATCTCCTCCTTGCGGGTGCTGGAGGCGTCCACGTCGACGGCCGGGAAGATGCGCTTGTCCGAGAGCTTCCGGTCGAGCTTGAGCTCCATGTTGCCGGTGCCCTTGAACTCCTCGAAGATCACCTCGTCCATGCGCGAGCCGGTCTCGACCAGCGCGGTGGCCAGGATGGTCAGCGAGCCGCCGTTCTCGATGTTGCGCGCGGCACCGAAGAACTTCTTCGGCGGGTACAGCGCGGTCGAGTCGACACCGCCGGACAGGATGCGGCCGGAGGCCGGCGCCGCCAGGTTGTAGGCGCGGCCCAGGCGGGTGATCGAGTCCAGCAGGATGACCACGTCGTGGCCCAGCTCCACCAGGCGCTTGGCGCGCTCGATGGCCAGCTCGGCGACGGTGGTGTGGTCCTCGGCCGGGCGGTCGAAGGTCGAGGAGATGACCTCGCCCTTCACCGACCGCTGCATGTCGGTGACCTCTTCCGGACGCTCGTCGACCAGGACGACCATCAGGTGGCACTCGGGGTTGTTGTGGGTGATCGCGTTGGCGACCGCCTGGAGCACCATGGTCTTGCCGGTCTTCGGCGGCGCCACGATCAGGCCTCGCTGGCCCTTGCCGATCGGCGACACCAGGTCGATGATCCGGGTGGTCAGCACGCCCGGGTCGGTCTCCAGGCGCAGCCGCTCCTGCGGGTAGAGCGGGGTGAGCTTGTTGAACTCGGGGCGGCCGCGGCCGGTCTCCGGGTCCATGCCGTTGACGGAGTCCAGCCGCACCATGGCGTTGAACTTCTCGCGGCGCTCGCCCTCACGCGGCTGGCGCACCGCACCGGTGATGGCGTCACCCTTGCGCAGGCCGTTCTTGCGGACCTGGGCGAGCGAGACGTAGACGTCGTTCTGGCCCGGCAGGTAGCCGGAGGTGCGGACGAACGCGTAGTTGTCGAGGATGTCGAGGATGCCCGCGACCGGGATCAGGACGTCGTCCTCGCCGATCTGCGGCTCGACGGCGCCGGTCTCGAAGCCCTCGCGGCCGCGACGGCCCCGACGGTCGCGGTAACGGCCGCGACGGCCCCGACGGCCCTCGCCGAACTCGTCGTCGTCGTAGCCGCCCTGCTGGGCCTGCGGCTGCTGGGCCTGCTGGCCGCCCTCGCGGCGCTGCTGGCCGTCGCCCTGGCCCTGCTGCTGGCCCTGCTGGCCGCCCTGGCGGTCGGCGCGCTCGCGGCGGTTGCGGCGGTCGCGACGCGACTCGCGACCCTCGCTGTCCTGGCCGGCCTGGGCCTCGGCGCCGTCCTGGCGCTCGGCGCGCTCGGTGCGCTCGCCCGTCTCGCGGCGGTCACGGCGCTCGCGGCGGTCACGACGGGTCTCGCGACCCTCCTCGCGGCCCTCGAAGCCGCGGGTCTCGGCCGGACGCTCGGCCTGCTTGGGCTCGGCCACCGCGACGGTGGCGGCCTCGGCGACGGCCTCGGCGGCCGGGGCGGTGGGGGCGCCGGCGGCCGAGGTGGCGCGGCGGCGGGTGCGCTCGGCCCGGGCCGGTGCGGCGGTCTCGGCGGCGGCCTGGACCGGGATCTCGATCTGGGCCTGCGCCTCGGCGGCCGGGGCCGCGGCAGCGGCGGCTGCGGCCTTGCTGCGGCGGGCCGGCTTCTCGGCCGGGGCCTCGGCGTCCGCCTTGGCGGCGGTGCGCTTGGCGGCCGGGGCGCCACCGGCGGCGAGCAGCGGGTCCCCGCCGCTCTTCTCCTTGATGGTCTCGATCAGCTGGCTCTTGCGCATGCGTCCGGTGCCGGTGATGCCCAGGTCCGCGGCGAGCTTCTGCAGCTCGGCCAGGACCATGCCGTCCAGGCCCGCGGCGGCACTGCGACGGCGGCGCGGGGCGGCGGGGGCGGCGGACGCGTCCGACGCATCGGCGTCCGGGCGCGCGCCCATCAGATCGGTGGAGTCGCTCACTAAGGGTCCTTCCCTGGAGCGGACGTCGGCCTGTCTGGCTCGGCGACCGGTTGTGCTGTCCTGACCAACGCTCGACTGCGTCGGTCCGAGGCGGTGGTCCCTCGAATGGCGGGAGCCCGTCGAGGGAGAGCTGCGAGGTGCGGTGCGTGAAGCACGGTGGTGCTGGGTGGCGCGTGGGCCGGTCGAGTGTCGACCTCCCCAGAGGGCGTTGCCCCCGCGCTGCCTGCGAATCCCGGGCCCCCGTCGCGTGACGGTGACCCGCGCTCCGCCCGTCCTGGCCTCCAGGTGGGAGGCCGCGGGTGGGAGTCAGGTGCCGTCACGGCTTCGGGATGCGGCCGCATGTCGCGCAGGCAGGCTGCGTACGCGCTGCGGTGGGCTCCCGGAGAATCGTCGCCCCGGACATCGCGGCGGCTCCACGGCAGTGGAGCGCTGGGATCGGGACGCGGCGCACCGAGCCCCGGAGGGCACATGGTGCAGCAATGAGATTAACACTACCGACCCCCTCAGACATTCCCCGACCTCGGGCCTGCCAATCGTGTCCGGACGGCCCGGCTCGCCGCAGGGCCAAACCAGCTGCTCAGACGTCCAGCGGGAGCACGGTGGCCCCGGTGCGGTCGACGCCCAGCCGGTGCGCGGCGAACGCCGGGTCGCCGCCGTGGCCGTGGTGCCCGGCGAAGGAGAGCACCTTGTCGACGCCCGCCTCGTCGGTGAGCGCCAGTACGGTCGGGCCGGCCCCGGAGATGACCGCGGGGACCCCCTCCGCACGCAGCGCGCCGACCAGCGCGGCGCTGTCCGGCATGGCGGAGGCGCGGTAGTCCTGGTGCAGCCGGTCCTCGGTGGCGGCGAGGAGCAGTTCGGGCCGCCGGGTGAGCGCCTCCACCAGCAGTGCGGAACGGCCCGCGTTGACGGCGGCGTCGGCCAGCGGGACGGTCTTCGGCAGCAGGCCGCGGGCGGTCTCGGTGAGCACCTCCCCGGCCGGGACGAACACCACCGGGACGACCTGCTCGGAGGGCTCCAGGGCGATCGCCTTGGCCGACTCCTCGTCGGTCCAGGCGATGGTGAAGTTGCCGCGCAGGCAGGCGGCGACGTTGTCGGGGTGACCCTCCAGCTCGGAGGCGAGGGCAAGCAGCGCGTCGTCGTCCAGCGCGGACGGGCCGCCGATGGTGACGGCGCGGGCGGCCACGATGCCGGCGCAGATGGCGGCCGAGGAGGAACCCAGGCCGCGGCCGTGCGGTATCCGGTTGGCACAGACCACTTCGAGGCCGCGCGGCTGACCGCCGAGTCGGTCGAACGCGGCCCGCATCGAGCGGACCAGCAGGTGGCGCTCGTCCCGGGGCAGCGTCTCGGCGCCCTCGCCGGCGATGTCGACGGCGAGGCCGGAGTCGGAGACCCGGACGACCACGTCGTCGTACAGGCCCAGCGCGAGCCCGAAGGCGTCGAAGCCCGGGCCGAGGTTGGCGCTGGTCGCGGGAACCCTGACCCGGACGGCGGCGGCACGGAACGCGGGACCGGCCATGCGGTGGACTCTCCTGGGGAAATCGGGCGGCGCGGAGCGCGTCGTCGGTGCGAGGGTGGGGAAAGGGCCGCGGGCCCCTCGGGCCTGGCGGTCACAGTCGTCGGCGCGGCCCGCACCAGGACGGGCCCGGGGCATGTGCCACACGGCCGAACCCAGAGTATCGAAGAGAGGTTCCCCAGTGGTACACCCCGTGGGCCTTCGATCTGGTGTGTTGCCGGTTCTGGCCGGAATGCGCACCCCTCCCCGTCAAGGAGAGGGGTGGAATCGGATCGGAATGCGCAGCGGAATTGACACAAAGGAGTCACTGGAGAACTTCGACGGGCCGCCCCCCGAAAGGTCGGCCCGTCGAAGTGTCAGACCCCGTCGTCAGTCGAGCAGTCCGAGCCGCCGGGCCGCCGCCTCCGGGTCGATCGGGACGACCTGCGGCTGCGGCGCGCCGGCCACCGCCCAGTCCGGGTCCTTGAGGCCGTTGCCGGTCACCGTGCAGACGATCCGCTGGCCCGGGTCGACCAGACCGGCCTCCGCCTTGGCCAGCAGGCCGGCCACCGAGGCGGCCGATGCGGGCTCCACGAAGACACCCTCCTGTGCGGCCAACATTCGGTAGGCAGAGAGGATCTGACGGTCCGTCACCTTGTCGATGAGGCCGCCGGACTCGTCCCGCGCGGCGAGCGCGAAGTCCCAGGAGGCCGGGTTGCCGATCCGGATCGCGGTGGCGATGGTCTGCGGCTTGAGGACGGGCGCGCCGTCCACGATCGGGGCCGAGCCGGAGGCCTGGAAGCCCCACATCCGCGGGGTCCGCGAGGCCATCCCGTCGGTCGCGTACTCCCGGTAGCCCTTCCAGTACGCGGTGATGTTGCCCGCGTTGCCGACCGGCAGGACGTGGATGTCCGGGGCGTCGCCGAGCATGTCGACGATCTCGAAGGCCGCGGTCTTCTGGCCCTCGATCCGCACCGGGTTCACCGAGTTGACCAGGGCGACCGGGTACTTCTCGGACAGTTCGCGGGCCAGCGTCAGGCAGTCGTCGAAGTTGCCGTCGACCTGCAGGATCTTGGCGCCGTGCACCAGCGCCTGGCCCATCTTGCCCAGCGCGATCTTGCCCTGGGGCACGAGCACCGCGGAGACCATCCCGGCCCGCACCGCATAGGCGGCGGCGGAGGCCGAGGTGTTGCCGGTCGACGCGCAGATGACGGCCTGCGCGCCCTCCTCCTTGGCCTTGGAGATGGCCATCGTCATCCCGCGGTCCTTGAAGGAGCCGGTCGGGTTGGCGCCCTCGACCTTGAGGTAGACCTCGCAGCCGGTGCGCTCGGAGAGCACCTGGGCGGGTACCAGGGGCGTGCCGCCCTCCAGCAGGGTGACCACCGGGGTGGCCGCGGTGACCGGCAGGCGGTCCCGGTACTCCTCGATCAGGCCGCGCCACTGGTGGGTGTGCGCGCCTCGGACGACGTTCTCGGCAACGGCGTTCATGGCTGGTTCCTTATTCCCCTTCGACCCGCATGATGCTGGCCACGTCCCGCACGCTGTCCAGCGCGCGGAGCTTGTCGACCGTCGCCGACAGCGCGGCGTCGGTGGCACGGTGGGTGACCACGACGAGCGAGGCGTCGCCGTCGCGGCCCTGCTGGCGCACGGTGTCGATGGAGACGCCGTGCTCGGCGAAGACGGACGCCACCTGGGCGAGCACGCCCGCCCGGTCGTCCACGTCCAGGCTGACGTGGTAACGGGTGACCACCTCGTCCATCGGCTTGGCGGGCAGCCGGGTGTACACGGAGTCCCCGGGACCGGTGGCCCCGGCCAGCTTGTTGCGGCATACCGCGACCAGGTCGCCGAGCACCGCGGAGGCGGTCGGCGAGCCGCCCGCGCCCGGGCCGTAGAACATCAGCCGGCCGGCCGCCTCGGCCTCGACGAACACCGCGTTGTACGCCTCGCGGACGGAGGCCAGCGGGTGCGAGAGCGGGATCATCGCCGGGTGGACCCGCGCGGTGACGGACTCGCCGTCGGCGGCCCGCTCGCAGATCGCGAGCAGCTTGACCACGCAGCCCATCGCCTTGGCTGAGGCGATGTCGGCGGCGGAGACCTCGGTGATGCCCTCGCGGTAGACGTCCGCCGCGGTGACCTTGGTGTGGAAGGCGATGCCGGCCAGGATCGCGGCCTTGGCGGCGGCGTCGAAGCCCTCCACGTCGGCGGTCGGGTCGGCCTCGGCGTAGCCGAGCGCGGTGGCCTCCTCCAGCGCCTCCGAGTAGCCGGCGCCGGTGGTGTCCATCTTGTCGAGGATGAAGTTGGTGGTGCCGTTGACGATGCCCAGCACCCGGTTGACCTTGTCCCCGGCGAGGGACTCGCGCAGCGGGCGCAGCAGCGGGATCGCGCCCGCGACCGCGGCCTCGTAGTACAGGTCCACGCCGGCCTCGGCGGCCGCCGCGTGCAGTTCGGTGCCGTCCTTGGCGAGCAGCGCCTTGTTGGCGCTGACCACCGAGGCGCCCTGCTGGAAGGCCGACAGGAGCAGCGATTTGGAGGGCTCGATCCCGCCCACCACCTCGACGACGACGTCGATGTCGCCCCGGTTGACCAGGGCCCCGGCGTCGGTGGTGAGCAGGTGCTCGGGCACCCCCGGGCGCACCCGGCCGGCCCGGCGGACCGCGATCCCGGCGAGCTCGACCGGGGCACCGATGCGAGCGGCGAGGTCGTCGGCCGTCGTCGTCATGATGCGCGCCACCTCGGAGCCCACCACACCACAACCCAGCAACGCCACCTTCAGCGGGCGCGTACGCATCATCCGACTCCGCTCTGCATTCTTTCGTGCTTCGGTATTTCCGGCGGTTTTCCGGTGCCGCCGGGAACTTCGGTCCGTACCAGTCTCGGGGACTTTCCGCACGGATCTACGGTCGTTCCATGATCTGAGACGAGAATTTCGTCATCCGATATCCAGGCGCAGGAGATCCTCCTCCGTCTCGCGCCGGACGATCACCCGCGCCGCACCGTCCCTGACGGCGAGCACGGGGGGCCTGAGGGCGTGGTTGTAGTTGCTCGCCATCGAGCGGCAGTAGGCGCCGGTGGCGGGAACCGCGATCAGGTCGCCCGGGGCCAGGTCGGACGGCAGGAAGGCGTCCCGGACGACGATGTCGCCGGACTCGCAGTGCTTGCCGACCACCCGGACCAGCATCGGCTCGGCGTCGCTGGTGCGCGACACCAGGGCCACCGAGTACTCGGCGTCGTACAGCGCGGTGCGGATGTTGTCGGACATCCCGCCGTCCACGCTGACGTAGGTGCGCAGGCCCTCCAGCGGCTTGACGGTGCCGACCTCGTACAGGGTGAACGCCGTCGGGCCGACGATCGCCCGGCCCGGCTCCACGCTCAGCCGGGGGGTGTTCAGGCGTGCGGCGGCGCACTCGCGGCGGACGATCTCGGCCAGCGCGGCGGCGATCTCGGCCGGCTCGCGCGGGTCGTCCTCGCTGGTGTAGGCGATGCCGAGGCCGCCGCCGAGGTCGATCTCGGGCAGTTCGACGCCGTACTCGTCCCGGATCCCCGCCAGCAGGCCGACCACGCGGCGGGCCGCCACCTCGAAGCCGGCCATGTCGAAGATCTGCGAGCCGATGTGCGAGTGGATGCCGCGCAGCTCCAGGCTGTCGTGACCGAGCACCCGGCGCACCGCCTCGGCGGCGGCGCCGCCGTTCAGCGAGAGGCCGAACTTCTGGTCCTCGTGCGCCGTGGCGATGAACTCGTGGGTGTGCGCCTCGACGCCGACGGTGACCCGGACCAGCACCTGCTGGCGCACGCCCTGGCGGGCGGCGATCGCGGCCAGCCGCTCGATCTCCTCGTAGGAGTCGACCACGATGTGCCCGACGCCGGTCTTCACCGCGTGTTCCAGCTCGTCCGGCGCCTTGTTGTTGCCGTGCAGCGCGATCCGCTCCGGCGGCATCCCCGCGGCCAGCGCCACCGCCAGCTCGCCGACGCTGCACACGTCGAGGTTGAGGCCCTCCTCGTGCAGCCAGCGCACGATCGCCTTGGAGAGGAAGGCCTTTCCGGCGTAGTAGACGTCCGCGTCGGCGCCGAAGGCGTCCCGCCAGGCGCGGGCCCGGCTGCGGAAGTCGTCCTCGTCCAGCACATAGGCCGGGGTGCCGAACTCGGCCGCCAGCCGCTTGACGTCGATCCCGCCGACGGTGGCCACGCCCTCGGCGTTGCGGGCGACGGTGCGCGACCACACCTTGGGGTCGAGCGCGTTCAGGTCGGCCGGCGGGGCCTGGTAGTGGCCCTCGGGCAGGACGTCGCCGTGGCGGGGGCCCGCGGGGTGTGCGGAGCGGCTCATGCGCCCACCTCGCTGCGCTCGGCGGGGCGTTCGCCACGCGCGGTACCGATGACTCGATCGCTCATGTCCGGGTTCCTTCGAGACCTATGGCGAGGGGCGGCGGACGGTCCCCGTTGACCGTCAGCCGCCCCCCGATGTGCGCTTGGGGGTGGTTCCTACATCCGCTCGGGCGCCGTCACGCCCAGGAGCGTCAGGCCGTTGGCGAGCACGGTGCGCGTCGCCTCGACCAGCCACAGGCGGGCCCGGTGCGTGTCCGTGAGCTCCTCGTCGCCCTTGGGCAGGAACATGCAGTTCTCGTACAGGCGGTGGTACTTGCCCGCGAGCTTCTCCAGGTAGACGGCGACCCGGTGCGGCTCGCGCAGCTCGCCGGCCGTGGCCAGCACGCGCGGGAACTCGGCGAGGTGGCCGAGCACGTCGGACTCCCACTCGGTGGCGAGCAGTTCGGGTTTGAACTGCTCGGCCGTGCCCTTGTCCACGCCCAGCTCGACGGCCTTGCGCGCCACACCGCACATCCGGGTGTGGGCGTACTGGACGTAGAAGACCGGGTTCTCGTTGGTCTGGCTGGTCAGGATGTCGATGTCCAGCGTGATCGTCGAGTCGGTGGAGGAGCGCGCCAGGGTGTAGCGGGCGGCGTCGACGCCGATCCACTCGACCACGTCGTCGATCGTGATGATGTTGCCGGCCCGCTTGGACATGCGGACCTCTTCGCCGTCGCGAAGCATCTTCACGAACTGGCCGATCTTCACCTCGATGTTGCGGTTCATGTCGTCGCCCGCGCAGGCCGCGATGGCCTTGAGGCGGTTGACGTAGCCGTGGTGGTCGGCGCCCAGCATGTAGAGCGCGACCTCCGCGCCGCGGTCCCGCTTGGACAGGTAGTACGCGGCGTCGGCGGCGAAGTAGGTCTTGTCGCCGTCGGCCTTGATCAGGACGCGGTCCTTGTCGTCGCCGAAGTCGGTGGTGCGCAGGAAGACCGCGCCGTCCTGCTCGAAGACGTGGCCCTGCTCGCGCAGCCGGTCGATGGCCTTCTCGACGGCGCCGGAGTCGTGCAGCGTCTTCTCCGAGAACCACACGTCGAAGTGGGTGCCGAACTCGTCCATCGAGCGCTTGATCTCGGCGACCATGAGCTTGAGGCCCTCGGTGCGGAAGACCTCCAGCTGCTCGGCCTCGGGCAGGTCGAGCACGCCCGGGATCGCGTCGGTGAGCGTCTTGGCGATGTCGACGATGTACTCGCCGACGTAGCCGCCCTCGGGCACCTCGCGGCCGTTCGCGGCGGCCTGGAGGGAGGCGGCGAACTTGGTGATCTGCACACCGGCGTCGTTGAGGTAGTACTCGGTGGTGACGTCGGCGCCGGAGGCCCGCAGCACGCGCGCCAGCGAGTCGCCGACGGCGGCCCAGCGGACGCCGCCGATGTGGATCGGGCCGGTCGGGTTGGCGGAGACGAACTCCAGGTTGATCCGCAGGCCCTTGAGGGCCTCGTTGCGGCCGTAGGCCTCGCCCGCCTCCACGATGGTGCGGGCGAGCGCACCGGCGGTGGCGGTGTCCAGGGTGATGTTCAGGAAGCCCGGACCGGCGATGTCGACCTCGGCGACGCCGGTGATCCCTCGCAGGCGCTCGGCCAGGACCTCGGCAACGGCTCGCGGCGGCTTGCCGGCCGCCTTGGCGAGCTGGAGGGCCACGTTCGTCGCGTAGTCGCCGTGGTCCCGGTTCTTGGGCCGTTCGACCGTCACGTGCTCGGGCACGGCGACGGCCAGTTCGCCCGCCTCGACGGCGGAGCTCACTGCGGCCTGGATTGCCTGGGAAAGGTCTGCGGGGGTCACGACGCCAAGCGTAGGCGAGACGGGGTGCCCGCCCGCCACCCGGTTTGCCGGTTGAGACGTCCGGACGGGCCCCGGCGCCGCCCGTCCAGGGGTGTCAGCCGCGATCGGTGCGCTCTGTTCGCTCAGGGCGAAACGCGGCGGGCCGCTCCCCGGCCCGCATCAGGCGCCGGACCAGGGCCACCAGGTCGGCGGGATCGAAGGGCTTGCCGAGGTAGCCGTCCACGCCGACCGCCTCCCCCAGATCGAGGTCCGCCGGGGTGCAGGCGCTCACGATCGCGATCGGCAGCCCGCTGGTGTCCGGGGTCGCGCGCAACCGGGCCGCCGTCCGCAGGCCGTCCAGCCGCGGCATCATCACGTCCAGGGTCACCACGTCGGGCTTCACCCGGCGGACGACCTCCAGGCACTCGGCGCCGTCGGCGGCGGTCACCACCTCGAAGCCTTCGAGCTCCAGGTTGACCCTGATCAGCTGGCGGATCACCTCGCTGTCGTCCACCACGAGGACCCGCCCGGACACTCCCGACACCTCACCGAGGGTATCGGCGGCCCCGCCGCCCCGTCCGGCCTTTGGGCACTTCCGCCCGCCGGGCCTGCGGGCGCCGCCCCGGCGATCTTTCCGGAAACCCGTGCACGGACCGCCCGCGAAGCCTGGTAGTGTTCATCACGTCGGAACGCGCGAGTGGCCGACAGACCAGTAGGCCCCCGTAGCTCAGGGGATAGAGCACCGCCCTCCGGAGGCGGGTGCGTAGGTTCGAATCCTACCGGGGGCACTTCGCAGGAAGTGCAACTGAGGCCCAGATCAGTGGAGTTGATCCACGGATCTGGGCCTTCGTCATGTCCGGGCGCGGTTCTGCGGGCCCCGCCCGGGGAGGGCGGGGCCGTCGGACCGGGCGGCTCAGGAGGCGTCGGCCTCGGCCTGGTTGTACAGGTCGGTGATGGTGTGGTCGAAGTAGGCGCTGTACGAGGTGTCGTCGGTGTCGCCGCCCTGCTGATACCCGCCTATGGCGCCGACCACGTCGCCGGTGGCGGTGTTGATCCACGGGCCGCCGCTGGTGCCGCCCGGGTAGGACGGGCACTGGATGACCCGCTGGTAGGCGCTCTCCTGGGCGGTGGTGTTGGCGCAGAGGTTGGGCTCCTCGGCGTCGGCGGGGTAGCCGTAGAGGCGGACGCTGGCGCCGAAGGGCTCGTCGGTGCCCAGCTTGTTGCCGCCGACCACGTCCTCGACGTTGCGGCCGTTGTTGGGGGCGGTCTCCAGGATCGCGAAGTCCTCGTCCACGTCGCCCTTCTGGGACCAGCCGGAGGCGGTGTGCACCGCGGTCACCCGCCAGGTGCCGTACGGGGCGGAGCCGTCCCGGTAGCCGGGCGCGAACGTCACGCCGTCGGTGCTGGTGAGGCAGTGCGCGGCGGTCAGCAACAGGTTGCCGGTGGCGCTGTGCAGCACGCTGGCGGTGCAGAAGTGGTTGCCGGGCGCGACCGAACCGCTGAACAGGGCGCCGACAGTGGCGGTCTCCCGGGCGTCGGCGGGGGCGGGGGCGGTCGTCCCCAGGACGGCGCTGTGCACGGCGGGGGCGGCGGAGGCGGTGGCCGACGGGCTGTCGGTGGGGGTCGGCGTCGGGGTCGGGCTGCCGCTCGGGGTGGTGTCCGCGGCCGGGGCGGGCGAGGCGGGCGCCGCCGTGGTGGCGGCCGGGGAGGTCGCCGGGGCGGGGGCGACGGCCCGGGTGCTGCGCGCCTCCTTCCCGGCGGCAGTGGCGTCGGCCAGGCTGAACCCGTGCGTTCCGGCCACCGCCGTGGCCACCACGACGGCGGACAGCGCGGTGAACAGCGCGGGGGCCAGCAGACGGTGGCGGCGCGACCCGTGACGGCGGTGCTGGCCCATGCCTGTCTCTCCTGCCGTGGTCGATGGCGTCTCGTTCGATCAGTGACTATGACGCCTCAGCCTGGAAGGGTCGTTACCGCAGGCTTGGAGCTCGATGAGAAAAGGTCACCGGGCCGGGAGTGTCGGACGCGCGCGAAGAGCGTATCGAGGACGGGCGCCTCGAACCCTCACCGGACCGGAGAACCAGGCTCCGGGACTCGCGACCGAGTCCCGGACCCCTGGCCCCGCACCCGCCCCTCAGAGTGCCGACAGCTCCGCGACCAGGTCGTCCAGCCCCAGCGAGCCCTGCGAGAGCGCCGCCATGTGCCAGGCCTTGAGGTCGAACTCCTCGCCGCGCGCCTCGTGCGCCGCCCGCGCCGCCGCCCGGCCGCGCAGCCAGGCGCGCTCGCCCAGCTTGTAGCCGATCGCCTGGCCGGGCATGCCCAGGTAGCGGACCAGCTCGCTGTCCAGGAAGTCCGCGGACAGCCCGCAGTAGCGGCCGAAGAAGTCCCGCGCGTGCTCCGGGCTCACCGGCTCGCCCGGCCGGTACGGGGAGTCCGCCGGGAAGTCCAGGCCGACGTGCATGCCGATGTCGACGATGACCCGCAGCGCCCGCATCATCTGGGCGTTGAGGAAGCCCAGGCGGTGGCCCGGGTCGGTGAGGTAGCCCAGCTCGTCCATCAGGCGCTCGGCGTACAGGGCCCAGCCCTCCATGTTGGCGCTCACCCCGCCGAGGCTCACCTGGTAGGTGGAGAGCCGGTCGGCGACGTACACCCACTGCGCGAGCTGGAGGTGGTGCCCCGGGACGCCCTCGTGGTACCAGGTCGAGACCAGGTCCCAGACCGGGAAGCGCTCCTCCCCGAGCACCGGCAGCCAGGTCCGCCCGGGGCGGCTGAAGTCCAGCGAGGGCTGGGTGTAGTACGGCGCGGCGGCGCTGCCGGGCGGGGCGATCCGCGACTCGACCCGGGTGACCGGCTCGGCCAGGTCGAAGTGGGTGCCCTGGAGGTCCCGGACGGCCTGGTCCATCAGGCCCTGCAAGTACTCCCGGGCGGCCTCGGCGCCCTCGATCGCCGGGCCGTCCGACTCCAGCCACTTCATCGCCGCCATCGGGTCGGCGCCCGGGCGGACCTTCTCGGCCTCGGCCTCCATCTGCGCGAACAGGTCGTGGAACTCGCTCCAGGCCCAGGCGTAGGCCTCGTCCAGGTCCAGGTCGGCTCCCGTCCAGTAGCGCACCCAGCGGCCGTAGCGCTCGCGGCCGACAGTGTCCGGGGTGCCGGCGGTGGCCGGGCCGTAGACGTCGCGCATCCAGTCGCGCAGCGCGGCCAGCGCCTCGGCGGCGGCCACCGCGTGCCCGGTCAGCTCGGCGCGCACGCCCTCCGGCGCGCCCTGGACAAACTCGCCGAACCATCCGCCGGGGGTGTCCCCCGCCAGCCACTCGCCGAACTGGCCGACCACCGTCTCCACCTGGCGCGGGCCGGACAGCAGACCACGCTCGATGCCCTCGGCCAGGGTCTGCCGGTACTGCTCCAGCGCCAGCGGGAACCGGGCCAGCCGACGGCCGATCAGCTGCCACTCGGCCTCGGTGCCGGTGGCCATCAGGGTGAAGGCCTCCCGGGTGTTGTGCACCGGGGAGCCCAGGTTGCGCACCGCGCGGTACTCCTCCCCCGCGTCGTGGACGGCGAGTTCGGCGGTCAGCCGCTCGCGCAGCAGCCGGGCGCAGCGGCGCTCGGCCTCGTCCTCGGCGGCGCCGGCCCGCTCGGCCTCGTCCAGCCGGGCCAGGGTGCGGCGGGCGAGGTCGGCGATCGCCTCGGACCCGGCCGGGGACAGGTCGGGCAGCCGGTCGTCCTCCGGGTTGAGACCGAGGTAGACCGCGGTGAGCGGGTCGAGGTCGGCCAGGGCCTGGACGTAACCGTCGGCGATGCGGCGGGGGGTGTCGCCGCCGGAGTTGATCAGTTCTTCAGCCATCCGGACATCATCGCGTCGCCCGGGCCGATTGCAAGCCCCCGGCACGGACCGTTGACCTGCTGCGGTCCGCGCTCTGACGGACGGTGAGTCGGCCGGCGGGCGGCGCCGTCGCGGCTCCGCGGCGGCACAAACACCCGTTCGGAAAGATCCTCCGCCCGACAGGTTCCGATCGGTCCGACGCCCATTACGCTGAGGCTCCATGGAAGCCCGCCCCACCACGGCAACCGAGCCGGCCGCCCCCGCACCGCGCCCGCGCCGCTCCGGCTACCGGCGGCTGCCGGTCGAACAGCGGCGCGAACAGCTGATCGCCGTCGCCCTGGAGCTGTTCGCCTCCCGGCCGCCCGAGGAGGTCGGGCTGGACGACGTCGCCGAGGCCGCAGGCGCCTCCCGACCCCTGGTCTACCGCTACTTCGCGGGCGGCAAGCAGCAGTTGTACGAGGCCGCGCTGCGCACCGCGGCGGACGAGCTCACCAGCCGATTCGCCGTACCGCTGACCGGGACTCCGTCCGAACAGCTGGCGTCCGTACTGGACGGCTACTTCGCCTTCGTGGCCGAGCACGACGCGGGCTACTCGGCGCTGCTGCGCGGCGGTTCGGTGGTGGAGACGGCCCGGACCTCGGCGATCGTCGACGACGTCCGGCGGGCGGCGCTCAAGCGGACCCTGCGGCACCTGGGGGTGCGGGAGGCCGGGCCGCGGCTGACACTGCTGGTGCGCTCGTGGATCGCGGTGGTCGAGGGGGCGTCGCTGAGCTGGCTGGACGAGGGCCGCACGCTGCCGGTGGACGGACTGCGGGACTGGCTGGTGGACCAGTTCACGGCGATGGCGGCCGCGACGGCCCTGCACGATCCGCAGACGGCGGAGGTGCTGGCCGGGCTGCTCGCGCTGGAGGGGCCGCGGGCGGAACGGGCCGAGCGGCTGCGGGCGGTGCTGGACACACCGGACCGGCCCTAGCGGCCTTCCCGACCCCCGTGCCAAGGGTCGGGGCGGCCCGGCAACCGGAGCCCGTGCCTAGGCCTTGCCGAGCACCTGGCGCTGGCGGCCGAGGCCGTCGATCTCGATCTCGACGACGTCACCCGGGGCGAGGAAGGGCGTGCCGGGGCGGCCCAGGGTGACCCCGGCCGGGGTGCCGGTGATGATCACGTCGCCGGGCTCCAGCACCATGAACTGGCTTGCGTAGCGCACGAGTTCGAGCACCGGGAAGATCATCTCCGCGGTGTTCCCGTGCTGCCGATGCTCGCCGTTGACCCAGAGCCGCAGCGCCAGCGCCTGCGGGTCGGCCACCTCGTCGGCGGTGACCAGCCAGGGCCCGAGCGGCGTGAAGGTCTCAGCCGACTTGCCCTTGTCCCACTGGCCGCCGCGCTCGAACTGGAAGGCCCGCTCGGTGACGTCGTTGGCGATCGTGTAGCCGGCGATCACTCCGGCGGCCTCGGCGTGCGAGTCCAGGTAGCGGGCGGTGCGGCCGATCACGACGGCCAGCTCGGCCTCGTAGTCGGTCTTCTCGCCGCCGCGCGGCACCAGCACCTCGTCGTACGGGCCGACCACGGTGGAGCTCGGCTTGAGGAAGATCACCGGCTCGGCCGGGATCGCGGCCCCGGCCTCGGCCGCGTGGTCGCGGTAGTTGAGCCCGATGCCGACCACCTTGCCCGGCCGGGCCACCGGCGCACCCACCCGCAGGCCGTCCAGGTCCACCACCGGCAGCGCACCGGCGGCCGCCTCGCGGGCCAGCGCGGCGGTGTCCAGCCCGGCCAGGAAGGCCCCGTCGAGGTCGCGGGCCCGCCCGGAGAGGTCGTACGCGGTGCCGTCCTCGCCCAGCACGGCCGGGCGCTCGGCGCCCGGGGGTCCGACGCGGAGGAGCTTCATCGATCCGTCACCAGCCTTTCGTCGCAGCTCACCGGGGCGGCGCGGACACCGCTCCCGAGTCCGGCAACGAGGTATATCAACGGGCCGGGCCGGTGGACCAGACCGTCCCGATGGGCGGATTCCCATCAAATCGCACAGCGGCGCGGGGCCGCGAATCGGTGGCCCCTACGGTTGACACCCCCGGGAACGGGGCCGATCTGCCAGGAGCGAAGTCCTGAACGCCCAGGGCGAACGACGGTGTGCCGGGGCGCCGCGGGGCGCAGGATCAGGGGCATGGAGATCACCCGGGTACGCGACGAGTTGCACATGATCACCCTGGAGTTCGGCACCGCCTACCTCTGGCGGGACGACCACGGACTGACCCTGGTCGACACCGGCATCGCCGGATCGGCGGACGGGATCGAGCAGGCCGTCCGCGCGCTCGGGCTGGAGCCGGGGACGGTGCGCCGGATCGTGCTCACCCACCACCACGAGGACCACACCGGTTCCGCCGCCGAGCTGGCCCGCCGCTGGAGCGCGGAGGTGGTGGCGCACCGGCTGGAGGCGCCGGTGGTCCGGCGCGAGCAGCCGGCCGCACCGCCGGTGCTCAGCCCCTTCGAGCAGCAGCTGTGGGACGGCCTGCCGCCGATCCCGCCCGCCGAACCCTGCCCGGTGCACCGCGAGGTCGAGGACGGGGACGTGCTGGACATCGGCGGCGGCGCGGTGGTCGTGCACGTCCCCGGCCACACCGACGGCAGCATCGCGCTGCACCTGCCCGGGCCCGGGGTCCTGTTCACCGGGGACATCGCGTCCAACGTCCAGGGGCGGACCCGGCCCGGGGTGTTCCACACCGACCCGGCGCGGGCCCTCGCCTCCTTCCACCGGCTGGCCGCGCTGCCGGTGGAGACGGCGGTCTTCGGGCACGGCGACCCGATCGCCGCGGGTGCCTCAGCCGCGCTGCGCGCCGCCGCAGCCGCCGCCCCGGCCGCCCCCGCCGACGCCACCGCCGAGCAGCACCCGGGCGCTTAGCGCCGCCCGCGCCGTGCCCGGTCCGAGCCGGACGGCCTCCCGCTGCCAGTGCGCGAGGTCGCGCCGCAGGTCGGCCCGGGCCTCCCCGGCGGTGCCCGGCTCCGCGGCCAGCGCCTCCAGCAGCGCGACGGCGGCGCCCCGGCTGCCGTCCCGGGCCAGCCAGAGGGCCAGGTCGTGGCAGGTGCGCAGGGTGCGCGGGTCGGCCGGGCCGCAGATCCGGGCGAAGTCGGGGACCAGCCGCGCCAGGATCTCCACGGCCTCCCCGGCCCGGCCCTCGACACCGTGCCGCCAGGCCAGGTCGGCCCGGCGGCGCAGCTGCTCCGGGCTGGGGTCGTCCGGCCGCAGCATCCCCGGCCGGATCCGGCGCAGCCGCTCCAGCACCTCGGCGGCGTCGGCCGGCCGGTCCGCGGGCCGCTTGGCGAGCAGCTGGGCGACCAGCTCGGCCAGCTCCGGGTCCTTGCCGCGCAGCCGGGGCGGGATCTCGTCCATGTGCTTGTGCATGTACTCGTACGGCGAGTCGGCGCGGAACGGCCGCCGGCCGGTGCTGACCTCGTACAGCATCACGCCGAAGGCGTAGAGGTCGGCCCGGCCGTCCACGGTGCCGCCGGACCAGCACTCGGGCGCCAGGTACGGGACGGTGCCGACCACGCTGCCGGTCGAGGTGAGCCCGGTGGACTGGGTGAGCAGCCGGGCGATGCCGAAGTCCAGCACCTTGGCGCGGTCCCCGCCGTCCGCGATCATCACGTTCTCGGGCTTGATGTCCCGGTGCACGACCCCGCTGCGGTGCGCGGCGTCCAGCGCCTCGCAGACCTGCGCCATCCAGGCGAGCGCCCGCCCGTGGTCCGGCAGGCCGGCCTTGAGGACCGCGGACAGCGGGCGGCCGCGGACCAGCTCCATCACCAGGTAGTGGATCTCCCCGGCGGCGTCGCCGACCCGGCCGTAGTCGTGCACCGTGACGATGTGCGGGTGGGACAGGTTGCCGGCCAGCTTGGCCTCGCGGACGAACCGCCCGACGGCCTCCCGGTCGGCGGCGTGCTCGGCCAGCAGCAGCTTCACCGCGACCGGCCGGTCCAGCACGGTGTCGGTCGCCCGCCAGACCACGCCGAAGCCGCCCCTGCCCAGCCACTCGTCCAGCCGGAAGCGACCGCCGAGCACCTCGCCCTTGTGCATGCCCTCCCCCAACTCGACCGCATCCGGACGGCGTTCGCCGCCGGAGGGGTCGGAGGGGTCACCATAGCGGCGGGCTGGGACGAACGGGTGAACGAGACCTACGGCTTCGGCTTGGGCAGGCCGGCGGGGTTGATCTCGGAGCTCCGCACCGCCTCCTTCTCCAGGCCCCAGCGCTTGAGCACCTGCCCGTACGTCCCGTTCCTGATCACCTCGTCGAGCGCCTCGTTGAGCGCCTTGACCAGCCCGTTGTCCTTGCGGGTGGTCGCCGCGATCTTGCCGAGGACGTCCGCGCCGCCGCCCGAGTAGGTGCCGACCACCTCGGTCTCGCCGGTCTGCACGGCGTGGAAGGCCAGGCTCGGGTTGGGGCCGGTGTAGACGTCGATCCGGCCGGAGGAGAGCGCAAGGTAGTACTCGGTGCCGGAGAAGTACTTGATGTCGATCGGCTTGAGTCCGTTGCGGACGTCCTCCTCGCTCCAGGCGATCAGCAGCTTCTCCTGGTTGGTGCCGGTGGAGACGCCGACGGACCGGCCGGCCAGGTCCTTGGCGCCGGTGACCTTGATGCCGCTGCCCTTCTTCGCCTCGAAGCCGAGGACGTCCAGCCGGTAGGTGGCGAAGTCGTACTTCTCCTTGCGTTCCTCGGTGACGGTGATGTTGGACAGGCCGGCGTCGTACTTCCCGCTGTCCAGGCCGACGAAGATGTTCTCCCAGGAGACCGGGTTGAACTCGACCTTGAGGCCGAGCACGTTGCCGATCAGCGAGGCGATGTCCGGCTCGACGCCGATGACGGTCCTGTCGTCGTCGGCGTAGAAGTCCAGCGGCGGGGTGGTGCCGATGGAGTCGACGACCCTCAGCGTGCCTCTTCGCCTGATCTCCTCCGGTACCAGCGCGGCGATCGCGTCGACCTCGGGTGTGGTCACCCGGTTCTGCGCGGGCGACAGGTTCACCACGGTGCCGTTCGGCGCGGTGCTGCCCCTGGCCGGGGCGAGTTCCGCCGAGGCGCCCGTGGCACCGCTGCCGCAGCCGGCCAGGACGAGGGCTGCGGCGAGTGCGCCGGCGGTGGTCACGAGGGCGCGACGGGGTAGGGACATGGCGGAACTCCTGCTCGGTGAAGGGTAGATGGGAGGGTCAGAGGACCTTGGCCAGGAAGGCCCGGGTGCGCTCGTGCCGGGGGTGGTCCAGGACCTCGGCGGGCGGCCCCTGCTCGACCACCACACCGCCGTCCATGAAGACCACGGTGTCGGCGACCTCGCGGGCGAAGCCGATCTCGTGGGTGACCACGACCATCGTGGTGCCGCTGCGGGCGAGGTCCTTGATGACGTCCAGCACCTCGCCGACCAGCTCGGGGTCGAGCGCCGAGGTGGGCTCGTCGAAGAGCAGCACCTTGGGCTCCAGGGCCAGAGCCCGGGCGATCGCGACCCGCTGCTGCTGCCCGCCCGACAGCTGCCGGGGGTAGGCGGCGGCCTTGTCGGCCAGTCCGACCCGCTCCAGCAACGCCAGCGCCGTCGCCCTGGCCTCGGCCCGGGGGCGGCCGAGCGCGGCGATCGGCGCCTCGACCAGGTTCTCCAGCACGGTCAGGTGCGGGAAGAGGTTGAAGTTCTGGAACACGAAGCCGATGCCGGTGCGCTGGCGCAGCACCTCGCGCTCCTTGAGCTCGTACAGCCGGTCGCCGGAGCGCCGGTAGCCGATCAGCTCGCCGTCGATGACGACGTGGCCGCGGTCGAGCTTCTCCAGGTGGTTGATCGCCCGCAGCAGGGTGGACTTGCCGGAGCCGGACGGGCCGAGCACCACGGTGACCGAGCCGGCCGGGACGTCCAGGTCGACCCCGCGCAGCACGTCCAGCCGGCCGAAGCTCTTGTGCAGGCCGCGGACCTGCACCATCGGGGCGCTCCGCGGCTCGGTGGCCTGCGGTTCGGTCAGTGTCGTCACGGGGTTCCTCCGGAGGTACGGGACGGGGTTCCTCCGGAGGTACGGGCGGGCAGGCTCCGTACGAGGGCCCGGAGGCGCTGCAGCGGGGTGGGCGGCGGGGTGCGCCGGGCGCCGCGGGAGAAGTAGCACTCGACGTGGTACTGGCCGATCGACAGCACCGTGGTCAGCACCACGTACCAGACCGTGGCGACCATCAGCAGCGGCACCACCCGGCCGGTCCGGCCGTAGATCACCTGGGCCTGGTAGAAGAGCTCGCCGATGGCCATCACGTAGACCACCGAGGTGCCCTTGAGCAGCGAGATCACCTCGTTGGCGGCGGCCGGCAGGATGCTCCGCATCGCCTGCGGCAGCACGATCCGCCGGGCCTGCCGCACGCGCGGAATGCCCAGCGCGGCGGCGGCCTCGCGCTGGCCGGCGTCCACCGCGATGACGCCGCCGCGGATGATCTCGGCGGCGAACGCGGCCTGGTGCAGCCCCAGGCCGAGCACCGCGGCGCCGAGCGCGCCGAGCACGCCGACCGTCTCGAACTCGCCGAAGGTCGGGCCGAACGGGATGCCGAAGCCGAACCGCTTGTAGAGGTAGGAGAGGTTGAACCAGAACACCAGCTGGACGATCAGCGGGATCGAGCGGAACACCCAGACGTACGCCCAGGCGAGGGTCCGCAGGATCGCGCTGCGGGACAGCCGCATCGCGGCCACCACGGCGCCGAGCGCGAAGCCCAGCACGGTGCCGTAGGCGGTGAGTTCGAGGGTGCGGCCGATCGCCCGCAGGATGGTGTCGGCGGTGAAGTAGAGCCGGAAGGTGGCCCAGTCCCAGGCGGGGTTGGTGGCCAGGCCGTGGAGGAACTGGACCAGGACGACGAGGGCGGCGGTCCCGGCCGTCCAGCGCCACGGGTGCCGGGCGGGGACGGTCCGCAGGCCTTCCAGTTCCCCGGCGTCGAGGCCGGGGGCGGGGCCGGGGGTGCCCGCGGGTCTCGCCGGGGCCGGCGGTGCTTGCGTACTGGCGGTCATCGGGGGACTCCTTCGACGGGCCCTGGGCTCACGGGTGTTCGGGCGGGCTGATCTGCGACTCCTTGATCGCCGAGTCGGTGAGCCCCCACTTCCGGAGGATCCGCTCGTACGTCCCGTCCTTGATCAGCTGGTTGACCGCCGCCTGGAAGGCCGGGGTGAGCGGGGAGCCCTTCCTGAAGGCGAAGCCGACGTCCAGCCGGTGGAACTCGTTGAGGAAGCGCACCCCGGCGGCCTCCTGCGAGGCCTGGTGGCGCAGGCCGTTGATGGTGGACATCTCGACGTCCACCCGGCCCTGCTGGAGGCCGGTCAGCAGCGCGCCGCCCTCGCTGAACGCCTTGACCTCGTACGGCTTCTTCCCGGCGTCGGCGCAGACGCCCTTCTTGCCGTTGAGGGTGGTCTCGAAGGTGGTGCCGGCGCCGGTGCCGATGGTCAGCCCGCAGAGCTGGGCCAGGTCGGTGACCGGCTGGACCGCCGTGTCGTCCTTCTTCACCGCGAAGCCCTGGCCGTCGTCGACGTAGGTGACGAAGTCGACGGTCTTCAGGCGCGCGGTGGTGACCCCGAAGTTGCCGGTGCCGACGTCGTACTTGCCGCTGCCCAGGGCGGGCAGGATGGTCTCGAAGGCGGCGTCCTCGCGCTGCACGGTCAGGCCGAGCAGCTTGGCGACCGCGTCGGTGAAGTCGATGTCCACCCCGACCGGCTTCTTGCTCGCCTGGTCGGCGTAGAAGGCGCTGGGCGGGGCGCCGACGGACGAACCGAACTTCAGCACACCGGACTTGCGCACCTCCTCGGGCAGCAGTGCGGCCGCCGCCTCCGACCGGGCCAGGCCCGAGACGACGTCCTCGGTGGCGGTGGCGGCGGGCCCGCTCGCCCCGGCCGCGCCCGCGATCTTCGGGTCCGAGCCGCACGCGGCCAGCGCCAGGAGCGGCAGCAGGGCGGTGGCCGCGAGGAGGAGGCGGCGGCGGACGGTGGTGGTTCTCACGGGGGCCTCTCAGTGGGTGGGGGCCAGGGCCGGCAGGGGCTTCTCGAAGGGGAGCGGGCCGGTGGTCGGCGGATCGGCGGTGACGTCGAACAGCGGGGTGTAGCCGGCGGCCAGGTAGAGGCCCCTGGCCTCGGGCTGGCGCGGGCCGGTGGTGAGGAAGATCCGGCGGTAGCCGGCGGCCGCGGCGGTGCGCTCCAGTTCGGCCAGCACCCGGCGGGCCAGGCCCCGGCGGCGGTGCGCGGAGTGCGTCCACATCCGCTTCACCTCGGCGCTGTACCCGTCGTGGCGCCTGTACCCGCCGCCGGCCACCGGTTCGCCGTCCTCCAGCAGGAGCAGCAGCGCGCCGTGCGGCTCGGCGAAGGCCTCGGCCGGGTAGCGGGCCATCTCCTGGTGGGCGCCGGGGCCGTAGCGGCTGACGTACTCGTGGGTGAGTTCGCGCAGCAGCGGTTCGACCAGCGGGTCGTCCAGGGTGACCCGGCGGAAACCGGCGGTCGGCACAGGGCTCACGCCTGGACCGCGATCAGCTGGTGCCGGTCCCGCTCGGCCCGCTCGGCGGCCTTGGCGGCGTCCCGCTTGGCGACCTCCTCGCGGACGATCGGGATGACGTGGCGGCCGAAGTCGATCGCGTCGCCCAGCAGGTCGTAGCCGCGGGCGGAGAGGATGTCCACGCCCAGGTCGTAGTAGTCCAGCAGCGCCTGGGCGACCGTCTCCGGGGTGCCGACCAGCGCGTTGGAGTTGCCCGCCCCGCCGGTGGCCGCGGCGGTCTGGGTCCACAGCGCGCGGTCGTAGCGCTCGCCGGCCTCGGCGATCTCGATCAGCCGCTGGGAGCCGACGTTCTCAGGTGCCGCGGCCCCGGGCGTGGACGTCCCCGGGCGGCGCCGGGGCGCGAGCGCCCCGCTCTCCCGGCGTGCCCGCACGGTGGCCACCGTGCGGTGCGCCTTCTCCCAGGCCAGTTCCTCGGTCGGCGCGATGATCGGCCGGAACGCCACCTGGATGCGCGGCAGGTCGGTCCGTCCGGCGGCCCGCGCCGCCTCCCTGACCCGCTCGATCTGCTCGGCGGTGCGGGCCAGCGGCTCGCCCCACAGGCAGTAGATGTCGGCCTCGGCGCCGCCGGCCGCGTAGGCGGCGTCCGAGGAGCCGCCGAAGGAGACCGCCGGGCGCGGCTGTTGGACGGGGAAGACGTCGGAGACGAAGTCGTTGAAGCGGTAGTGCGAGCCCTCGTGGTCGAAGGGTTCCCGGCTGGTCCAGGCCTTCTTCACGATGCCGATGTACTCGCGGGTGCGCTCGTAGCGCTGGTCCTTGGTGAGGAAGTCGCCCTCGCGCTGCTGCTCGTGGTCGGTGCCGCCGGTGATGAAGTGGACGGTCAGCCGGCCGTCGCTGATCCGGTCGAGGGTCGCGAAGGTCTTGGCGGCGAAGGTCGGGTACGAGACGTTCGGCCGGTGCGCGAGCAGGATCTGCAGCTTGTCGAGGCGGGAGGCGAGGAAGGCGGCCGCGGCGGCGGGCTCCGGGGAGCCGGAACCGTACGCGAAGAGCACCCGGTCCCAGCCGTGGTCCTCGTGCGCCCGGGCCAGCCGCAGGGTGTAGTCGCGGTCGAAGGCGGCGGTGGTGCGCGGGTTGGTCTCCGAACCGTCGGCGGTGGCGGCGATGCCGAGGAATTCGACGGGCATGGCGGAACCTTTCGGGGTGGCTGGGTCCGGCGAGCCGCGGGCGGGGCAGGCCGGAGACGGCCGGGGCGGCGGGCGGCCGTCGGGCAGGGGGCGGTACGGGTGCGAGGGAGGGAACTGCCGGAGCGCGGTGCGAAGTCAGCGGTGGCAGCGGATCGCTGATGCCTCATCAGCCAGGGGACGAGGGCGATGCCGGGCCGCGGCGGGGCTCACCGAGGGAGGGCGCCCCGCCGGGAGATCAGGCCGGACGGGCGGTCCGCTGTCCGGTCAGCCGCGACACGCCGCGGACCACACCCGACCGAAGTCGATGTGGTCGCGGGTGACCAGGGGCTGCTCGGCGTACATGGCCTCAAGTTGAGCAGTCGGCCGAGCGGTACGTCAACCGTCCATCGTTGCCGCACTGTTGCGATCTCCTGTCACTTTCCCGACGCGCCGCGACCGGCCCCGGGGCCACCCCGCCGCATCCCGGTCGGCCTTGACAGCCGTCGATCGCGCATGCGTACGATCGACGCGGAGTGCAGTGCAGCGCACCGGCCGCGTTGAGGGACGCGGACCGGCACCCGAGGGCCCGTACGTGATCACCCCCGTACCTCTCCCCCCGCCCGCACTCCGCCCAGGAGCCGCCGCCATGGCCACCCCACAGGACGTCCTGCCCGCCCCCGCCCGCATCGAGGCCGCACCGCCGGCCCCGGCCCCCGAAGCCCGGATCGTCGCCCGCCGCAAGCCCGGCCAGTGGATCGCCGCGGCTGTCGCCCTGCTGCTGGCCGCGATGGCGGTCAGCTCGGTGATCCGCAACAGGGCCTTCCAGTGGAGCGTGGTCGCCGACTGGTTCACCGCCCGGTCCGTCCTCGACGGTCTGACCCTGACCCTGTGGCTGACCGCCGTCACCCTCGCCCTCGGCTTCGTGTTCGGCACCGTCCTCGCCACCATGCGGCTGTCCCCCAACCCGGTTCTGCGCACGCTGGGTTGGGGCTACGTCTGGATCTTCCGCTCCACCCCGCCGCTGGTGCAGCTGCTGTTCTTCTTCAACATCGGCGCGCTCTACCCGACCCTCGGCCTCGGCATCCCCTTCGGCCCCGAGTTCGTCACGGTGAAGACCGTCAACCTGATCGGCCCCACCCTGACCGCCGTCATCGGGCTCACCCTGCTGGAGACCGCGTACGCCGCCGAGGTGATCCGCGGCGGCATCCTCTCCGTCGACCGCGGCCAGCTGGAGGCCGCGGCCGCGCTCGGGCTCGGCCGGTGGCGGGTGCTGCGGCGGATCGTGGTGCCCCAGGCGATGCGCGCGATCGTGCCGACCGCCGGGAACATGCTGATCGGCGCGCTCAAGGGCACCAGCATCGTCAGCGTGCTGGCCGTCTCCGACCTGCTCTACTCGGTGCAGTTGGTCTACCTGCAGTCCTACCAGGTGATCCCGATGCTGATGGTCGCCACCCTCTGGTACCTGGTGGTCACCACCGTGCTGTCCATCGGCCAGTACTACGTCGAGCGCCGCTTCGCCAGGGGCGCCACCCGGGACGGCCTGCCGCCCACCCCGTTGCAGCGCGCCCGCGCGGCCCTCGTCAAGGTGGTACGGGCGTGACGGCGCTCGTGATCGTCGGCGCCGGCCCGCGCGGCACCGGGCTGCTGGAGCGGATCGCCGCCAACGCCGCCGAACTGCTTCCCGCCGACCGCCCCTTGGAGATCCACCTGGTCGATCCGTACCCGCCCGGCGGGGGCCGGATCTGGCGCCACGACCAGTCCCCGCTGCTGCGGATGAACTCGATGGCCGAGGACGTCACCATGTTCACCGACGAGCTCGCCACCATCGACGGACCGGTCCGCCCCGGCCCCTCACTGGCCGAATGGGCCCGGCGGCAAAGGGAGTTCGCGCCCTACCGGGAGGTCGCCGACCCGGCCGTACGGGCCGAGCTGCGCGAGCTCGCGCCCACCGACTTCCCCACCCGGCGCGCCCAGAGCGCCTACCTGGACTGGGCGTTCCGCCGCGCCGTCGCCGACCTGCCGGACCACATCACGGTCACCGTCCACCGGGACACCGTGCGCCGGATCGACGGACCGGCCGACGGCCCGCAGACCGTCCACCTCGGCGACACCACGCTCACCGCCGACCACGTCGCCCTCACCCTCGGCCACCTCGACTCCGCCCCGCACCCCCGGTACGCGGCCGACGCCGCGTTCGCCGCCCGGCACGGCCGCTTCCACCTCCCGCCCGCCTACTCCGCCGACGTCGAGGCCGAGCTGGCCCGGATCGCCCCCGGCGAGCACGTGGTCCTGCGCGGCCTCGGCCTGGCCGCCGTCGACCTGATCGCGATGCTCACCGAGGGGCGCGGCGGCCGTTTCGAGCCCACCGGCGACGGGCCCGCCCTGCGCTACCGCCCGTCCGGCCGCGAACCGGTGCTGCATCTCGGCTCCCGGCGCGGTGTCCCGTACCGCTCCAAGATCGACTACCGGCTCCAGGGACCGCCCGCCCCGCTCCCCCGCTACTTCGGCGCGACCGCCGTGGACGCCCTGCTCGCCACCGACGGACCGCTCGAACTGCGGCGCGACGTCTGGCCGTTGATGGCCAAGGAGATCGGCTTCGGGCACTACCACGAGCTGTTCCACGCCCACCCCGAACGCACCGCCCTGCCCTGGCCGCAGTTCCTGGACCGCTACGACCGGCACGGCTGGTACTCCCCCGAACTCACCGTCCTGGTCGCCGAGGCCGTCCCCGACCCGGCCGACCGGATCGACTTCGAGCGGCTCGACCATCCGCTGGCCGGGCTGGAACTCCGCACCGCCGAGCAACTCCAGGCCCACCTGCGCGCGTACGTCACCGCCGACGCCGACCGCCGCGCCGACCCGGCCCACAGCGCCGACCTGGGCGCCTTCCTCGCCCTGCTCTCGCTGTTCGGCCAACTCCCCAGGCTGGTCACCAGCGGCCGGCTCACCGCCCGCTCGGTCGCCCAGGAGCTGGACGAGTGGTTCTTCGGCTACTTCAACTTCCTCGCCTCCGGCCCGCCCGGCACCCGGTTGCGCCAGCTGCTCGCGCTCTCCGAGGCCGGGGTGGTGCGCTTCCTCGGCGCGGGCGTACGAATCGAACGGGACGGGACCACCGGCACCTGGCGGGCCTGCGGCAGCACCGTGCCCGGCCACACCGTGACCGCCACCGCACTGGTCGAGGCCTACCTGCCCAAGCACGCGCTGGCCCGCACCCTCGACCCGGTGCTGGGCGCACTGCACCGCGCCGGACGGGTGGTGGAGGAGGTGATGAGCGACGCGGAGCACACCCACCGCTCCGGCCTGGTCACCATCGACCCCGCCGACAGCCGGCTGATCGACCCGGCCCTCGGCGGCGCCCCGCACCCGCGCCGCACCGCGCTCGGCCCGCACACCAGCCTGCGCTCGGCCGCCGCCTTCGCCCGCCCGCGCACCAACGCCCCGGTCTTCCGGCAGAACGACGCCGCCGCCCGGGCGCTGCTGCGGTCGCTGGCGGCGCTCCCGGTGGCGGCGCTGGTGGGGTGAACGGCCCGGTGGGGCGGGCTACGGCCCGAAGACGGGCTCGTCGGCCGGCTCCGGCGCGGGCTCCCCGGGTGTCCTGGGGCCGCAGGCCACTGCGAACCCGCCCCGGCCCGAGCCCTCCGGGAGCTCGTACCGGCCGTCGAGGACGTCACCGCCCCGCGCGCGCCGCTCCTCCCCCTCCCGTTGTGACGGCGGACTCCACCGACGGCCCTGCCCCCGTGACCGGCCAGGTGGAAGGATGGGCGGACGGCCCCGCAAAGGTGCGGCGGCCCGCACCAGCAACGCCCGAGGAGCGCAGTCATGGCCAAGCAGGCCCCGCAGAGCGACCCGGCGCAGGACGCCCCCGAGGTGTCCGCGCCCCAGCACGCGGCGGCCGGCCTGCCCGCCGTCGGCCACAGCCTGCGGATGGCCGCCGAGCAGATGGGCGCCCGCCGCACCCTCGCCACCCTGCTCAAGGTCAACCAGCCGAACGGTTTCGACTGCCCGGGCTGCGCCTGGCCGGAGCCGGACAAGACCCACACCGCCGAGTTCTGCGAGAACGGCGCCAAGGCCGTCGCCGAGGAGGCCACCGAGCGCCGGATCCGGGCCGAGTTCTTCGCCGCCCACCCGGTCGCCGACCTGGCCGAGCGCTCCGGCTACTGGCTGGGCCAGCAGGGCCGGCTCACCCAGCCGATGCTGCTCGACGAGGGCGCCACCCACTACACCCCGGTCTCCTGGGACGACGCCTTCGCGCTGATCGCCGAGGAACTGCGGGCCCTGGACTCCCCGGACGGCGCCGCCTTCTACACCTCCGGCCGCACCAGCAACGAGGCCGCGTTCGCGTACCAGCTGTTCGCCCGCCGGCTCGGCACCAACAACCTGCCGGACTGCTCCAACATGTGCCACGAGTCGTCCGGTTCGGCGCTCACCGAGACCCTCGGCGTGGGCAAGGGCAGCGTCGGCCTCAAGGACCTCCACCAGGCCGACCTGATCATCGTGGCAGGCCAGAACCCGGGCACCAACCACCCCCGGATGCTCTCCGCCCTGGAGCGCGCCAAGCGGGCCGGCGCCACCGTCGTCAGCGTCAACCCGCTGCCGGAAGCCGGCCTGGAGCGGTTCAAGAACCCGCAGCAGGCTCGCGGACTGGTCGGCCAAGGCACCAAGCTGACCGACCTCTTCCTGCAGATCCGCCTCGGCGGGGACCTCGCCCTGTTCCGCGCGCTCAACCGGATCATCGTGGAGCGGGACGGCGTCGACCGTGCCTTCGTCGCCGAACACTGCCACGGCTACGAGGAGTTCGAGGCGCAGGTCCGCGGGACCGAGCGGGAGGACGTGCTCGCCGCGACCGGCCTGCCCTGGGAGCAGATCGAGGAGCTCGCCCGCCTGGTGCTCTCCTCCAGGAAGATCATCGTCTGCTGGGCGATGGGCCTCACCCAGCACAAGCACTCCGTGCCGACCATCCGCGAGGTGGTCAACTTCCTGCTGCTGCGCGGCAACGTCGGCCGCCCCGGCGCCGGGGTCTGCCCGGTGCGCGGGCACAGCAACGTCCAGGGCGACCGCACCATGGGCATCTTCGAGCGGCCGTCGAGGGCCTTCCTGGACGCACTGGGCAAGGAGTTCGGCTTCGAGCCGCCGCACGAGCACGGCCACGACGCGGTGGACACCATCCGCGCGATGCGCGACGGCAAGGTCCGGGTGTTCTTCGCGATGGGCGGCAACTTCGTCGCGGCCACCCCGGACACCGCGGTCACCGAGGCCGCGATGCGGCGCTGCCGGCTGACCGTCCACGTCTCCACCAAGCTCAATCGCTCCCACGTGGTCACCGGCGCCCGCGCCCTGATCCTGCCCACCCTCGGCCGCACCGACCGGGACGTCACCCCCTCCGGCGCCCAGTTCGTCAGCGTCGAGGACTCGATGGGCCAGGTCCACGCCTCCCGCGGCGGCCTGCGCCCGCCCGCGCCCGGTCTGCTCTCCGAGACCGCGATCGTCTGCCGCCTCGCGCGCACCGTCCTCGGCCCGCAGGACACCGTGCCGTGGGAGGACTTCGCGCGCGACTACGACATCCTGCGGGACCGGATCGCCCGGGTCGTGCCCGGCTTCGAGGACTACAACGAGAAGGTCCGCCGCCCCGGCGGCTTCACCCTCCCGCACGGCCCCCGCGACTCCCGCACCTTCCCCACCACCACCGGCAAGGCCAACTTCACGGTCAACCGGCTCACCGCCCCCGAAGTCCCGACGGGCCGCCTGCTGCTGCAGACCCTGCGCTCCCACGACCAGTACAACACCACGATCTACGGCCTCGACGACCGCTACCGCGGCATCAAGGGCGGCCGCCGCGTGGTCCTGGTCAACCCCGCCGACGCCGCCGAACTCGACCTCCCCGAGGGCCGGTACGTCGACCTGGTCAGCGAGTGGACGGACGGCACCGAACGCCGCGCCCCGCACTTCCGCGTGGTCCACTACCCCGTCGCCCGCGGCGGCGCGGCGGCGTACTACCCGGAGACCAACGTCCTGGTCCCCCTCGACTCCACCGCCGACATCAGCAACACCCCCACCTCCAAGGCCGTCGTCGTCCGCTTCGAACCCGACTCGGCCCCGGCCGCTTAGGACAGGCCCCGGCACGGAGGCCGCCCCACGTCAGCGGACGTGGGGCGGCCTCCTCGTGCCGGGTCAGTGCAGCAGGCCGCCGAGCGGCAGCGTGGCCGTGGGGCTGCCGGGCGCGGAGGCGCCGGACGAGCCGGTGGCGCCCGGGGTGCCGGTGGCCGTCGGGGTACCGGTGGGGGTCGGGGTGTTCGTCGGCGCCGGGGTCTTCGTCGGCGTCTGGGTCGATGTGCCCGTGGGCGCGTCCGTCGGCGTGCCCGTCCCGGACGGGCTGCCGGTGCCGGACGGGGTGCCGGTGCCGGACGGGGTGCCGGTGCCGGACGGGGTGCCGGTGCCGGACGGGGTGCCCGGGTTGCTCGGTGTGCCGGTGCCCGACGGCGTGCCGCTCGGGGTGCCCGGGGTGCTCGGGGTGCCGGCGGGCTGCTGGGCCGCCGGCGGGGCCGGGGGCGGCGTGGGCGTGATCGGGGTGACGGAGTCCCAGCCCTTGGGCAGGTCCGGCACCTTCCAGGCGCCGCCCGCGTCGTCCGCCGCGCCGTCCGGGTCGGGCCGGACGGCCCCGAGGATCGGCATCGAGCCGATCGGCGACACCTTGATGAAGGCGCCGGGCCTCGGGGCCTGGACGATCAGCCCGCCTCCGATGTACATCGCGACGTGCGAGGCGTCCTGGAAGTAGACGACCAGGTCGCCGGGCCGCAGCTGGTTCAACGGGACGTGCTGCAGCTGGGCCCACTGCTCCTGGCTCGTGCGCGGGACGGGCTTCCCGGCGTGCAGCCAGGCCTGCGAGGTGAGGCCGGAGCAGTCGTAGGAGTCGGGCCCGGTGCCGCCCCAGAGGTACGGCTTGCCGAGCTGGGCGAGCGCGAAGGCGACGGCGGCGCGACCGGAGAGCGAGGGGGTGCGCTCGCCCTTGCCGAGGGCGCCGGAGGCGAGGAAGGCGAGCTGGGCCTCGTCGGCCTTGGCCTTCTCCAGCTGTTCGAGTTCGGTCCGCTGCGCGCCGGTGAGCGAGGAGACCAGCTGCTCGACCGAGGCGAGGTCGGCGGCGACCTTGGCCTTGGCGGCGTCCTGCTGGACGACCAGGGCCTGCGAGGTCCTGAGGGCGTCCTCGGTCTGCTTCTTCAGCCCGTCGAGCGCCTCCCGGTCGGCCTTCAGCCGGTCCAGGAACTCGGACTGCGACCGGCTGGCCGCCTGGAGCAGTTCGGCGATGGTGACGGCCTCGTACGGGTCCTTGGAGAGCAGCAGTTCGGCGTACGCGGAGGCGGCGCCGTTGCGGTACTGGGCGGCGGCGAGCTGGGAGGCGATGTCCGTCCCGGCGTCGACCTGCTTCTGCTGCCGGTCGAGCTTGCCCTGGAGGTCGGTGAGCGCGGCCTGCTGCTCGGTGACCTTGGCGACCGCGCCGTTGTACTGCTCGGTGGCGGCCTCGGCGCTCTGGTACAGCCCGTGGAGCTGGTCGAGGAGCGGCCCGAGGGTGGCCTTGGCGGCGGCCAGCGGGTCGGCCCCGGACGCGACGGCGACCCCGGAACCGGGGTCGGGCGCGGCGTGGGCCGCCTGGGCGGCCGCCTGGAGGGAGAGCGCGGCGGCCGCGAGGACGGCGCCGCACCTCAGGGCCGCCCGCACCCAGGGCCGTACGCCCGACGTCTCCGTGCGCTGTGCAGCCCCGCCCATGGGATGGTCCTCCCCGCCCTTGCCTGTCCTGCCCCGGTGGCGCCGTCCCCGGTCTCCCGGGGACGATCCCGCAGATCCTCCCACGGGTCACCCCTCGGAAACAGAGCGCACCGGGGCCGGGAGGTTAATTTCCCGTTGATCTGTCGATCTGTGAGACAGGTCTCAGCAAAAGGGGGTGAAACGGTACGTACCCGGTCAATGTCCAGCTCAACGCGCCCCAGAACACCCCTCAGAAAGCTTCCGGCCACCACCAGGACACCGCCGGAACCACGATTCCCGGCTCAGTTCACCTTCCGTTTACCCAACAGACCTACGGTCGCGACGACACCAACGTCCGTGCGACAACTACGACGATTGTTTGGGTATGGAACACATCTCGTTCCTGGTGGCCGTTGTGATCATCACGGCGCTCGCCTTCGACTTCACCAACGGGTTCCACGACACCGCCAACGCGTCCGCCACCGCGATCGCGACCGGGGCCCTTCGTCCGAAGGTCGCGGTCACCATCGCGGCCCTGCTCAACTTCGCGGGCGCGTTCCTGTCCGTGAAGGTCGCCACCACCATCTCCGGCGGCATCGTCAACGAGAAGGCGGGCGTCCACCCCGAGATCATCTTCGCCGCACTGGCCGGCGCGATCCTGTGGAACCTGCTGACCTGGCTGCGCGGCCTGCCGTCCAGTTCCTCGCACGCGCTCTACGGCGGCCTGATCGGCGCCACGATCGTCGGCGTCGGCATGAACGGCGTCAACTTCGACACCGTGATCACCAAGATCATCATCCCGGCGGTCGCCTCGCCCTTCGTCGCCGGCCTGGCCTCCTGGGGCGCCACCAAGCTGGCCTACGCGATCACCCGCAAGGGCAACTCCGCGGCCACCGACAAGGGCTTCAAGACCGGACAGGTCTTCTCCTCCTCGCTGATCTCGCTCGCGCACGGCACCAACGACGCCCAGAAGACGATGGGCATCATCACCCTGACCCTGGTCTCGGTCGGCGCCCTGCCGCACGGCGCGCTGCCCCCCACCTGGGTGATCGTCTCGGCGGGCGCGGCGATCGCGCTCGGCACCTACATGGGCGGCTGGCGGATCATCCGCTCGATGGGCAAGGGCCTGGCGGACATCAAGCCGCTGCAGGGCTTCGCCTCCGAGTCGGCCGTCTCGACCGTCATCCTGACCTCCTCGCACATGGGCTTCGGCCTCTCCACCACCCAGGTCTGCACCGGCGGCATCATGGGTGCCGGTCTCGGCGGCCCGAAGCCGGAGCTGCGCTGGAGCCTGGTCCGCCGCATGGTCTACACCTGGGGCCTGACCCTGCCGGCCGCCGGCCTGGTCTCCGGCGGTGCCGCCGTCCTGGCCCGGCAGGGCACCTGGGGCGTTGCCCTGGTCGGCGCGGCGCTGGTGGCCGGTTCGGCCGCGATGTGGATGCTTTCCCGCCGCGAGCGGGTCGGCGCGGACAACGTGAACGACGTCGCCGAGGTCACCCCGGTCGAGGTCGCCCCGGTCGAGGTCACCGACGTCACCCCCGTCGAGCTCGCCACGGCCTCCCCGGCGACCGCCGCCCCCACCCCCGCCTCGACCACGGTCGCGGCCTGAGCGCCTCGGAGCACTCACCATGCACATCAAGTGGAACGCCCTGGCGCAGACCGCCGGCATCAGCTTCGGCGTCACCGTCGCCGTGGTCGCCGTCTTCGCCCTCGGCATCCTGGCGCTGTCCCGCCGTGAGGCCGCGCTGGGCGCGCGCGACGCGGCGGGCGGCCAGTCCTCCGGCGGCCGTCCGGCCCTGCTGGCGGGCGCGTACGCCTGCTTCGCGCTCTGCGCCGCCGCGGTGGCCTACGGCCTGGTGCTGATCGCCGCGCCGTAAGGCGTGTCCGGACGGAAGGACCGCGACGGGCCGGGGAGTGTTCACACTCCCCGGCCCGTTCCGCGTGTCCCCGCGTCCGGTCAGCCCTGCTGGCTCGTCCTCAGCGCGGTCTCCCGGATGAACAGCACGGTGACGAAGGCCAGCGCCGCGAAGGGCGCGGCCCACAGGAAGACGGTGCCGACGCCGTGGCCGAAGGCGTCCGTCACCAGCGGCAGGATCGGGGCGGGCAGCTTCGACAGGTCCGGGATGCCGCCGCCGGTCGCCGCGTGCCCGGCAGGGATGTGCGCCGCGGCCAGGTTCTCGGCCAGGTAGTGGCCGACCTTGTTGGTCATCAGCGCGCCGAGCGCGGAGACGCCCATCGCGCCGCCCATGGTGCGGAAGAAGGTGACGACGGAGCTGGCCGCGCCGAGCTCGTGCCGGGGCACCGTGTTCTGCACCGCGAGCACCAGGTTCTGGCTGGTCAGGCCGAGGCCGACGCCGGTGATCGCCATGTAGAGGGAGAGCAGTCCGTAGCTGGTGTCGACCCGCGCCGTGCCGAGCAGGCCGAAGCCGATCGCGAGCAGCGCGGTGCCGGAGACCAGGTAGGCCTTCCACTTGCCGTACTTGGTGATCAGCCGGCCGGCCACCGCGGAGGAGAGCGCCAGGCCGATGATCATCGGCAGGGTCATCAGGCCGGCCATCGTCGGGGACTTGTCCTTGGCCAGCTGGAAGTACTGGCTGAGGAAGGTGGTCGCGCCGTACATCCCGACGCCGACCAGCACGCTGGCGATCGCGGCCAGGGTGACGGTGCGGTGCTTGAACAGGGACGGCGGGATGACCGGCTCGGCGGCGCGGCGCTCGACCACGACGGCCAGTGCGGCCAGCAGCAGGCCGCCGCCGACCATCACCGCGGTCTGCCAGGACAGCCAGGCGTAGTTGGTGCCGGCCAGCGTGATCCAGATCATCAGCAGGCTGACGGCGGCGGTGACGACCAGCGCACCCAGGTAGTCGATCTTCACCGGGCGCTTGACCACCGGCAGCTTGAGGGTGCGCTGCACCACCAGGATCGCGGCCAGCGCGAACGGGATGCCGACGTAGAAGCACCAGCGCCAGCCCAGCCAGGAGGTGTCCACGATGACGCCGCCGATCAGCGGGCCGCCGATGGTGGCGAGGGCGAAGACCGCGCCGAAGTAGCCGCTGTACCGGCCGCGCTCGCGCGGCGGGACCATCGCGGCCAGGCAGATCTGGCCGAGCGCGACGACACCGCCGGCGCCGATGCCCTGCAGCGCGCGGCAGGCGATCAGCTCGCCGGTGTTCTGCGACAGGCCGGCCAGTGCGGAGGTGGCGATGTAGATCAGCAGGGCGATCTGGAGCAGCAGCTTCTTGCTGGCCAGGTCGGAGAGCTTGCCCCAGATCGGGGTGGAGGCGGTCAGCGTCAGCAGGGCCGCGGTGATCACCCAGGTGTAGGCGGACTGGCCGCCGTGCAGGTCGGTGAGGATGTGCGGCAGGGCGTTGGAGACGACGGTCGAGGAGAGCACGGCCACGAACAGGCCGAGCAGCAGGCCGGACAGGGCCTCCATCACCTGCCGGTGGGTCATCGGTCGGTCGTCGACGGCGCCTGCGGCGCCGGTCGAGGCCTCGGTGGTCACGGTCATCTGGGTCCTTCGGCGAGGCGGGCGGAGTGCGGAGCGGGCGCGGCGCGCGGGGACGCGCGGGCATGAAACTTCGTTGCCTTAAGCAACCATACGACCGATGGTTGACTAAGGCAACTTTCTTGGCACTCCAGCTTGCGCTCCGGCCGAACCGCGCCCGGACCCTCGGCTCACTCCGCGGGCGGCTCCCCCAGCACCTCGTTGAAGCGGTGCAGCAGCTCGGCGAACCGGCCCACGTCCTCGCGCGACCACCCGCCCATCACCTCGCGCACCCGCCGCATCCGGACGTCCCGGGCGGACTCGAAGCGCCGCCGCCCGTCCGCGGTCAGCGAGACCAGTGCCGCCCGGCGGTCCAGCGGGTCCGCCTCCCGGGCCACCAGGCCGAGTTCCTCCAGCGCCCGGATCTGCCGGCTCACCGTCCCCTTGCCGACCGCGAAGTGCGCCCCGACGTCCGTCACCCGCACCCGCCCGGCCTGCTCCACATAACCGAGCAGGCTGTACGCCATACCGTCCAGCTCGGGGTGCACACGGCGTGAGAGTTCGGCCACTCTCGCGCGACCCCGCCGGAACATCAGTCCGACCTCGCGCTCCACCGCCACCAGGGCTTCCTCGTCCGTCACCGCGCCAGTATCGCCCAGCGACCGTGGCCGGGAACCGGCGCGGGCGATGGGACAACCCAACTAGTTCATGGTATTAAGTATCCGATTTCCGCCGATACGCAAGGAGATGTGGATGGCCGCCCCGGGGCAGGGTTTCATCGCTGAACTGAAGGGCGCGGTCACACCGCGTGCGGCCATGCTCGTGATCGGCGTGCTGCTGTTGCAGCTCGGCTTCATCACCTCGTACGTCGGGGCGCTGCACCACCCGACCCCGCACGAGCTGTCGATCGCGGTGGTCGCACCGCCGCAGGTCACGCCCAAGCTGGTCCAGGCCCTGGAGTCGGTGCCGGACGAGGCCGTCAAGCCCGTCACCGCGCCGGACACCGAGACGGCGACCCGACAGATCAAGGACCAGAAGATCTACGCCGCGCTGGTCGTGAACCCGAACGGCACCGAGGACACCCTGCTCACCGGCAGCGCCCGCGGCACCTCCGCCGCCAAGGCCGCCGAGAGCATCACCACCGCGCTGGACAAGTCCCAGGGCCGCACCGTCAGGGTCGAGGACGTCGTCCCGCTGGCCAAGGGCGACACCAACGGGCTCACCGCCTTCTACCTGGTCATCGGCTGGTGCGTCGGCGGCTACCTGGTCGCCTCGATCCTCGGCATCAGCGCCGGCTCCAAGCCGGCCAACGTCCACCGCCTGCTGATCCGGCTCGGCGTCCTGGCGCTGTACTCGGTCGGCGCCGGCCTCGGCGGCACGGTCATCGCCGGACCGGTGCTGGACGCGATGCCCGGCTCGATCCTCGCCCTGACGGCCATCGGCGCCCTGGTGGTGTTCACGGTCGGCGCGTTCACCATGGCGCTGCAGTGCCTGTTCGGGATCATCGGCATCGGCCTCGCCGTGCTGGTCTTCGTGGTGCTGGGCAACCCGAGCGCCGGTGGTGTCTACCCCGCCCCGATGATGCCGCCGTTCTGGCGGGCGATCGGCTCGCTGATCCCCAACGGCGCCGGCACCAGCGCCACCAAGTCGATCGCCTACTTCGGCTCCATCAACCTGGGCATGCCGATCCTGGTCCTGGTGGTCTGGGCCGTCATCGGCACCGGCGTCGCCTTCCTGGCCGTCCTGCGCGGCCCGCGCGTCGACGACGGCGGCACGGTCGAGGCCCCCAGCCCCGCGCAGGCCCCCGCCAAGGCCTGAGCCCCCGGCGCACGATCCGACCGAGCCCCCGGCCGCGGTGGCCGGGGGCTCGGTCGCGTCCCGGCGCGGTCGGGGCTCAGCCGCCCGTGAGCGGGCCCGGGTCGGCCACGATGGCCCGCACGACGCCCACCGCCGCGCCCAGCAGCGGCCCGCGCCGGCCGAGCCGGGAGACCGTCAGCCGGTCCTCCGCCCAGGGGCGCACCGTCACCCGGGAGGTCAGTTCGCGCCGCATCGCCGGCAGCAGCCAGGGCGCCAGCCGGGCGTAGCCGCCGCCCAGCACCACCTGGGCCGGGTCCAGCAGGTTGACCGCCCCGGCGGCCGCGATGCCGAGCGCCGAGCCCGCCCCGGCCAGCGCCGCCCGGGCGGGTTCGTCCCCGGCGCCGGCGCGTTCGGCGAGCAGGGTCACCCAGTCGCCGCGCACGCCGGCCAGCCCGGCCGCCCGCAACACCGCCGCCTCGCCCGCGTACTGCTCCAGGCAACCGTGCGCCCCGCAGGCGCAACGCGGCCCCTCCGGGTGGACGGGTACGTGGCCGAGTTCGCCCGCGTAACCGCGCGCCCCGCGCAGCAGCCGGCCACCGACCACGACGGCCGCACCGACACCGGCCTCGGCGGAGACGTACAGGAAGTCCTCGGGGCTCCCGCCCAGCCACCGTTCGGCCAGTCCACCGAGGTTGGCCTCGTTGTCCGCCTCGACCGGCAGTTCGGCCAGGCCCTCCCCGGCGAGGCGCAGCGCCGGGCGCAGTTCGGCGGCGAGCGGGATGTCCTGCCAGCCGAGGTTGGCGGCCCGTTGGAGCACCCCGCTGCCGCCGACCAGCCCGGGCACGGCCAGGGTCAGCCCGGCGGGCCGCAGGCCGGACTCGGCGACGGCCGAGCGCACCAGCCGGGCGAGGTCGGCCATCACCGCGGCGGGCCGGCGGCCGCAGTTGGCGCTCTCCTGGCGCCGCCAGGCGCGGACCTCCCCGCGCAGGTCGACCACGCAGACGCCGAGGTGCCGGACGCCGATCTCGGCGCCGAGGCCGCCGGGCCCGAGCGGGTTGAGCCCGAGCGCGGTGCCGGGGCGGCCGACCTTGCCGCTGGGGGCGGCGGGGCCCTCCTCGACGACCAGGCCGGCCGAGATCAGCTGTTCGGCGAGCGAGGAGACCGCGGCCCTGGTCAGCCCGGTCTCGGCGGCCACCTCGGCGCGCGAGCGGGGGCCGCTCGCGATCACGCCGAGCACCAGGGCCAGGTTGGCCCGGCGCATCCCCTGCTGGCTGGCGGGCCCGGTCCGGACGCCGTCCGGCTCCCCGCGCATATCGGTCACCTCATGTCCTAGGGAACATCCCGTGGCATCTCGGGTGCAGCGTAACCGGGTTCCGGCACCGGGACCGCCCGCGGGACGGAGCCGGTGAAGACCCAGCGCCGCATCGCCCAGTACCGGAACAGCATCGCGACGAAGGTGCCGAGGACCATCCCGCTGACGAAGTCCGCGACCTCCTGGTGGAACGGGGTGACGTACGGCTCGCGCAGCTGGAAGGCGTACCGGGAGAGCGCCAGCGGAATGACGTTGACACCGATCGCCACCGCGCTGACCAGGAAGAACAGCACGGCCTCGGTTCGGTGCCCGGCCGTCCGGAAGGCCCAGCGGCGGTTGAGCACGTAGGAGACGACGGTGGCGATCACCGTCGCCACCGTCAGCGCGACCACCGGTTCGTGCTCCAGGACGGTGAACTTGAGCTCCAGGTCGATCACCGTGGTGAGCACGAAGCAGCCGCTGCCGACCAGCAGGAACTTCACCAGCCGGCGGTGCCGGACCAGGAACGGTCGCAGCCGCACCGGCACCCGGGCCAGGGCGCGCTGCGTGGGGGACGGCATGTCCGCAGTGTGGCACGCGGACCGGCCGTCCCCCCGTCGATCACCGTCAGGCCGCGGCGATCAGCACCCCGGCCGGCTCCAGGGCCAGCTCGAGCACCTCGCGCACGTCCGCCACCGGGTGGACGGTGAGCCGCTCCAGCACCTCGGCCGGGACGTCGTCCAGGTCGGCCTCGTTGCGCTTGGGGATGATCACCGTGGTGATGCCGGCCCGGTCGGCGGCGAGCAGCTTCTGCTTCACCCCGCCGATCGGCAGCACCCGCCCGGTCAGCGACACCTCGCCCGTCATCGCCACGTCGGTGCGCACCTTGCGGCCGGAGAGCAGCGAGGCCAGCGCCGTGGTCATGGTGATGCCGGCGCTCGGCCCGTCCTTGGGGACGGCCCCGGCCGGGACGTGCAGGTGCACGCCGCGGTCGCGCAGCGAGGTGACGGGCAGCTCCAGTTCGGCGCCGCGCGAGCGGAGGAAGGAGAGCGCGATGTGCGCGGACTCCTTCATCACGTCACCCAGCTGCCCGGTGAGGGTGAGCCCGGTGCCGCCGGTCTCGGCGTCGGCGAGCGAGGCCTCGATGTAGAGGACGTCGCCGCCGGCGCCGGTGACCGCGAGGCCGGTGGCCACGCCGGGGACGGCGGTGCGCCGTTCGGCGGGCTCCTGGGCGGACTCGGGCACGTGGTGCGGTCGGCCGATCAGGGCGCGCAGGTCCTGAGCGCCGACCGCGGCGGGCAGTTCGCGCTCGCCCAGCTCGGTCTGTGCGGCGATCTTGCGCAGCACCCGGGCGATCGAGCGCTCCAGGGTGCGCACGCCCGCCTCGCGGGTGTACTCCCCGGCGAGCCGGCGCAACGCCTCCTCGTCGACACTGACCTGTCCGTCGCCGAGGCCGGCCCTCTCCAGCTGGCGCGGGAGCAGGTGGTCGCGGGCGATGACGACCTTCTCGTCCTCGGTGTAGCCGTCGAGCCGGACCAGCTCCATCCGGTCGAGCAGCGGCTCGGGGATGGCCTCCAGCACGTTGGCGGTGGCGAGGAAGACGACGTCGGAGAGGTCGAGCTCGACCTCCAGGTAGTGGTCCCGGAAGGTGTGGTTCTGCGCCGGGTCCAGCACCTCCAGCAGGGCGGCGGCCGGGTCGCCCCGGTAGTCGGAGCCGACCTTGTCGATCTCGTCGAGCAGGACGACCGGGTTCATCGAGCCGGCTTCCTTGATCGCCCGCACCAGGCGGCCGGGCAGCGCGCCGACGTAGGTGCGCCGGTGGCCGCGGATCTCCGCCTCGTCGCGGACGCCGCCGAGCGCGACCCGGACGAACTTGCGGCCCATGGCACGGGCCACCGACTCCCCGAGGGACGTCTTGCCGACGCCGGGCGGGCCGACCAGCGCGAGCACCGCGCCGCCGCGGCGGCCGCCGATCAGTCCCAGCCCCTGGTCGGCCCGGCGCTTGCGGACGGCCAGGTACTCGACGATCCGCTCCTTCACGTCGGCGAGGCCGGCGTGGTCGGCGTCGAGCACGGCGCGGGCGCCGGCGATGTCGTACGCGTCCTCGGTGCGCTCGTTCCAGGGCAGCTCCAGGACGGTGTCCAGCCAGGTGCGGATCCAGGAGCCCTCGGGCGACTGCTCGGACGAGCGCTCCAGCTTGTCGACCTCCTTGAGCGCCGCCTCCCGCACCTTCTCCGGGAGGTCGGCGGCCTCGACCCGGGCGCGGTAGTCGCCCTCCTCGTCGGCCGGGTCGCCGTTCAGCTCGGCCAGCTCCTTGCGGACGGCCTCCAGCTGGCGGCGGAGCAGGAACTCCTTCTGCTGCTTGGCCACGCCCTCCTCGACGTCCTTGCGGATGGTGTCGTTGACCTCCTCCTCGGCGAGGTGGTCGCGCAGCAGGGTGAGGGCGTACTCCAGCCGGGCGACCTGGTCGGCCTCCAGCAGCACCTTGAGCTTCTGCTCGGCGGTGGCGAAGGGCGCGTAGCCGATGTTGTCGGCCAGCTCGCCGACGCCCTCGATCTGCGCGACCCGGTCCACGATCTGCCAGGCGCCGCGCTTGCGCAGCCACTGGGTGGACAGCGCCTTGTACTCCTTGACCAGCTCGGCGGCCCGCCCGGCCACCGGCATGCCGACCGAGGACTCCCGGAACGGCGTGGTCTCCACCCAGAGCGCGGCGCCGGGGCCGGTGGTGCCGACCCCGATCCGGACCCGGCGCACGGCGCGCACCAGCGCGGCCGGATCGCCGTCGGCGAGGCGGCCCACCTGCTCCACCGTGGCCAGCGTGCCGGCCGCCGCGTACGAGCCGTCCACCCGCGGAACCAGCAGGACCTGGGGCTTGCCGGAACCGGCGGCCGCGGCGCGGGCGGCCTCGACCGCGGCGCGCACCTCGGTGTCCTTCAGGTCCAGCGGGACGACCATGCCCGGGAGGACGACCTCGTCGTCGAGCGGCAGCACGGGCAGGGTGAGCGGTGTGGACGTCGATGCCATGATCTCTCCCCAGTCAGTGAACTTGAGTCGACCTGACTAAGGCTTCACGGCCGCCGGATGTTCCCGGCATCTTGTTCGCTGCGAGCGAACGCCTCGTCACCACAGCGGCCGGGAGGGGGCGCCGTCAACCGGGAGGGGGCGCCGTCAAAAGGACGGGAAGGAAGGGCCCGAGAGGGCCCCGGCGTCAGCGCGCGGTGGACGGACGGGCGCCGGCCCGCACCGCCGCGGCGGCCGAGGAGGCGACCGCCGGGGCCTGCGCCGCACGGGTCCGCGGCCGCGGCGGGCGTCGCTCGATCCGGCGCAGCCAGCGCGACAGCACCACTCCGGCGAGCACCGCGGCCGGATGCCCCACGGCCGTGACCACGTCCTTCCCGGTGGCGATCTGCTGGGCGATCATCAGCCCCGCCCCGCCCAGCGCCAGCACCCGCCCGCGCCAGGGCAGCAGCCCGGCCACCGCGCCCAGGCAGGCGAGCACGCCGTAGCTGACCCCGACGTCCAGGTGGTCCATCGCCTCCGGCGCCATCCGCCCGGCCTCCACCGCGGTGATCACCACACCCTGGGAGAGCAGCGTCGCCGCGACGTGCCCGATCGCGAACACCGCCGCGGCCCGGCCGGTGCCGACCCTGCGCTCCAGCGGCGCCAGGGTGAGGGCGAAGCCCCACACGTAGGGCAGCCACACCTCCCCGGCCACCCAGAAGCCGCTGAGCACGAGGGCGCGCAGCGGGTGCTGGAGCAGGTTGTGGCCGTCCGAACTGGAGGCCTCCCGCAAGCGCTGGACGAGTTCCGGATCGGCGATCCCCGCGAAGGTGGTGGTGGCTCCGACCACGGCGAGATATCCGAGGGTGAAGGGAGTGCGCCGGGGCGTCGGCACGCGTTCCAGCAGCCATTCGAAGACGCCGGCGCGCAGTCCGTACCGGAGCATTCCGTACGGCATCCCCGCGGGGACGCTCCGGACGGCCTCCCGCCGCAGTCCCGCCATGCCGCCTCCGCTCCACGCCCGCCGACACCGGCGCTCGCAGGTGCCCGACGTACCGGCGCGTGCGCCGGATTCCGCCCGGCGGGGCGTTGTCGTGGCCACGGTACGTCGAGGTTCTGAGAGGCACCTGAGAAAAGCCCGTGAAGACCGTCGACGCGAGGAGCCGCCGGATTCCCGGCATTGGTCCAGACCTTCTTCCCATTAACGCGTCAGTAGGGCCTCTGACCGGCGACTTGGCGTCAACTGGAGTGCATACGTACCGTTACGCAGAGAAAATTCGCCGGGTAAGGTATCGGCCCGTGCCCACTCAAGCGGTGGGCCAACGGGCGGCCGGACAGCCGGCCCACGGGCCGGAAACGTCCGGTCCACCTGCCGGAAAGCATCCGCTGTCCGTACGCTGCGAAGTGCGTGGGAGACGTGGACGGGAGACCATCCGTCCGCACAACTCCCGGACGCGCGACGGGACGGCGGACCCGGCACAGTCCACGACGGAACAAGACTACGAGCGGAGCCCCGCCATCCCCACAGGTGGCCGGCCCGCAGCCCTGGGGGCGGTGGCGTGACCGTGACAGAAATTCAGCAGGACAACCCCAACACCGGTGGCACGGTGAGCAGTCAGCGCAGAGTGCTGGTGGTGGAGGACGAGCCCACGATCGCCGAGTCGATCGCGGCCCGACTGGGCGCGGAGGGGTTCAAGGTCGCCGTGGCCCACGACGGCCCCGGCGCGGTGGACGGCTTCCACACCTGGCAGCCGGACCTGGTGGTCCTGGACATCATGCTGCCCGGCTTCGACGGGCTGGAGGTGTGCCGCCGGATCCAGGCCCAACGCCCGGTCCCGGTGCTGATGCTGACCGCCCGCGACGACGAGACGGACCTGCTGGTCGGCCTCGGCGTCGGTGCCGACGACTACATGACCAAACCGTTCTCGATGCGCGAACTGGCCGCCCGGGTCAACGTGCTGCTGCGCCGCGTCGAGCGCGCCCAGCAGGCCGCCCGCACGCCCGCGCTCGGCAGCCTGCGCTTCGGCGAGCTGGAGATCGACCACGTCCAGCGCCGGGTCCGGCTCGCCTCGGGCGACGTCCACCTGACGCCGACCGAGTTCGACCTGCTGGCCTGCCTGGCCGCCCAGCCGCGCGCGGTGCTCACCCGCGAGCAGCTGCTGGCCGAGGTGTGGGACTGGACCGACGCGTCCGGCACCCGCACCGTCGACAGCCACGTGAAGGCGCTGCGCCGGAAGATCGGCGCCAGCTGGATCCGCACCGTGCACGGCGTCGGATACGCACTGGAGGCCCCGCTCTCCTGACGGGGGCCTCGGGCGACGGGCCACCGGGGGGCCCGTGTCCCGGCACCGCCGTGACACCACGCGGGGATCACAGGGACCAATGACCTTTCCACAGCAACGCAACCGGGACGCCGACGGCGCGCGCCCGCAGACGCTGGCCGCACGCGCGGCCAGCCGGGTCTGGGCCGACATCCGCCCGCTCGACCCGGTCCGGTCGATCAAGGGCAAGCTCGCCCTGCTGGTGATCGTCTCCGTGTTCCTGGCCACCGGGATGGTGGTCGTGGCGATCCGGTCCGAGACCCAGATCCGGATCATCATGGTCTTCTCCATGATCGCCTCGCTGCTGTTCATGCAGTTCCTCGCGCACGGGCTGACCGCCCCGCTGCGCGAGATGACGGCCGCCGCCCGCGCGATGGCCTCCGGCGACTACAGCCGCCGGGTCGAGGTGAACTCGCGCGACGAGATCGGCGAGCTGGCCGCCGCCTTCAACGCCATGGCCGCCGACCTCCAGGCCGCCGACCAGCACCGCCGAGAGCTGGTCGCCAACGTCTCGCACGAGCTGCGCACGCCCATCGCCGCGCTGCGCGCCGTGCTGGAGAACGTGGTGGACGGCGTCGTGCAGCCCAATCCGGCGACACTGGAGGCCGCGCTGGAGCAGACCGAGCGGCTCGGCCGCCTGGTCACCCACCTCCTGGACCTCTCCAAGATCGACGACGGCGTGGTCGACCTGGACGCCCGCCCCTTCGAGGTGCGCGAGTTCCTGGACGGCGTGCTGCGCGGGGTCACCGTGGACGGCGCGACGGCCGGCGGGGCGTTCTCCCGGCGCGGCGACGTCCGACTGGCCCTGGAGGTCAGCCCGGCCGGCCTGACCGCCGTGGCGGACCCGGAGCGGCTCCACCAGGTGGTCGCCAACCTGGTCGACAACGCCTGCAAGCACTCCCCGCCCGGCGGCACCGTGACGGTGCGCGCGAGACCGGACGGCGAGGAGGGCGGCCTGCTGCTGGAGGTCCAGGACGAGGGTCCGGGCATCCCCCTGGCGGACCGCGGCCGGGTCTTCGAGCGGTTCAGCCGCAGCGGCACCGCGACCGCCTCCGGCGCCGGCGCCGACGGCGGCACCGGACTGGGCCTGGCGATCGCCCGCTGGGCGGTGGACCTGCACGGCGGGCGGATCGCCGTCGCGGAGTCGCCGCGCGGCTGCCGGATCGAGGTCCGCCTGCCCGGACAGCCCTGAGCGGGCCGGGACATTTGTCACAGATCCGACACAGACGCACACGAAGATCGTCTGCGGATCACTCCAGGTCTTTGTCCGTTTTCGCCCCGGTTTGGAGGGCGATCGGGCCCGATCGGTTCCCCTCGGATACGGCTTTCTAACGTACTTTTTCAGCCAATCTGCAGGTCAGGACTGTGATCTGGGCGACGCCTGGGGCCCGGGGACTGCGCGATCACTGGTCAGGGGCGTAGCCTTAATCCCCGCTGTCCAAACATCCCAAAAGGAAGCGGAAGAGGGCGGTTGCCGCCGTGTCGCCACAGTCCCCTGAAACCCCCAACAGCTCGGCAAGCTCCACTGGCTTCGGCCCCAATGAGTGGCTCGTCGATGAGATCTACCAGCAGTACCTCCAGGACCCGAACTCGGTCGACCGAGCCTGGTGGGACTTTTTCGCCGACTACAAGCCCGGTACCGAGGTGACCCCAGTGACCCAGGCCGCGACCCAGGCCGGCCCCACGCCGACCCCTGCCGCTGCCCCCGCGCCCGCCGCTGCTGCTCCGGCCGCACCCGCGCCCGCCGCTCCGGCCGCCCCGGCCGCTCCGGCCCCGGCTGCCGCCCCGCTCGCCGCCGCGCCCGCCGCACCCCCGGCCCCCAAGGCCGCCGCCGCTGCCCCGGCCCCGGCCGCCGCCCCGGCCGGACCCGAGCTGGTCCAGCTGCGCGGCCCGGCCAAGGCCGTCGCCACCAACATGGACGCCTCGCTGGAGGTGCCGACCGCGACCTCGGTCCGCGCCGTCCCGGCGAAGCTGTTGATCGACAACCGCATCGTCATCAACAACCACCTGCAGCGCGCCCGCGGCGGCAAGGTCTCCTTCACCCACCTGATCGGTTACGCCCTGGTCCAGGCCATCAAGGCCGCCCCGGGCATGAACCACAGCTACAAGGTGGAGGACGGCAAGGCCTTCCTGGTCAAGCCGGAGCACGTCAACCTGGGCCTGGCGATCGACCTGGTCAAGCCGAACGGCGACCGCCAGCTGGTCGTCGCGGCCATCAAGAAGGCCGAGACCCTCGACTTCTTCGGCTTCTGGCAGGCCTACGAGGACATCGTCCGCCGGGCCCGCGCCAACAAGCTGACCATGGACGACTTCACCGGCGTCACGGTCTCGCTGACCAACCCCGGCGGCATCGGCACCGTGCACTCCGTGCCGCGCCTGATGCAGAACCAGGGCACCATCGTCGGCGTCGGCGCCATGGAGTACCCGGCCGAGTTCCAGGGCTCCGCCCCGGAGACCCTGTCCCGCCTCGGCGTCTCCAAGATCATGACGCTGACCTCGACCTACGACCACCGCGTCATCCAGGGCGCGGCGTCCGGCGAGTTCCTGCGCGAGATCCACCGCCTGCTGCTCGGCGAGAACGGCTTCTACGACGAGATCTTCGAGTCGCTGCGGATCCCGTACGAGCCGGTCCGCTGGGCCACCGACGTCGCCACCACCCACGACGACGAGGTCAACAAGACCGCCCGCGTCATGGAGCTGATCCACTCCTACCGGGTCCGCGGTCACCTCATGGCCGACACCGACCCGCTGGAGTACAAGCAGCGCAAGCACCCCGACCTCGACGTCACCACCCACGGCCTCACCCTGTGGGACCTGGAGCGCGAGTTCGCGGTCGGCGGCTTCGGCGGCCAGAAGATGATGAAGCTCCGCGACATCCTCGGCCTGCTGCGCAACACCTACTGCCGCACCGTCGGCATCGAGTACATGCACATCCAGGACCCGAAGCAGCGCAAGTGGCTGCAGGAGCGCCTGGAGAAGCCGTACGCGAAGCCCGAGCGCGAGGAGCAGCTGCGGATCCTGCGCCGGCTGAACTCTGCCGAGGCCTTCGAGACCTTCCTGCAGACCAAGTACGTCGGCCAGAAGCGCTTCTCGCTGGAGGGCGGTGAGTCGCTGATCGCGCTGCTGGACGCGACCATCGACTCCGCCGCCGAGCACCGCCTGGACGAGGCCGTCATCGGCATGGCCCACCGCGGCCGCCTGAACGTGCTGGCCAACATCGTCGGCAAGCCGTACGGCAAGATCTTCGGCGAGTTCGAGGGCAACCTCGACCCGAAGTCGATGCACGGCTCCGGCGACGTCAAGTACCACCTGGGCTCCGAGGGCACCTTCACCGGCCTGGACGGCGAGCAGATCAAGGTCTCGCTGGCCGCCAACCCCTCCCACCTGGAGACGGTCGACCCGGTGGTCGAGGGCATCGCCCGCGCCAAGCAGGACATCCTGGACCAGGGCGGCAGCACCTTCCCGGTGCTGCCGATCCAGATCCACGGCGACGCGGCCTTCGCCGGCCAGGGCGTCGTCGCGGAGACCCTGAACATGTCGCAGCTGCGCGGCTACCGCACCGGCGGCACCGTGCACATCGTGGTGAACAACCAGGTCGGCTTCACCGCCGCCCCGGCGTCCTCGCGCTCCTCGATGTACTGCACCGACGTGGCCCGCATGATCGAGGCCCCGATCTTCCACGTGAACGGCGACGACCCGGAGGCCGTGGTCCGCGTCGCGCGGCTCGCCTTCGAGTTCCGCCAGGCGTTCCACAAGGACGTCGTGATCGACCTCATCTGCTACCGCCGCCGCGGTCACAACGAGGCCGACAACCCGTCGTTCACCCAGCCGCTGATGTACGACCTGATCGACAAGAAGCGCTCGGTGCGCAAGCTGTACACCGAGGGCCTGATCGGTCGCGGCGACATCACCATGGAAGAGGCGGAGCAGGCGCTCCAGGACTTCCAGGGCCAGCTGGAGAAGGTCTTCGCCGAGGTCCGCGACGCGGCCCAGGCGCCGGCCGACACCACCACGGGCAAGCCGGTCGCCGACTTCCCGGTCTCCATCCAGACCGGCATCTCCCAGGAGATGGTCAAGCGGATCGCCGCCTCGCAGGTCAACCACCCGGACTGGCTGACCGTCCACCCGCGCCTGCTGCCGCAGCTGCAGCGCCGCGCCGCCTCGGTCGAGGACAACACCATCGACTGGGCGATGGGCGAGACCCTCGCCATCGGCTCGCTGCTCATGGAGGGCCACCCGGTCCGCCTGGCCGGCCAGGACAGCCGCCGCGGCACCTTCGGCCAGCGGCACGCCGTCCTGATCGACCGCAAGACCGGCGAGGACTACACCCCGCTGCAGTACCTCACCGAGGACCAGGCCCGCTACACCGTCTACGACAGCCTGCTGTCGGAGTACGCGGCCATGGGCTTCGAGTACGGCTACTCGCTGACCCGCCCGAACGCGCTGGTCATGTGGGAGGCGCAGTTCGGCGACTTCGTCAACGGCGCGCAGACCATGGTGGACGAGTACATCGCCTCCGCCGAGCAGAAGTGGGGCCAGCACTCCGGTGTCGTCCTGCTGCTGCCGCACGGCTACGAGGGCCAGGGGCCGGACCACTCGTCCGCCCGCCCGGAGCGCTTCCTCCAGCTGTGCGCGCAGGACAACATGACGGTCGCCATGCCGACCCTGCCGTCGAACTACTTCCACCTGCTGCGCTGGCAGGCGCACAACCCGCACCACAAGCCGCTGATCGTCTTCACCCCGAAGTCGATGCTGCGTCTGAAGGCCGCGGCGAGCGCGACCGAGGAGTTCCTGTCGGGCTCCTTCCGCCCGGTCATCGGTGACACCACCGTCGACCCGGCGCAGGTCCGCAAGGTGGTCATCACCTCCGGCAAGTTCTACTACGACCTGGCGGCGGCCCGGACCGAGCGCGGCATCACCGACACCGCGATCGTCCGCATGGAGCGGCTCTACCCGCTGCCGGTGGCCGAGCTCCAGGAGGAGCTGGCCCGCTACGGCGACGACGTCCAGTTCGTCTGGGCGCAGGAGGAGCCGGCCAACCAGGGTGCCTGGCCGTTCATCGCGATGAACCTGGTCGACCACCTCCAGGTCGTCATCGGCCGCAGCGGCGGCGACGCCCGTCTGCGCCGCGTGGCCCGCACCTCGGCCTCGTCGCCGGCGGTCGGCTCGGCCAAGCGGCACGGTGCCGAGCAGCAGGCGCTGATCGAGGAGGTCTTCGCGCTCTGACGCGCCGAGACCGACACGCTGCGGCCCCCGTCCCCTCGCTGAGGGGGCGGGGGCCGCAGTGTTTCCCGTTCACGTCAAGGTCGCAGCTCTGCGACCAAACGGGGACCGGCCCGCACCTCCTCCTGACGGATCGATAGGTTATGCCTCGCCAGATCGCCGCCCGGCGCTCGTCACACGCCCGCGGCCCCGGCCGAACGACCTCACCGCTCTCCCAGGGGGATCCACCGCATGACCGACACGCTGCACCCCGGCAAGCTCCCTCCGGTCTTCCAGCCGCTCCTTCCGGACGACCCCCGGGAGGTCGGCGGCTACCGGCTGTTCGCCCGGCTCGGCGCCGGCGGCATGGGCCGGGTCTACCTGTCGTACACGCCGGGCGGACGCCCGGTGGCGCTCAAGGTGGTCCGGCCCGAGTTCGCCGAGGACGGCGAGTTCCGCCGCCGGTTCGCCCAGGAGGTCAGCAACGCCCAGCGGATCCACGGGCTGTACACCGCGCAGGTGATCGATTCCGGCGGCCTGGACTCGGACGCCCCCTGGCTGGTCACTGCGTACGTCCCCGGCCCGTCCCTGCAGCAGGTGGTGCGGGAGCACGGCGCGCTACCCGTCCGCACCGTGCTGCTGCTGATGGGCGGCATCGCCGAGGCGCTGCAGGCGATCCACAGCGTCGAGGTGGTCCACCGCGACCTCAAGCCGGCCAACGTGCTGGTCGCCGGGGACGGCCCGCGGGTGATCGACTTCGGCATCGCCCGGGCCGCCGACGCCACCGCGCTGACCGGCACCGGCTACCGGATCGGCTCCCCCGCCTTCATGGCCCCCGAGCAGGCGCAGGGCCGCGCGGTCACCCCGGCCACCGACGTCTTCGCGCTCGGCGCCCTGGCCGCGTACGTGGCCGGCGGCACCCCGCCGTTCGGCGACGGACCGGACACCGCGGTGCTCTACCGGGTGGTGCACGAGGAGCCGGACCTGACGGCCGTCCCGGCGGACCTGCGCGAGCTGGTCCAGCGCTGCCTGGCGAAGTCGCCGGAGGACCGCCCGAAGCCGGCCGAGATCATCCAGACCGCCCGCAACCACCCGGAGGTCGGCGGCCAGCTGCGGTTCGCCGAGGACTGGCTACCGCGGCAGGTCAACACCGAGATCACCCGGCGCTCCGACCTGCCCAGGACGCCGTCCACCCCGCCGCCGGCCGCGCCCGCGACCCCGCCGGCCCCGGCGGCTCCCCCGCAGCCGGTCGGCGCGCCGACCCACCCGGTCACGGTGGCGGTCCAGCCGCCGCAGCACCCCACCACGCCGCCGCCCGGCTTCGCCCCGCCGCCCCTCGGCATGTACGGCGCCCCGCAGCCGCCCACCGAGACCCCGACCGCACCGGTGCTGCCCGCCCCGCCGACCGTCCCGCTCCGGGCGGAATCTCCGTCCTTCGACACCCCGCCGCCCGGCCCGGTGGTCGCCGCCGCCCCGTCGCCCGAGCCGGAGCCCAAGCGCGGGGGCGGCGTCTCCTGGAAGGTGCTGTTGACGGTCGCCCTGGTGATGGCGGTCGGCGGCACCGCGGGCGGCGTGGTGCTGATGAAGAAGCTGGACGACGGCGGGAAGGCCAAGAGCGGCAGCAACAACAGCGCGGCCCGGCAGACCGGCGGCGGCACCCCGAACCCGGCCCCCGCCCTGGACGACGCCTCCCCCACCCCGACCGCCTCCGCCTCCGGCGCGCCGGTGTCCGCAGCTCCCTCGAAGTCCGGCCCCGGCACCGTCTCGGCGCCCGCCCGGCCGGTCGGCTACACCCTGCTGCTGGACAGGAAGGCGCTCTCGATCCCGGCCGCCGAGTACTCCTCGGACGCGTACCGGATCGACCTGAACGCCGGCACCGTGGTGCCGCGCAGCGGCTCCGGCGACCTGAAGTGGGGCCTGGGCGTGACCAACACCGGCAGCGGCAGCAAGGCCAACTCCTTCGAGAGCGCGGGAGACGAGAAGTCGGACTTCGCCGTGATCACCGAGTCGACGGTCACGGCCGAGCAGTGCGCCGCCGCGATCGACTCCCGGCCGGACACCGACCTGACGTACAACCGGGTCGCGCCCGGGCGCCTGCTCTGCGTCCGCGACCGGGACAGCCGCAACATCGCGATCGCCGCGATCACCGCCGCCGACCCGACCACGGGTGCCGCCTCGATGACCGTCAGCACCTGGCGGGCCAGCTGACCGGCGGGTCTATCCTGGCCGGGTCAAATCCCATCGGACCGGAGCGAACCGTGTACTTCACCGACCGAGGCATCGAGGAGCTGCAGAACCGGCGCGGCGAGGAGGAGGTCACCTTCGAGTGGCTGGCCGAGCGCCTGCGCGAGTTCGTCGACCTCAACCCGGACTTCGAGATCCCGGTCGAACGGCTGGCCACCTGGCTGGCCCGGCTCGACGACGAGGACGAGGACGAGTGACGTCCTGACGCCGTGATCACCGAAGGGTCCGGGAGGCAACCGCCTCCCGGACCCTTCGCGCGTCTCCCCTTAGGGGAGAGCTCCGGGTCCGGTCCGGGCCGCTCTCGGGGGCGGAACCGCTTGCTTTTCCCGGCACGCGATATATCGTCTTCAAGAGAGAACGCGATACATCGCGATCCGCGACGGGAGGCGGCAGAGATGAGCCAGTGGACGATCGAGGGGCCGGGCAGGACCACCTTCGAGGACGCGGTCCGTGCGCTGCACGTGCGCGTCATCGACGGCACCGTGAACGTGGTCGCGGCCGACGGCCCGGCCCGCCTGGAGGTCACCGGTCTCAAGGGCGACGCGCTGCACGTGACGCTGGTCGACGGCGTCCTCACCGTCACCTACCGGGACATCAACAGCTGGGGCGAGTTCGGCGACTGGATCAAGTCGATCGGCTCGGTCCGCAACTTCTTCGACTCCTTCAAGCGCAAGCGCTCCGTCGACGTCACCCTGACCGTCCCGGCCGGCACCGACGTCAAGGTCGGCACCGTGTCGGCCCACTCCACCGTCACCGGCATCGAGGGGCACGTCTCGGTGCAGGCCGCCAGCGGCGACACCACCCTGGCCGGGGTCACCGGGCGGATCGACGCCAGCACCGTCACCGGCGACGTGGACGCCCAGGCGGTGGGCGGCCGGCTCAAGGTCAACACCGTCTCCGGGCAGCTCACCGTGATCGCCGGAACCGCCGACCGGGTCCAGGCCAACAGCGTCACCGGTGCCGTCACCCTGGACCTCGACGTGGCAGGCGAGACCGACGTCAAGGTCAACACCGTCAGCGGCCCGGTCGTGGTCCGGATCCCCTCGCTGGCCGACGCCACCGTCGAGGCCGGCTCCACCAGCGGCGATGTCTCCAGCACCTTCGACGAGCTCACGATGAGCAGCACCTGGGGCGCCAAGAAGATCTCCGGACAGCTCGGCGAGGGCCGCGGCAGCCTCAACGTCACCACCGTCTCCGGCGCGGTGACGGTGCTGCGCCGCCCCGACACCGAGGACGACGCCCCGGTGGTCGTCAAGGAGCTCCCGGCCTCCCCCGCCACCGATGGGCCCACCGGCCCCGACCTCACCAAGGAGGCCTGAGATGACCCCTGTGTTCGGCCACGGCCGGCTCCGGCTCTACCTGCTGAAGCTGCTGGACGAAGCCCCGCGGCACGGCTACGAGGTGATCCGCCTGCTGGAGGAGCGCTTCCAGGGCCTGTACGCCCCGTCCGCCGGCACGGTCTACCCGCGGCTGGCCAAGCTGGAGCAGGAGGGCCTGGTCAGCCACAGCACCGAGGGCGGCCGCAAGGTCTACCGGCTCACCGACACCGGGCGGGTCGAACTGGAAGCGCGACGGGGCGAGCTGGACGAGCTGGAGCTGGAGATCCACGACTCCGTGGCGCAGCTCGCCGGGGCGATCCGGGAGGACGTCCGGGACAGCGCCAAGGACCTCCGCGAGGAGCTGTGGCAGGCCGCCAAGCAGGCCCCCCGGCCGGAGCGCGGCGCCGGCGCCTCGACCGGCGGGGACCCGTGGGCCGGCCCGTGGGGCGACAACGAGTCCTGGCAGCGTGCCAAGGAGGAGTTCGCCCAGTTCAAGCGGCAGGCCAAGGAGCAGGCCAAGCGCGCCCGGGAACAGGAGCGGGCCGCCAAGGCCAAGGCGAAGGCCGCCGAGGAGGAGGCCCGCCGACTGCGTGAGCAGGCCAAGGCCTCCCGCGCCGCCGCCCAGCAGGAGGCGCTGCGGATCAAGCGCCGGGTCGAGCAGCAGGTGCGCGAGCACGCCGCGAAGGGCGACTGGCCGACCGGGCTGGCCGAGGGCCTGTCCGAACTGACCAAGGGCCTGGCCGGACTCGCCGACGCCGCCCGCTGGGGCCACCCGACGGCGGAGAAGTCGGCCGAACCGGGCGAGCGGGTCACCGCGACCCGGATCGACCTGGACAAGGACCAGGACGCGACGGCCGCCCCCGCCGACCTGCCGCCGTGGGCGCGCACCGACCCGGACGGGGACCCGTCTCGCGAACTGGAGCGGCTGCTCGACCGCTTCCGCGACCAGGTCCGTGACGCGGCCCGGGACGGCGGGGTGAACGCCGACAAGCTGGCCACGGCCCGCTCGGTGCTGGGCGCGGCCGGCGAGCGGCTGAAGCGGCTGCTCGGCTGACCCACGCCGGTGTGGAGGCCCGGTGTCCTCGTACGGGGACACCGGGCCGTCACGGCTCAGGGGTTGAGCACGATCTTGCCGAAGACCTCGCCCTTGGCGAGCCGGGCGAAGCCCTCCCGGGCCTCGGACAGCGGCAGCACCGAGTCGATCACCGGGCGGACCCCGGAGTTGGCGCACAGAGCCAGCAGCCCGGCCAGCTCCTCCTTGGTGCCCATGGTCGAGCCGACCACCTTGAGCTCCAGGAAGAAGATCCGGTTCAGCTCGGCGGCCTTCGGGCTGGGGCCGGAGGTGGCACCGGAGATCACGATGGTGCCGCCCGGGCGCAGCGACTTCACCGAGTGCGACCAGGTCGCGGCGCCGACCGTCTCCATCACCGCGTCCACCCGGGAGGGCAGCCGGGCGCCGCTCTCGAAGGCCGCGTCCGCGCCGAGCTCGACCGCCCGACGGCGCTTGGCCTCGTCCCGGCCGGTCACCCAGACCCGCAGGCCGGCCGCCTTGCCGAGGACGACCAGCGCGGTCGACACCCCGCCGCCGGCACCCTGGACCAGGACGGTGTCGCCGGGCCTGACTCCGGCGTTGGTGAACAGCATCCGGTACGCCGTCAGCCAGGCCGTGGGCAGGCAGGCGGCCTCCTCGAAGCTCAGCTCGGCGGGCTTGGGCAGCAGGTTCCAGGTCGGCACGGCCACCTGCTGGGCGAAGGTGCCCTGGTAGCGCTCGGTGAGGATGGACCGGGGCTCGGTCGGGCCCACCCCGTGGCCGGTCTGGCCGATCACCGAGTGGATGACGACCTCGTTGCCGTCCTCGTCGACGCCGGCGGCGTCGCACCCGAGGATCATCGGCAGCTTCTCGGCAGGCAGGCCGACGCCGCGCAGCGACCACAGGTCGTGGTGGTTGAGGCTGGCGGCCCTGACCGTCACCACGCTCCAGCCGGGGCGGGCCTGCGGCTCGGGGAGTTCGCCCAACTCCAGGCCGCTGAGCGGGTCGTCGGCGTCGATACGGGCGGCATAGGCAGCAAACATGTCCCGGACACTAGCCGGGACGGCCGAGGCCGGGAACCACGCGTACGTGTGACGCGTGTCCCGGCCTCAGGCGGTGACTCCCCCGCTCGGCTCCGGGGTTCGTCAGATCGTCAGATCGTCAGATCCGCGCCACACCCTCGGCGCGGGCGGCGTCCGCCACGGCCTTGGTGACCGCCGGGGCGACCCGCTCGTCGAACGGCGAGGGGATGACCTTCTGCGGCGTCAGCTCGTCGGCCACCACGCCGGCCAGCGCCTTGGCGGCGGCCAGCTTCATGCCCTCGGTGATCCGGGAGGCCCGCACCTGCAAGGCGCCGGCGAAGATGCCCGGGAACGCCAGCACGTTGTTGATCTGGTTCGGGAAGTCGCTGCGCCCGGTGGCGACGACCGCCGCGTACTTGTGGGCCACCTCGGGGTGGATCTCCGGGTTGGGGTTGGCCATCGCGAAGATGAACGCGCCCTCGGCCATGGTCGCCACGACCTCCTCCGGCACGGTGCCGCCGGAGACGCCGATGAACACGTCGGCGCCGGCCAGCGCGTCGGCCAGCGAGCCCTTGAGGGCCGAGCGGTTGGTCTGCTCGGCGATCTCGGCCTTGACGTCGGTCAGGTCCTCGCGGCCCTGGTGGACCACTCCCTTGCGGTCGCAGACGGCCACGTCGCCGATGCCCGCGGCCAGCAGCATCTTGGCGATGGCGATGCCGGCCGCGCCGGCGCCGGAGATGACGGCCCGCAGCGAGCCGATCTCCCGGCCGGTCACCTTGGCGGCGTTCCACAGGGCGGCGGTGGTGACGATCGCGGTGCCGTGCTGGTCGTCGTGGAAGACCGGGATGTCCAGGGCCTCCTGGAGCCGGCGCTCGATCTCGAAGCAGCGCGGGGCGGAGATGTCCTCCAGGTTGACGCCGCCGAAGGAGGGGGCCAGCCGGACCACCGTCTCGACGATCTCGTCCACCCCGGTGCAGGCCAGCGCGATCGGCACCGCGTCCACGCCGCCGAACTGCTTGAACAGGATCGCCTTGCCCTCCATCACCGGGAGCGAGGCCTCCGGGCCGATGTCACCGAGGCCCAGCACCGCGGTGCCGTCGGTGACCACCGCGACGGTGTTGGACTTCCAGGTGTAGTCGTTGACCAGCTCCGGCTGCTCGGCGATGGCCGTGCAGACCCGGGCGACACCGGGGGTGTAGGCGAGGGACAGGTCGTCCGCGTCGCGCACCGGCACGGTCGCCCGGATCTCCATCTTGCCGCCGCGGTGGAGCGCGAAAACGGCGTCGACCGGATCGTCGGTGTCCTGGGTGCTGCTGATGATCTCCGCTGCCACGATGACCTCTTCGTCATTGATCTGGCGAGGTGCGCGGCCGACGGGCAGTGCGGCCCCGTCCGGAAACCGGAAACCGGGTACGCCGAAGCGGACCCGGGGTCGGGGTGGGGCGCTGCCGTCGGGTGGCGCCCTCGGATGAGGGTTTTTATGGGGTCTTGTCTTGATCCGCGTTGTGCTACCGGGCCGAGCGTAGGTCGGACGGAGGCATCGCACCTATGCCTTTTCGTCCTCGTCACGTGCCATTCATCGCCGTGCTGTCGCGTCGACTGGGATCCGGCGTCGGAAGCGCCGGGCCCCGGCGGCGGCAACGGCGTGGAGGCACGCGCACCCGCAGGAGTGAACGCAGATCCGTTGGGGAGTCGGCGCTCCGGATACGGAGCCACGTCATGACTTCCGGTCCTGAGCACCCCGAGCCTGTCGGGGCTCGTCGGTCTGGTTCGAGCGTTCGGGGATCACCCGGTACCGAATTCTGACATACCCGCCGCCGGGCCCGGCAGGGTGGGATGGCAAGATCGCGTGTCCGCCATTCCGCGTACGCCAGCGCGACACCGCGACGACCGCGGTCGCCCCCAGGAGCAGCCCTCATGCCTCACCTCCCCCATGCCCGCCGTCCGGCCGTCGCCGGAACCGTCCTGGCCGCCGTCGGAGCACTGCTGCTCACCGGGTGCGGCAGTGGCCAGCAGGCCGCCGCGAGCGACCCGGTCAAGGACATCCGCGCCAAGCTTCCCAAGGCCCAGCGCTCGGCCGGGGTGCTGCGCATCGGCATGGACGTCAACTACACGCCGGTGGAGTTCCGCGGGCCGGACGGCAAGCCGACCGGCCTGGACCCCGATCTCGCCGCCGCCCTCGGCCGGATCCTCGACGTGCGGGTCGAGTTCGAGGACACTCCGTTCGCCAAGCTGATCCCGGGCCTCCAGGGCAAGCAGTTCGACGTGGCGATGTCCGCGCTCAGCGACATCCGCCAGCGCCGCGAGGGCCTGGACGAGAACGGCAAGCAGGTCAACCCGGGCGTGGACTTCGTGGACTACTTCATCGCCGGCACCTCGATCGTCGTCCCGAAGGGCAACCCCAAGGGGATCCACGGCCTGGACGACCTGTGCGGCCGCACGGTCGCCTTCCAGCAGGGCACTTCCCAGGACGACATCGCCACCCGGCAGACCGCCGTCTGCGCCCGCGCCGGCCGCCCACTGACCGTGCACCGCCTCGACTCCGACGCCAAGGCGCTGGCCGAGGTCGCCTCCGGCGCGGCCGCGGCCGGCCTCAACGACTACCCGGTGGCCGCCTACGCGGCCAAGACCACCGACGGCGGCGGCCGCTTCGAGGTGACCGGCGCCCAGTCCACCTCCAACCCGTACGGGATCGCGGTGCGCAAGGAGGACACCGAGCTGCGCGACACCCTGTCCAAGGCGGTGGACCAGCTGATCCGCAGCGGCGAGTACGACAAGATCCTCGGCAAGTGGAACGTGAGCGCCGGCGCGGCCCAGAACGCGGTGGTCAACGGGGGCATCTGAGCCCCCGGGGCGGCGGGCGGCTCCGGCGGGCCTTCCGGGCGGAGTACAGGCAGATCTGCATACTTATACGCAGGGTGACAGGGGCACGCGATCCGTCCGCATAGCGGACAGCATGAGCCCTTGTTATCCGATTTTGATCTGGATGAGGGCCACCTGACCGTCCTCAGATGGCAGGATTCCCCCCATCTCGGATCGAGCCGGCCACTGGTCGAGGCGGTTCAGGTCGACGTCCACCTCGGCGGAGGGTGGCGCAAGCAGTACCCGCACCACCCTGGGCGGCCCCCGTGCGCCCAGGCAACTGCACCACCCGGCAACGCCCGTACGACGACGTACAGCGCCATACCACCCGTACGACGACGTACGGCCAGCTGCCCCGGTGCGCCGCTCCCGCGGCGCGCTCCGCCCGATTTCTCTCCCCAGGAGGAGATCCCCCTCATGACCGCCCGTACCCAGCGCACCCGCCTCCTCGCGGCCGGCGTGGCCGCCGTGTCCGTGTCCCTCGTGCTGACCGGCTGCGGCAGCAGCAAGAGCAATGAGGGCGGTGGCGCCCCCAACGCCTCCGCGACCGTCAACGAGGTCAAGGCCGACGACAAGCTGGTCGCCCTCGTTCCCGCGGACATCAAGTCGGCCGGGAAGCTCGTGGTCGGCGCGGACGCCTCCTACGCGCCGGACGAGTTCAAGGACGACAGCGGCAAGGTCATCGGCATGGACGTCGACCTCGCCAACGCCATCGCCGCCAAGCTCGGCCTCAAGGCCGAGGTCCAGGACTCCGGCTTCACCGCGATCATCCCGGGCATCCAGTCGAACAAGTTCCAGCTCGGCATGTCGTCCTTCACGGACAACAAGGAGCGCGAGCAGGTCGTCGACATGGTGACCTACTTCAACTCCGGCAGCGCCATCGCGGTCAAGAAGGGCAACCCCAACAAGGTCGACCCGAAGGACCTCTGCGGCAAGAAGGTCGCCGTCCAGACCGGCACCACCCAGGCCGACGAGATCAAGGACACCCGCAACCCGGACTGCGCCAAGGCCGGCAAGCCGGGCATCCAGAACGAGGGCGACAAGTTCGACCTCCAGACGGACGTCACCAACGCCGTGGTCTCCGGCCGCGACGACGCGATGATGGCCGACTCCCAGGTCGTCGACTACGCGATCAAGCAGTCCGGCGGCCAGCTGGAGAAGCTCGGCGACACCTACGGTGTGGCCCCCTACGGCGTCGCCCTGGCCAAGGGCTCCAAGCTCACGCCGGCCGTCCAGGGCGCCATCCAGTCGCTGATCGACGACGGAACGTACAAGCAGATCCTCACCAAGTGGGGTGTCGAGGCCGGTGCCCTCGACAAGTCGACCGTCAACGGCGCCGTCAGCTGACCTCTCGTACGCTTCATCTCTCCCCCCGAGGCCACACCGTGAACTCTCTGGACAAGGGGGCGGCGGAGAAGGGACGGCCTGAGACCATCAAGGCCGTCCCGGTTCGCCACCCCGGACGCTGGGTGGGCGCTGTCGTCATCGCCCTGCTCGCGGCGATGCTGCTGAGCGCCCTCTTCACCAACCCCGCTTTCAAGTGGGACATCGTCGGGCAGTACCTGTTCCACGACAGCATCATGCACGGCCTGCTCGTGACGCTGGAGCTGACCGCCCTCTCCATGCTCATGGGTGTGGTCGGCGGCATCATCCTCGCGGTGATGCGCCTGTCGCCGAACCCGCTGCTGGCCGGCACCGCCTGGGTCTACATCTGGGTCTTCCGCGGCACCCCGGTGCTGGTGCAGCTGGTGTTCTGGAACTTCCTCGGCCTGATCTGGGCCAAGCTGTCGATCGGCGTCCCGTGGGGACCGGAGTTCTGGTCCGAACAGACCAACGTCCTGATCCCGACCTTCGTCGCCGCGCTGCTGGGCCTCGGCCTCAACGAGGCCGCCTACATGGCGGAGATCGTCCGCGGCGGCATCCAGTCCGTCGACGAGGGCCAGACCGAGGCCGCCCACGCGCTCGGCATGAGCCGGTTCCAGACCATGCGGCGGATCGTCCTGCCGCAGGCCATGCGGGTGATCATCCCGCCGACCGGCAACGAGACCATCTCGATGCTGAAGACCACTTCGCTGGTTTCCGTCATCTCCCTGGAGGAGATCTTCCGAGCCGGCCAGGTCATCTACTCTCGGAACTACCAGAACATCCCGCTGCTGATCGTGGTCAGCCTCTGGTACCTCTTCTTCACCTCGGTGCTGACCATCGGCCAGTACTACATCGAGCGCTACTACGCCCGAGGCTCCAACCGCACCCTCCCGCCCACCCCGCTGCAGCGACTGCGGGGCCTGTTCGCCGGGAAGCCCACCCCGAAGACGCACGCCGACGTCGTCCCGGGCCTTGAGGGAGGTGGTCACGTATGACCGATCTGAGCAAGACCCCCGCCGCCTCCGTCGCCTCCGCCGAGCCGATGGTCCGCGCCGAGAACGTGCACAAGTCCTACGGGCCGGTCGAGGTGCTCAAGGGCATCGACCTGGAGGTCAAGCAGGGCGAAGTGTTCTGCCTCATCGGCCCGTCCGGCTCCGGCAAGTCGACCTTCCTGCGGTGCATCAACCACCTGGAGAAGATCAACGGCGGCCGCCTCTGGGTGGACGGCGAGCTCGTCGGCTACCGGCAGAAGGGCGACAAGCTCCACGAGCTCAAGGACCGCGAGGTCGCCCTGAAGCGGCGCGACATCGGCATGGTGTTCCAGCGCTTCAACCTGTTCCCCCACATGACCGCCATAGAGAACGTCATCGAGGCACCGGTCCAGGTCAAGGGCGAGACCAAGGCCGACGCCCGGGAGCGCGGGATGGCCCTGCTGGAGCGGGTCGGCCTCGCCGACAAGGCGAGGAACTACCCCTCGCAGCTCTCCGGCGGCCAGCAGCAGCGCGTGGCGATCGCCCGGGCACTGGCCATGAAGCCCAAGCTGATGCTCTTCGACGAGCCCACCTCGGCGCTCGACCCGGAGCTGGTCGGTGACGTCCTCGACGTCATGCGGGGCCTCGCCGAGGAGGGCATGACGATGGTGGTCGTCACCCACGAGATGGGCTTCGCCCGCGAGGTCGGCGACGCGCTGGTGTTCATGGACGGCGGTGTGGTGGTCGAGTCGGGCAACCCCCGCGACGTGCTCACCGACCCCCAGCACGAGCGCACCAGGGCCTTCCTCTCCAAGGTGCTCTGAGCCCGTACGGCTGGCGCCCGGCAGGCGACTTCCTGCCGGGCGCCGCCCGTTTTCCCCAGCCGGGTAATAGGCTGGAAGCAGTCAGCCCGTTACCGATAACTCTGGAAGGACCGCCGTGGAGCTCGCCTCGTACGCCGATCTCGCCGTTCGGCTGGTGAACACCGAGGAGCCCGAGCGCGGCACCGACACGCTGACCTCGGTGGACGCGGTGCGCGCCCTGTTCTCCGACTCCGCCCGTGCCGCCGCGCTGGCCGACGAATCCGACGTGCCCCGGCTGCGGGCGGTGCGGACCAGGCTGCGCGGGGTCTTCGAGGCCGCCGCGGAGGGCGACGAGGTCCGGGCCGTCGACTTGCTGAACAGCCTGCTGATGGAGTACCCCGTCAGCCCGCTGGTCTCCGGGCACGACTACCTGGACGATGCCGGCCGGCCGCGCTGGCACCTGCACCTGGCCGACAACTCGCCCACCGCCACCGCGCACTTCAGCGCCGTCGCCTGCATGGGCCTGGCCGTCCACCTCACCGAGCTGGGCGCCGACCGGCTCGGCATCTGCCAGGCCGCACCGTGCCGCAACGCCTACCTGGACACCTCGACCAACCGCTCCCGCCGCTACTGCTCCGACCGCTGCGCCACCCGCGCCAACGTCGCCGCGTACCGGGCCCGCAAGCGTCAGGAGGCCGAGGCCGCCCTGCACTCCGGGAGCTAGACCTCTTCGACCCACACCCCGAACCGGCGGGCCAGGCCCGGCAGCCGGGACAGCCGGGGGCCGAGCAGCAGTCGCTCCAGCCCGCGGCCCGGCGCAAGCCAGGCCGGGCTCGGGCGCAGCCGCAGCAGCACCCGACCGAGCACCAGCTCGTCCGGGACCGGGCCGTAGCTGCGGCTGTCACTGTCCACCGGGCGGTTGTCGGACAGCAGCCACCAGCCCTCGGGGCGGCGCTCGGCGGCCCGCTTCACCACCAGCAGGTCCTGCTGGAAGGGGTGCCGGAACAGCACCACCGCGCCGGGCCGGATCGGCGCGCCGTAGCGGACCAGCAGCTGGTCGCCCTCGCGCAGGGTCGGGACCATCGACGGGCCCGCCACGTCGACCAGTCCGAACGGCAGCACGCCGCCGCCCGCGCCCCGCGGTTCCGTGCTCCGCGCCACGACTCCTCCTCCCGGACCGGCCCGGCCCGGCCCGGCCCCAGTCTGCCGTACGGACCGCCATCCGTTCGATGTCCGGATTACCCCGGTTCCGGGTCCGCCTTTTGCCCTAGGCCCACCGCCCGGCCGCGAAACCCGGAGGCCGGAAGGGTAGTCTCGGGCGCGGGAAGACGATCTAAGGAAGGACTCCCATGTTCTCTCGTCTGTTTGCACCGCGTGCCACCGCTCACGCCCACTGCGACCTGCCGTGCGGTGTGTACGACCCGGCGCAGGCCAAGCTGGAGGCCGAGTCGGTCAAGGCCACCCAGGAGAAGTACCAGGCCAACGAGGACCCGCACTTCCGCGCCCGCGCCATCATCATCAAGGAGCAGCGCGCCGAGGCCGTCAAGCACCACATCTCGGTGCTGTGGAGCGACTACTTCAAGGCCCCGCACTTCGAGAAGTACCCCCAGCTGCACAAGCTGATCAACGACACCCTGAAGGCCGCCTCGGCCGCCAAGGCGTCCACGGACCCGGCCACCGGCCAGGCCCTGCTGGACCTGATCGCCGAGGTCGACAAGATCTTCTGGGAGACCAAGCAGGCCTGAGCCTGACGCGTCGCCACCCGACCGCCCCCGTCCGCTCCGTCGGACGGGGGCGGTCGTGCGTTCACGTGCGATCCGCTCTCAGTAAGGACTGCTCGGCTTGAGTGACTGCTATGCTGCCGGGCGTCCGAGGGGGAAGTCCGGTGTGAATCCGGCGCTGACCCGCAACGGTGAGCACGGCCCGAAACGTCGTGCCAGCCCGATCGCCCCGGTCGCTGAACTCCCGACAACTCGCCGCGGACTGCGAGGGGAAGGCGCCCGAACACGCCCCCGGACGGCGCCCGCCCCGGCACGCCCTGCGGCCCGAGGCAAGGCGCGACCGCAGTGAAGGACCCCGTTCGCCGAACACCGACCGTCCCGCTCGCCGTCGGCCTCGCCGCGGCCCTGCTGGTCTCGCTGGTCTGCGGGGTCGCGTTCGGCGCCTCCGGGATCCGACTCCCCGACGTCCTGCGCCTGTTGGCAGCCGGCCTGACGGGCGGTCGGCTGGACGCGGACGAGGCCGCCGCGTACGCGATCGTCTGGGAGATCCGACTGCCGCGCACCGTGCGGGCCGGCCGGATCGTCAAGGAGATCGCCCTGGACGCCAGGGCCGACCTGGTGTTCGCCGGCTGGCACTACGGCTTCGACGAGGGCAGCGGCGTCACCCCGCAGGCGTTCGAGGCCCTCGGCATCGACTCGTACGTGCTCAGCGAGTCCTGCCGCAGCGGCACGGGCAGCGAGCGCGGGGTGATGGAGCCGCTGGACGCGCTCTACACCGACCTGGCCAACCTCGGTGAGATCTTCGACGTCAGGGACCGGGCCGACGAGCTGATCGCCGAGTCCAGGGCGAGGATCGCCGCCGTCCCGCAGCCCGGGCGCCGCCCGTCCGTCTTCCTCTACGACAGCGGGCAGGACAAGCCGTACACCGCCGGGAAGTTCGCCGCCGCGAACGAGATCATCGCCAGGGCCGGCGGGACCGACATCATGGGGGACCTCGCGGACACCTGGGTCACCGCCGGCTGGGAGAGCGTGGTGCGGCGCGACCCCGAGTGATCGTGATCAACGACTACGCGACCCCGGGCGCCGAGCAGAAGCGCGGCTTCCTCAAGTCGTTCCCGCCGCTGGCGAACGTCTCCGCGATCAGGAACGACCGGATCGTGGTCATGGACTACGCCGACCTGGTCGAGAGCCCGCGCAACCCGGCCGCGATCAGCACCCTGGCCGACTTCCTGCGCACCGTTGTGGCCGGCTGACCGGTCCCGGCCGAAGCCCACGGTCGGGCGTACGCTCGAAGGTGCGGAGCCGACGGACCCCACCGGAGGAGCGAGAGCATGAGCACCATGGAGGCCCCCGCCGCCTTCGACACCCGAGCGCTGCGCGAGGGCATCGAGCGCTGCGACGCCGAGGCCCTGCTGGCGCTGTACGCCGAGGACGCCGAGCTGCGCGTGGTCGACCGCAAGACCCAGCCCAGTCACCCCCTGGTGATGCACGGGCGGGACGAGATCGGCGCCATGCTGGACGACGTCTACGGCCGCGAGATGACCCACAAGCTGGAGCAGGTGGTGGTCCAGGGCGACCACGTCGCCTTCCTGGAGTCCTGCCGCTACCCCGACGGGGTGCGGGTGCTCATGGCCTCGATGGCCGACCTGCGGGACGGCCGCATCGTCGACCAGACCTCCGTCCAGGCCTGGGACGAGACCGGTCCCGAGCAGTAGGCTCGCGGCATGATCCGCACCGCCGTCGTCACCGACGTCCCCGTCGTCCTGGCCATGATCCGCGAGCTGGCGGAGTACGAGAAGGCCCCGCAGGAGGCGGTGGCCACCGAGGAGCAGTTGCGCGAGGCGCTGTTCGGCGCCAACCCGGCGCTGTTCGGCCTGATCGCCGAGGACGACGCCACCGGCGAGCCGGTCGGCTTCGCGGTCTGGTTCCTCAACTTCTCGACCTGGCGCGGCACCCACGGGATCTACCTGGAGGACCTGTACGTCCGCCCGGAGGCCCGCGGCGGCGGCCACGGCAAGGCGCTGCTGCTGGAGTTGGCGCGGATCGCCGTCGAGCGCGGCTACGCGCGGGTGGAGTGGTCGGTGCTCGACTGGAACCAGCCCTCGATCGACTTCTACAAGTCGATCGGTGCGGTGCCGATGGACGAGTGGACCGTCTTCCGGCTCACCGACGAGGCACTCCGGGCCGCCGGCAGCCGTTGAACGGACGCACGGAGTACGGGCAAAGGCCCTGCCACCCTGCGTCGCAATGCCTTACCATGAGTAACTCCCGCACCTGGTGCGGAGAACGGACCGGACGCCGGCGGAACCGCGGCTTCGGTACCCCCGATCAGGGGTACCGAGGGCACAACCGGTGGCGGTAGAACAGCGGTTGGCAGAGGCCCCCCGACCGGGGGTGCCAAGCAAGCACAGCGCGTCACCCAGGAGGCAAGGGTGTCCCAGATCGACAGCGATCTCGGAGTTCAGGACTTCGTGGAGGTCCGGCTGCCCGCGGCGGGGGCCTATCTCTCCGTGCTGCGAACAGCAACGGCCGGGCTCGCGGCCCGGCTGGACTTCACCCTCGACGAGATCGAGGACCTGCGGATCGCGGTCGACGAGGCCTGCGCCATCCTGCTCCAGCAGGCGGTGCCGGGCTCCGTGTTGTCCTGCGAGTTCCGGCTGGTCGGCGACTCGTTGAAGGTGACGGTCGCCGCTCCGACCACGGACGGCAAGGCGCCCGAGCGCGACACCTTCGCTTGGACGGTGCTCTCCGCGCTGGCCGGCGAGGTGGACTCGTCGGTCGCCGAGGACAACACGGTGTCGATCAGCCTGCACAAGAAGCGCGGCGGGTCCACCGCCCACTGACGGGCACCGAGCAGCACCCTGCAAGGGCCGTCCGCCGTTCCCCCTCCGGGGCCCGGCGGGCGGCTCCCGGTACCGCCCCCGGGGCGGTACGACCAACGAGACGATACCGGGGCCGACGGCCTCGGTGCTCCCGGAACGGAACGGGGGAATGGCCGTGAGTGATCTGGACCGTACCGGCCTCGCGACGGCGGGACCTGCCGTACCGACCCAGGCGAGCGTTTCCGGCCTCGCCGCCAACGACGAAGCGCACCCGAAGGACGCCCACCGGATGAGCCACCCGACCGAGCCGACGTCTGAGCCGACGCCCGCCTCCGCTCCTCCGCCGGAGCCGGCGGAGGAGGCCGCGGACCTGCACGGCGCCGTGCCCGCGCAGGGCTCGCACCGCACCGGCGCGCCGGACCGGGAGGCCGCCCGCGCGCTGTTCGTCCGGCTGTCCGCGCTGCCCGAGGGCTCCCCGGAGCGCGTCGAGCTGCGCAACCAGCTGGTGCGGATGCACATCCCGCTGGTCGAGCACCTCGCCCGGCGGTTCCGCAACCGGGGCGAGCCGCTGGACGACCTGACCCAGGTCGCCACCATCGGACTGATCAAGTCGGTGGACCGCTTCGACCACGAGCGCGGGGTCGAGTTCTCCACCTACGCCACGCCGACCATCGTCGGCGAGATCAAGCGGCACTTCCGCGACAAGGGCTGGGCGGTTCGCGTCCCGCGCCGCCTCCAGGAGCTGCGGCTGTCGCTCACCACGGCGACCAGCGAGCTCTCCCAGCGGCACGGCCGCTCCCCCACGGTGCACGAGCTGGCCGAGCACCTGGGCATCTCCGAGGAGGACGTCCTGGAGGGCCTGGAGTCCGCCAACGCGTACTCCACTCTCTCCCTGGACGTGCCGGACAGCGACGACGAGTCGCCCGCCGTGGCGGACACCCTGGGCGCCACCGACGAGGCGCTGGAGGGCGTCGAGTACCGGGAGTCGCTCAAGCCGCTGCTGGCCCAACTGCCGCCCCGCGAGCAGAAGATCCTGGTGCTGCGGTTCTTCCGGAACATGACCCAGTCACAGATCGCCGCCGAGGTGGGCATCTCCCAGATGCACGTGTCCCGGCTGCTGGCCCGGACCCTGGCCCAGCTGCGGGAGAAGCTCCTCGTGGAGGAGTAGCCACGAGCAGGAACACCGACGGCCGCCCAGCTCCCGCTGTGGCGGCCGTCCGGTCGGGCGGAGCGTCCCGCTGCCTCCGCGGGGCCCGCGCGCTCAGTCCTCCTGCGGGGCGTACAGCGCCGCGGTGGACTTCGGGCTGAGCAGCGCGCCGATGCCCACCAGGCCGAGCAGGCCGACCAGCACGCCGACCGCGATCATCGCGCCGCCGCTCTGGACCATGTAGTAAGCCACCGGCAGGCAGATCGAGTTGGTCAGCACCGCCGGACTGCGGCCCCAGCGGCGCTCCTTGAGCAGCGCGCGGGCGGCCAGCACGGGCAGCACCCCGAGCAGGACGATGACCAGGCCGCCGAACTCGTTCAGGGCGAGCTGCTTGGCCTGCCCGGACAGCGCGGACACCATGTCCGAGACGCCGACGACGGCCAGCGCGGCGCCCTCCAGGGCGGTGATGGCGGCGCCCAGGGTCAGCGGAACCGGGCGGGCGGGTGCGGGGGCGGAGGTTTCTGCGGTCACTCCAGCAGGGTAGCCGCCGGCCGGTCCGTACCGCCCCGTAGGCTTTCCCCATGCGCGCTCTCCTGGTCGTGAACCACAAGGCCACCACCACCAGTGGCCGGACCAGGGACGTACTGATCCACGCGCTGCGCAGCGACCTCAAGCTGGAGGTCGCCGAGACGCAGTACCGGGGCCACGCGCGCGACCTGGCCCGTGAGGCGGCGGCGGAGGGCACGGTGGACCTGGTGGTGGCGCTGGGCGGCGACGGCACCGTCAACGAGGTGGTGAACGGGCTGCTGACGCACGGCCCGGGCGAGAAGGTCCCGCGACTGGCCGTGGTGCCGGGCGGTTCGACCAACGTCTTCGCCCGCGCGCTGGGCCTGCCCAACGACCCGGTGGAGGCCACCGGCGCCCTGCTGAGCGCGCTGGAGCAGGGGCAGGAGCGGCCGATCGGGCTGGGCAAGGCGATGACCGAGGGACTGCCGGACCGCTGGTTCACCTTCACCGCCGGCCTAGGCTTCGACGCCGGGGTGGTCGGCCGGGTCGAGGAGCAGCGCCGGGCCGGTCGCAAGTCCACCCACGCGCTGTACGTCGGGCAGGCCGTCCGGCACTACTTCACCCAGCGTGAGCAGCGTCGCTCGGGCCCGGTCGCCCTCGAACTCCCGGGCCACGCAGCCGTTCCGGGTCTGGTGCTGGCCATAGTCAGCAACACCTCGCCGTGGACCTTCCTCGGCAACCGTCCGGTCTACCCCTCACCCCTCGCCTCCTTCGACACGGATCTGGACGTCTTCGGCGTCACCCGGATGACGGCGTTCGGTACCGCTCGAACGGTCCGTCAGATCCTGCGGTCGCACGCGCCTTCGAGCGACGGCGCGCCGTCGGCCGGGCCCTCCGGAAAGCACGTCGTCTCCTATCACGACGTCAGACACTTCACCTTGGTTTCCCAGGAACCCGTCCCGTTCCAGGTCGACGGGGACCATCTTGGAGACCGGAGTCGCGTCAGTTTCACAGGCGTACGGCGGGCACTGCGTGTGATTGTGTGACCGGAAGCGGGGTTCGCCCTTCTTCTCGAACGCACAAGCCCCCTTCACTCCATAGAAGTACTGGCTGTGAGCTAGGCGACACCGAAGAATCAAAAATTCCTCCCCGAAGGGGGTTGTATCCGAGCCTGAGGTTTGCGAACCTCTACATGGCGATCGGGACACATCGCAGCGACGGCGACTCCGGAACCACAGGAGCACCGACCGCGGAGTGTCCCTCGAATCGCCGAATCCCCTCCCAGCACAGACCACCCGGGCCCGACGGGCCTCTGGTCTCTTTTGCTGTTGTGGGATTCGTGAAAGCGTTCACATTCACAAGCCACATTCGATTATGCCGATCGGGCCACCCCCCGCGGCAGGAGGAGTTGGACGACCATGGACTGGCGCCACCGCGCTGTCTGCCGCGAAGAGGACCCGGAGCTGTTCTTCCCGATCGGGAACACCGGTCCTGCTCTGCTGCAGATCGAGGAAGCCAAGGCCGTGTGCCGCCGCTGCCCGGTGATGGAGCAGTGCCTCCAGTGGGCTCTCGAGACCGGCCAGGACGCCGGCGTCTGGGGCGGTATGAGCGAGGACGAGCGTCGCGCGATGAAGCGCCGTGCCGCCCGCAACCGCGCCCGCACCGCCTGATCAGCAGCGTCTGATCACACGCCGTAGCACCAGCAGTAACCGCCGTACCGATCAACACATGATCAAAGGCTTCCCTGCAGTTCCTGGTGAAGCCTTCCGCACCAAGGGCCTTGCCCGGCGAGGTCCCGCGACACAGGACCGTCCAGCCACTTGATACTGTTCACTTAGAGCAATATCGTGGAGCTGTGACGCTCACCGTGTGCAACGCACATGTCAGGTGTCGCACCACCCAGAGCCCCCGTTCCGGCCGACTCCCCCCGACGGCCGGAACGGGTTGAGAGGCCCTGTCGACCCACCCCCCCCCGGTCGACAGGGCCTCGTTTCTGTTTCCGCACCCAGGGCGCACGGAGTGTGCACCCGGCGCGTTCGCCGAACGCGCGCCCCGGCCGCGCGCCTCAACGCCTCAACGCCTCAACGCACCGGGATCTCCAGGATCACCTTGGTCCCGCCGTCCGGGCCGGCCACCATGTCGAAGGTCCCGCCCAGCTCACCGGTGGCCAGCGTCCGGACGATCTGGAGTCCGAGGTTGCCGGCCGTCTTCGGGTCGAAGCCCTCGGGCATGCCGCGGCCGTCGTCCTGCACGGTGATCAGCAGGTACTCCTCCGGCCGGGCGCCGCCGTTCCAGCTGTCCGACCAGCCCTTGCCGGTCGCCGGGGCCCGTCCGCGCAGGGCACTCACCTCCAGGTTCCCGGAGGCCGTCGGGCCGAAGGCGTGTTCCAGGGCGTTCTGCAGCAGTTCGGTCAGCACCATCGACAGCGGGGTGGCCACCTCGGCGGAGAGGATGCCGAAGCTGCCGGTGCGGCGGGTCGCCACCCGGCCGTCCTGGGACAGCTCCATCGCCATCGCCAGCACCCGGTCGGCGATCTCGTCGAAGGCGACCTGCTCGTCCAGCGCCTGCGAGAGCGTCTCGTGCACGATCGCGATCGACCCGACCCGGCGCACCGCCTCGTCCAGCGCGGCCCGGGCGGGCTCGGACTCCATCCGGCGGGACTGCAGCCGCAGCAGGGCTGCGACGGTCTGGAGGTTGTTCTTCACCCGGTGGTGGATCTCCCGGATGGTGGCGTCCTTGGTCATCAGCTCGCGGTCGCGCCGGCGTAGCTCGGTGACGTCCCGGCAGAGCACCAGCGAACCGGTCAGGGTCCCCTTGGGCTTGAGCGGGATCGCCCGCAGGGTCACCACTCCGCCCTGCGCCTCCACCTCGGTCTGCCGGGGCGCCCAGCCGCTGGCCAGCTTCACCAGTGCCTCGTGGACGGCCGAACGGGAGGGCGGGGCGAGGTCCGCGGTGGCCCGGCCGAGGTGGCTGCCGACCAGGTCGGAGGTCAGGCCGAGCCGGTGGTAGGCGGAGAGGGCGTTGGGGCTGGCGTAGGTGACGATGCCGTCCGCGTCCAGACGGATCAGGCCGTCGCCGACCCGGGGGGCGGCGTCCATGTCGGCCTGCTCCACGCCGGGGAACGGGAAGCTACCGGCCGCGATCATCTGCGCGAGGTCGGAGGCGCTCTGCAGGTAGGTGAGCTCCAGCCGGCTGGGGGTGCGCACGGTCAGCAGGTTGGTGTTGCGGGCGATCACCCCGAGCACCTTGCCCTCGCGCCGGACCGGGATCGACTCGACCCGGACCGGCACCTCCTCGCGCCACTCCGGGTCGCCCTCGCGGACGATCCGGCCCTCGTCGAAGGCGGCGTCCAGCAGCGGGCGGCGCCCGCGCGGGACGAGGTGGCCGACCATGTCGTCCTGGTAGGAGGTGGGGCCGGTGTTGGGCCGCATCTGCGCCACCGAGACGTAGCGGATGCCGTCCCAGGTGGGGATCCACAGCACCAGGTCGGCGAAGGAGAGGTCGGAGAGCAGCTGCCACTCCGAGACCAGCATGTGGAGCCATTCCACGTCGGCCCCGGTCAGGGTGGTGTGGCGGCGGACGAGTTCGTTCAACGAGGGCACATGGCGAGGGTAGCGCCGCCGGTCGGGGTCGGGCTCGGCGGACCGTGCGGTGGCGGCGGATGACTGTCCGGAGTTGTTTAGACCAATTTGCCGGGAGGCCTGGACAACGAAGATTGGTCTAGTCCACAATGGGAGGGCACCAAGGAGAGGCCCACCGCGCAACTGCCCTGACCGCGCGAGGCTTCTCCTCGGTCGGACACCGCCGATCGAGGACCCCGCACAGTCCTCGATCGACTCCGGTGCCCGACGACAGCTCCGGGCTGCGGTGCCGCACGGGTTGAGGGTCCCGTGTCGGCGCCGTGGCCCGTAGTGCTTTCCGGCCCGCGTTCACGGCCCTCCCCGGACCACGTTCCGCCGCTCAGGGAAACCGGCCCCCTGTCCACAGCCTGTGGACAGGGGGCCGGTTCCGCTGCCGGGAGCGAGCGGGCTCAGCGGGTCTCGGTGACCTTGGCCAGGGCGCGCGGGGCGTCCGGGTCCTGGCCGCGGGCGATGGTGACCTCGTAGGCCAGCTGCTGCAGCGGCAGGATCTCCAGGACCGGCTGGACCTCCTCCGGCACGCCGGGCGGCAGCGCGAAGCCCGCCGAGGCGACGTCCACCTGGGCCTGCTGGCCGATCACCACCAGGTCCGCGCCGCGGCCGCGCAGCCGGTCCAGCACCGGCTGGAGGGCCTCGCCGCCCTTGCCGTCCGGGACGATCGCGATCACCGGCGAGACGTTGTCCACCATGGCCAGCGGGCCGTGCAGCAGGTCGGCGCCGGAGAACGGACTGGCCGGGATGTACGTGGTCTCCATCAGCTTGAGCGCCGCCTCCCGGGCGGTCGGGTAGCCGTAGCCGCGCGAGGTGATCACCAGGCGCTGGGCGAAGCGGTAGCGCTCGGCCAGCGCCTTCACCTCGGCCTGGCGGGCCAGCACGCCGGCGGCCAGGCCCGGCAGTTCCTTGGCCGCCGAGCCGTCCCCGCCGCGCAGGCCCTCGACCAGCAGGTAGAGCGCCAGCAGTTCGGCGGTGTAGGTCTTGGTGGCCGGCAGCGCCTTCTCCGGGCCGGCCAGCACGTCGATGTGGAACTCGGAGACCTCGGCGAGCGGGGAGTCGGGGTTGTTGGTGACGGCGAGGGTGATGGCCCCGGCCTCCCGGGCGGCCTTGGTGGAGGCGACCAGGTCCGGCGAGCCGCCGGACTGGCTGACGGTGATCACCAGGACGTCGGTGAGGTCCGGCCTGGCGCCGTACGCGGTGGTGGTGGACATCGAGGTCAGGCCGGCCGGCTTGCCGAGAAGGATCTCGATCAGGTACTTGGCGTAGAGCGCGGCGTTGTCGGACGTGCCGCGCGCGGTGAGCAGGACGAAGCGGGGGCTGCGGGCGGCGATCCCGGCCGCGATCTCGTGGATCCTCGGCGCTCCCTCGTCGAGGATGCGCTGGAGGACGGTCGGCTGCTCGGCCATCTCCGCCGCCATGATCCGGCCGGGGACGGAAGCGGTCTGCGGGTCGGACATCTGGATGCCTCCGATGAGATGGGTCGACCCCGGCCGGGCGGGTTGCCCGACGGGGACCTCTACGGCGGCGAGTCCGCACACTCGCTGCGGTTCTTCGCGGGCAATCCTACGAGCGCGCCCCCGGCGCGGCACCCCCGGACCGCCGCCTCCCGGAGGGCGGGAGGGGCGGCCGGGGAGGGCGCCCGGCGGTACGGCTCCGGCCCGTCAGGACGGGTTGTTGATCAGCTGGTCGATCGCCGCGTCGGCGTCCCGGGTGGCCTGGTCCACCGACTTGCCCTTGAGGATCGCGGTCAGCATGTCGGGGATGATCTTCTGCTTCTCCACCGCGCCCCAGCCGGGCGCCAGCGGGGTGAACCAGGCGTCCGGGACGGCGTTGGCCGCGGCGGCGGTGGTGGGCTTGTTCTTCAGCGGGTTCAGCTGGGAGAGGCTGTTCGGCAGGATGTCCTTGTCGGCGAGCGCCTGTTCGGACTTGGTGCTGGTGAACATCCGGATCCAGTCGGTGGCCGCCGCCACCTGCTGGGACTTGGCGGTGACGGCGAGGTCGGAGCCGCCGATGAAGGTGGGCAGCGGCTTGCCGTCCGGGCCGGGCATCGTGGCCACCTTGACGGCGTCCTTCAGGCCCGGGTCGCCGGTGACCGGCGCGGTGACGCTGGCCGCCTCGAAGCCGTTGCCGTAGAACGACGCGGCGTGCCCCCGGGCCATCGACTCGTACTGGTTCTGCTCGTTCTGCGCCAGGTCGCCCTTGTTGTACTTGCGGACGAGGTCGGCGAAGTGGCTGATGCCCTGCTGGGACTTGGCGTCGTGCAGGGTGCCGTGCCAGTTGCCGGAGCTGTCGAACTTGGCGATGCTGCCGCCGTACGCGGCCACGTAGCTCATCGCGGCGTACCAGTACGGGCCGGGCAGGTAGAGCGGGGAGAAGGTCCTGTCGCTCCTGTTCCTGTCGGAGATCCTGTCCAGGGCGGTCAGCAGGTCGCCCTCGGTCCTGGGGAAGTCGGCGCTGCCGGTGGCCTGTTGGAAGGCGACGGAGTTGTAGATGGCGACCCGGGCGCCGGCGTAGTACGGCACGCACCACAGCTTGTCCTGGTAGGTGCAGGTGTTGGCGAGCGCCTTGATCCAGCTGTCGGAGTTGTCGAAGGTGGTGCGGTCCACCGGGGCGAGCGCGCCGGAGAGCACGTACTTCATCGTCTCGGTGTTGCCGAGTTCGACCACGTCGGGGGCGTTGCCGTCGCCGAGGGCCTTGTCCAGCTTGCCGACCTTGTCGGCCCAGCCCTGGTAGACCAGCTTGAGGCTGACGCCCGGGTACTTGGCCGCGAACTCGTCGTTGACCCGCTGGACCAGGTCGGGCCAGTTCTTCTGGGCGTCGTCCATCAGCCAGACGGTGACGGTGCCGGTGGCGGCCTTCGGGTCCGCGGAGCCGCTCTTGCCGTCGCCCGAGGGTGATCCGGACGAGGAGCAGGCCGTCAGTCCGACCGCCAGGGCCGTGATTGCGAATGCGGATCCGAACTGACGCATCGTCACGTCATTCTCCGAGGTGCTAGAGCCGAGGGTGGTGCCGGGAGGGATTGGAGTGGACTTTGGCCTAGACCAACGGTGGTGTCAACGGCCAACTCCCCCTCCCGCCAGGGCCGTTGCCGTTCCGTTGCACCCCGAAGCATTTCCGTGGCGATCGGTCGCGGACCCGTCACCCTGAGTCGAACCCGGGGCGGATCGAAGGCCCTCTTGAGGGAGCGCGGTCAGGTGGTGAAAGCGCAGGTCAACCCCCGGAGAACGGAACGGGCCCGCCATGCGGCACGCGCACGACGGGCCCGTCGGCCGACGCCTCCCGGACACGGCCGGTGACGTCTCCCCCTACGGTTCAGCCGATCGCTCCCGGCTGCCCGGTGAGCACCTCCACGGCCGCCAGCCCGCAGACCCGGGCGGCGCCGTGGGTGGCGATGTGCAGCGCGCCGACCGGCTCGGACTGGGGCAGCCCCATCTCCACCACGGCGGCGTCCGGGCGGGCCGCCACCAGACGGCTCAGCGCGGCGGCCATCCACGCGTGCCGGTGCGCGTCCCGCACCACCAGCACCAGACGGCGGCCCTCGGCGCCGGCCACCAGCTCGGCGACCAGCGCGTCCAGCAGCTCCGGCGCGGCCTCGGCGGCCGACACCTCGCGGGTACGGGTACCCGGGAAGCGGTCGGCCAGCATCCCGGCCACGCCCCACGGGGTCACGTCTCCGACCGCGATGTTCGGCTCGTCCGAGAACGAGGCCACGTACGGGCGTTCGCTCACCGGCAGCACCTCGCGGCCCGGCGCCCGGACCACCTTCAGCGCTCGCCGGGCGGCCCGCAGGCCCACCGCGAGGTCCGGCTCGGGCTGCTCGCCCTGGGCCGCGATCCGGCCCCAGCTGCCCAGCGCCCGGACCCGGTCGGCGGCGTCCGCCAGCCGCTCCTCGGTGAGCCCGCCGGAGCGCACGCCCGCCACGATGGCGTCGCGCAGCATCAGCACGGTCTCCTCGTCGGCCAGCCCGCCGCCGACGCAGATCGCGTCCGCTCCGGCCGCCAGCGCGAGCACGGTGCCCTCGCCCATGCCGAAGGTGTCGGCGATGGCGCCCATCTCGATCGCGTCGCTGACGATCAGGCCCTGGTAGCCGAGGCCGCCGTCGGCCGGGGCGGCGCGCAGCAGGTCGCGCAGCACGGTCGGGCTCAGGGTGGCCGGCAGCTTCGGGTCCAGTACCGGGACCATGATGTGGGCGGTCATCACGGCCTTGGTGCCGGCCGCGATCGCGGCCTGGAACGGCACCAGGTCGCGGGCCCGCAGCACGTCCAGGTCGACGTCGATGACCGGCATGCCGTGGTGGGAGTCCACCGCGGTGTCGCCGTGGCCGGGGAAGTGCTTGGAGCAGGCGGCCACGCCGGCCGACTGCAGGCCCTCCACCCAGGCGGCGGTGTGCCGGGCGCACAGTTCCGGGTCGGCGCCGAAGGAGCGGACGCCGATCACCGGGTTGCGCGGGTTGGAGTTGACGTCCGCGGTGGGCGCCCAGTTGTAGTTGACACCGGCCGCGGCCAGCGCCCGGCCCAGCTCGCGGGCGACGTCCCGGGTCAGCGCCGGGTCGTCGATCGCGCCGAGGGCGAGGTTGCCGGGCCAGGAGGAACCGGAGCCCGCCTCCAGCCGGGTGACGTCGCCGCTCTCCTCGTCGATGGCGATCAGGAGGTCGGGGTTCTCCGCGCGCAGCGCCCGGGTGAGCGCGGAGAGCTGGTCGAGGTCGACCACGTTGCGGTCGAACAGCGCGACCGAGCCGAGTCCGGCGGCCAGGTGGCGGCGCAGCCAGGCCGGCGGCTCGGTGCCGACGAAGCCGGGCTGCAGGACGGTCAGGGCGTCCCGGTGCAGCTGGTCGCTGGCCGGGGCGGTGGGTACGAGGATGCTCACGGTGGCTCAGCCCTTCACGGCGCCGTCGGTCAGACCACCGACCGCCTTGCGCTGCAGGAAGACGAACAGGATCAGCACGGGGATGGCGAACATCGTGGAGGCCGCCATGGTCGCGCCCCAGTCGTTGCCGAAGGCGGTCTTGAAGGAGGACAGCCACAGCGGGAGGGTCTTGCCCTGCTCCTTGTTCAGCCAAAGGACGAGCGGGAACTCGTTCCACGCCGTGATGAAGCCGAACAGCGAGGTGGACATCAGGCCCGGAGCCAGCAGCGGGAAGATCACCTTCACGAAGGCCTGGGTGCGGGTGCAGCCGTCCACCATGGCCGACTCCTCCAGCTCCTTCGGCACCGCGGCGATGAACCCGCGCAGCGTCCAGATCGTGAAGGGGAGGATCATCATCATGTAGAAGAGCGTCAGCGGCAGCAGGCTGTTCAGCATGTCGTTGTCGCGGGAGATGATGTAGGCGCCGATGGTCATGACCTCCCAGGGGGCCATCTGCGCCATCATGATGACCAGCACGAAGGTCTTGCGGCCACGGAACCTCATCCGGGCGACGGCGAAGGACGCCAGGGTCGCGATCACCAACGAGATCAGCACCGCGCCGACGGTGACGGTGACGCTGTTGGTGACGTACGTCCAGAAGTCCGGCGCGTTGACCGCGGTGCCGAAGTGGTCGAACGTCCCGTCGAAGGGGATGAAGACCGGCGTCTTGCTGATGATGTCGCGGTCCTGCTTGAACGCCGTCGCGATCATCCAGTAGACGGGGAAGATGAAGAAGACGATGAGGACGACCGCGATCACGTTCGGCCAGGTACGTCCGAAGAGAGAGCGCCTCACAGCTCGTCCTCCTGCTTGATCATGATGCGGAAGTAGTAGGCCATCAACACGCCCAGCATCAGGATGGTGAGCACCGCGATCGCGGCACCGACGCCGTAGTGCTGGCTGCCCTGGCCCTCCAGGAAGGCGTGCACGGGCAGGGTGCGGGTCAGCTTCTCGGGGCCGCCGCCGTTGATCGCGTAGATCTGGGTGAAGGACTTGAACACCCAGATGACCTCCAGGAAGGTCGTGGCGAGGAAGAACGGCTTCAGGTTGGGGAAGATCACCGAGCTGAAGATCTTCGAGGAGCCGGCCCCGTCCATCCGGGCGGCCTCGTAGAGCTCCTTCGGGATGGTGGTCAGACCGGCGTACATGTTGAACGCCACGAAGGGGATCGACTGCCAGACGATCAGCAGGACGACGACGAAGAACGTGGAGTACTCGTCACTCATCCAGTTGTAGTTGGCCATCGAGTGCCAACCCAGCTGGTCCAGGAACCAGTTGACGACGCCCCACTGGTCGTCGAACAACCAGGTGTAGACGGTGGTCGCGGCGACGACGGGCATGGCCCAGGCCATCAGCAGCGCGATCGACAGCGCCAGGCGCATCTTCTTGCCGAGGTTGTTGAGCAGCAGACCGATCAGGGTGCCGCCGGCCATGATCAGCACCACGTTGACGGCGGTGAAGGCGACGGTGCGTCCGGTGACCGACCAGAACTCCGGATCGGTCAGCTGCTCCTTGTAGTTGTCGAACCCCGTCCACTCGGTCAGGTGCATCACCAGCTGGCGCCGGTTGAGGTTCTGGAACGACAGCAGGACGGTCTTCAGCAGCGGCCAGCCCAGCAGGACGATGGTCGCCACGATGGCCGGCAACAACAGCAGGTACGGCGCGAAGCGGGCGCCCAGGCCGGGGCCGCCCGCGGATCTGGTGCGCTTCGGCGCGGTGCCCTTGGCCCCGCCGCCGGCGGCACTGGTGTCAATCTCGGCCGCAACGGCCTCCCCTGGCTCCGGGGACCGTGTCTGCACCCGCTCCGAATGCACAGCCATCGTTCTCACTTCCTCACAACCCGGCCACGACGGATGGCGTCGCTCACCGACCCCCCGCCGTGGGCCGGTGAGCGACGCCGCTCACAGTGCTTAGTTCTTCTCGTTGAGCCGCTTGGCGATCTCGTCGTCGTACTTCTTCGCGGTGGCCGCGTAGTCGCCGCCCTGGAGGGCCGCGGTGAGGAAGTCCTTGATCGGGTTCGGCTTGTTCTCGACGCTGGCCCAGTTCGGGGTGTTCGGGGTGATCCCGCCGACCGCGGCGGCCGTCTGGGCGGCCTTCGCGAAGTCACCGGTGAGCTGGCTGTTCAGCGCGGCCTTGTTCGGGATGTTGCCGGCCGCGGCGACCAGGCCCTCGTTCTTGTCGTTGAGGGCGATCTTCAGGAAGTCCTTCGCCATCTCGGTGTTCTTGCTCTGCGCGGCGATCGCGAGGTTCGAGCCGCCGAGGAAGACGCCGGAGGGCTTGTCGGCGGTCTTGCCGGGGAGCGGGAAGAAGCCGATCTTGTCCTTCGGCAGGTCCTTCTCGTCCGGGAGCTCCCAGCCGAGGGCGATCATGGTGCCGACGTTGCCCTTGGCGAAGACGTCCTTCTGCTGCGGGGTGGCCTCGTCCTTGTCCTTCGGACCGGTGGCCGAGTAGCCCTGCAGCTTCTTGTAGGTCTCGAAGGCGCGCTGGGCCTCGGGCGACTCCAGGCCGCCTACCCACTTGTCGCCGTCCTTCTTGGCGATCTTGCCGCCCTCGCCGGTGAGCAGACCGAAGTACGTGTACCACTCCTGACCCGGCAGGTAGATCGGGTCGGCGACGCCCTGGGTGGCCTTCAGCTTGTCCAGGTCGGTGTAGAACTCGTCCAGGGTCTTCGGCGCGTCGGTCAGGCCGGCGGCCTTCCAGAGGTCCTTGTTGTAGGCGACCACGCGGTTGGAGACCCACCACGGGGCGGCGTACTGCTTGCCGTCCAGGATCGCGGCCTCGTTCTGGTTGGCGGCCCAGCCGTCGCCGCCCAGCGCGGACTTGTCCTTGGTGATGTCCAGCAGGCCGCCGGTGGAGGCGTAACCGGCGGTCTGGGTGTTGCCGATCTCCAGGACGTCGACCGAACCCTCGGACAGCGCGGCGGTGACCTTCGGGCCGATGTCGGTCCACTCCTGGGTCTGGAAGTCGACCTTCGAACCCGGGTAGGTGGTCTCGAACTCGTTCTTGACCGCGTCGGTCCAGCCCTTGGGGGCGGAGCCGGTCATGGTCCACACCTTGAGCGTCTTGCCCTTGTACCGGTCGGCGGCCGTGGAGGACGACTTCGAGTCGCCGTCCTTCTTGCCGTCCGAGCCACAAGCCGCGAGACCGACGACCATTGCTGCGACGCCGACCGCCGCGATGAGCTGACGCTTCACGCCATCCTCCTGAGGGATGCCTGGGTTACCCCCGTCGGGCGGCGGCGGCAGATCCACGCAAAGCGGGAGGACTGGTGCCGCGGATCCCTTCGAACGGGTGGGGGATTCATCGATACCGGCCTAGTGGTGTAGACCAGATGCCTGGAGCTTGGCCTAGACCAATGGGCCTGTCAACGGCTGTCCGACCGATCTCGACCACCCGTTATCAAGCCGACACCGCACATCGTTCATCGCGTGATGAGGTATTCGTTCCGCAGCCATACATGCAACGATGTGGTCCGTTAACGATGTGGCGGAGCGGTAGAAGGCTCCGCGAGAAGCGGGAGAACAGGTCCGATGAGCAGCGACGGGGGAACCACCGCCCAGGCCGACGACCCCGAGGTGAAGAACCTCCCGGCGCAGGCCGGCGCCGACCCGACCGCGCGCGTCCCCAAGTACTACGGACTCAAGCGCCACCTCCTCCAGCTCACCGAGACCCAGCCCGCGGGCACCCCGGTCCCGCCCGAGCGCGCGCTGGCCGCCCAGTTCGACACCTCGCGCACCACCGTCCGCCAGGCCTTGCAGGAACTGGTCGTCGAGGGCCGGCTTGAGCGCATCCAGGGCAAGGGCACCTTCGTGGCCAAGCCCAAGGTCGCCCAGGCGCTGCAACTCACCTCCTACACGGAGGACATGCGCGCCCAGGGCCTGGAGCCCACCTCCCGGCTGATCGAGATCGGCTACATCACCGCCGACGACCGGCTCGCCCCGCTGCTGGACATCAAGCCCGGCGGCCGGGTGCTGCGGATCGAGCGGCTGCGCCTGGCCAACGGCGACCCGATGGCCATCGAGGTCGCCCACCTGTCCGCCAAGCGCTTCCCCGCCCTGCGGCGCAACCTCGCCAAGCACAACTCGCTGTACGCGGCACTGCGCGAGGTCTACGGGGTCACCGTGGCCGAGGCCGAGGAGACCATCGAGACCACGCTCGCCAACCCGCGCGAGGCCGGGCTGCTCGGCTCCGACCTCGGCCTGCCGATGCTCCAGCTCTCCCGCCACTCCTTCGACGGAGAGGGCGACCCGGTGGAGTGGGTCCGCTCGATCTACCGCGGCGACCGCTACAAGTTCATCACCCGGCTGAAGCGTCCGGAGTAGCCGCACGCCGTCGTTCCACCACGGGCACCGGCGCGCGCGACCCGCGCGCCGGTGCCCGTGGTGCTCCGAGCCGAAGGGCCGCACCGGTGCCGAATATGAGAGGCGAGGGAGCGACGAAGGAGCGAGGGAGCGCCGACCGTCGGCAGCGGGCCCGAGCGCCCCGGAGGCGAGCGGGGCCAGTGGCAGCGTCCGGATGGCGGGAAGTTGCGTCAATTCCGGTGACATGGATCACCCCATGCTCTAGATTGCGCAGCCGTACTGACTGCCGATCACCGATGGTGCTGCTCGGCGGGCTCGCGGGCGTGCGCGGCGCTTCCGGGGGCTGCGGCGCCGACGGGGAGAACCCTCCGGAGCGGAGCCGAAGATGCCCTCTGATCAAGCCCCCGACCAAGCTGTCACGCCCGGGCCGGCCGGGACGCCCGTCCCGGCCGTGACACCCGAACGGGTGCTGGCCGGCCTCGCCCTGCTCGTGCCGATCGTCGCGATGCTCTGGGTCTCCTCCTACGACAAGCCCGACCCGGTGGTGGCCGGGACGCCCTTCTTCTACTGGTACCAGCTGCTCTGGGTGCCGGTGTCGGCCGTCTTCACGGTCGCCGCCTACCTGCTGATCAACCGGGACGAGAAGGCCCGCAAGGCGGCCCGGAACGGCGGTGCGCGATGAAGGACGTCAACGTGCCGGCCCTCGTGGTCTTCGTGCTGTTCTTCCTGCTGGTCACCGTGATGGGCTTCCTCGCCTCGCGCTGGCGCCGCGCGGGCGACGCGGCGCACCTGGACGAGTGGGGCCTGGGCGGGCGCAGCTTCGGGACCTGGGTGACCTGGTTCCTGCTCGGCGGCGACCTCTACACCGCGTACACCTTCGTGGCCGTCCCGGCGGCGGTCTACGCGACCGGCGCGGCGGGCTTCTTCGCGGTGCCGTACACGATCATCGCCTACCCACTGGTCTTCCTGTTCCTGCCCCGGCTCTGGTCGGTCTCCCGGGTGCACGGCTACGTGACCCCGGCGGACTTCGTCCGCGGCCGCTACGGCTCCCGGCCGCTGTCCCTGGTCGTCGCGCTGACCGGGATCCTGGCCACCATGCCGTACATCGCCCTGCAACTGGTCGGCATCCAGGCGGTGCTGGACGTGCTCGGCGTCGGCGGCGGGGAGAACGCCAACTGGTTCGTCAAGGACCTGCCGCTGTTCCTCGCCTTCGGCGTGCTGGCCGCCTACACGTACTCCTCGGGCCTGCGCGCCCCGGCGCTGATCGCCTTCGTCAAGGACGCCCTGGTCTACATCGTGATCATCGTCGCGGTGATCTACATCCCGATCCGCCTGGGCGGCTACGGGCACATCTTCAGCGCGGCCGCCGACCACTTCAAGCAGACCAAGGCGGGCGGGCTGACCCTCCCGGAGAACAAGCAGTGGACGTACGCCACGCTGGGGCTGGGCTCGGCGATGGCGCTGTTCATGTACCCGCACTCGGTGACCGGCGTGCTGGCCTCCAAGTCCCGCAACACCGTGCGCCGCAACATGGCGATCATGCCCGCGTACTCGCTGATGCTCGGCCTGCTGGCGCTGCTCGGCTTCATGGCCATCGCGGCGGGGGTGGGCAACGGCGTCAAGGGCTACAACTCCCAGCTGTCGGTGCCGCAACTGTTCGCGAACATGTTCCCGGACTGGTTCACCGGCGTGGCCTTCGCCGCGATCGGGATCGGCGCGCTGGTGCCGGCCGCCATCATGTCCATCGCGGCGGCCAACCTGTTCACCCGCAACGTCTACAAGGAGTGGCTCAAGCCCGCCGCCACCCCGGCCGACGAGACCCGGGTCGCCAAGCTGGTCTCGCTGCTGGTCAAGGTCGGCGCGCTGGTCTTCGTCCTCGGCATGGACAAGCAGGCCGCGATCAACCTCCAGCTGCTCGGCGGGCTGTGGATCCTGCAGACCTTCGTGGCGATCGTCGGCGGCCTGTTCACCCGCTGGTTCCACCACTGGGCGCTGTTCGCGGGCTGGGCGGCCGGCATGGTCTACGGCACCTGGAAGGCGTACGGGCTGGCCAGCCCGGCCACCAAGCACTTCGGCGGCAACGCGGCCGAGATCCCCGGAATCGGCGAGATCGGCTACATCGGCCTGACCGCCTTCGCGCTCAACCTGATCGTGGCGGTGGCGCTCACCCTGGTGCTGCGGGCGGTCAAGGCGCCCGAGGGTCCGGACGAGACCAGGCCCTCCGACTACAGCGCCGAGGCCGGCGACGACGAGCTGGAGAACGCGCCGGAGCCCGTAGCGGCGCACTGATTGGCCCTGCGCGCGCCCTGTGATCGCGCCGCCTTCTCCGTGAACACTGGAGGAGGCGGCGCGATCATATGTATGAACAGGCGTGCACGCCGGGCACCACCAGACCGGACCGGCATCCGGCCGGAACCTGATCGACCACGGGGAGCTCGCGGCCATGGCAGAACTCGGCATCACCTTGAACGGCCAGCACAAGTCCACCCAGCACCCGCCCGTCCAGCAGCAGCCCGTCCTGACCGCGGTGAGCGCGGTGGGCGCGAACGGCTCCGCCGCCACCCGGCTGCCGTCCGTGCTGATCGCCACCCGGCACGGCGAGTCCACCGCCAACGTCGAGTTCCAGCTGGCCGAGGCCTCCGGCGCGCTCAGCGTCCCGATCAGCTGCCGCGACGCCGACATCCCGCTGTCGCTGCGCGGCCAGCAGCAGGCCCAGGCACTCGGCCGCTGGTGGGCCGCCCTGCCCAGCGCCGACCGGCCGCGCAGCGTCTGGTGCTCCCCGTACGTGCGCACCGCCGAGACCGCCCGGATCGCGCTCGCCCAGGCCGCCGGCCTCGGCGCCGTCCCCGTCACCCTGGCCGTCCGTTACGACGAACGGCTGCGTGACCGCGAGCTCGGGGTCCTGGAGATGCTGCCGAAGGCCGCCATCGAGGCCGAGCACCCGGAGGAGGCCGTCCGGCGGCGCAAGATGGGCGAGCTGTACTACCGCCCGCCCGGCGGGGAGTCCTGGGCCGATGTCGCCCTGCGGGTGCGCAGCCTGCTGCGGGACCTCTGCGACGAGGACGCCGGACGGCCCGTCCTGCTGGTCGCCCACGACTGCACGGTGCTCATGCTGCGCTACGCGCTGGACCGGCTCACCGAGCAGCAGCTCACCGCGCTCGGGCCGGTGCACAACTGCTCCACCAGCCTCTGGCGCTCCCAAGAGGGGCGGCTGCGGCCGGACCGCTGGAACAGCGTCGACCACCTGGACGCCGGCGGCCGGGCCGCCGTCTGACGGCCCGTCACGCGGCCCCGAAGCAGCGCCGGTAGGCCAGCGGCGTGGTGCCCAGCCGGCGCCCGAAGTGGTGCCGCAGCGCCGCCGCGTTGCCGAAGCCGCAGCGCGCGGCGATCGCGTCCACCGACTCGGTGGTCGACTCCAGCAGCCGCTGGGCCAGCAGCACCCGCTGTCCCACCAGCCAGCGGTGCGGGGTGGTGCCGGTCTCCTGCTGGAAGCGCCGGGCGAAGGTGCGCGGCGACATGTGCACCCGGGCGGCCAGCTGCTCGACGCTCGCCTCCTCGTCCGGGTGGTGGCGCATCCAGTCCAGCAACGGGGCCAGCGAGTCACCGCCGCCCTCCGGCAGCGGGCGGTTCACGAACTGCGCCTGCCCGCCCTCCCGGTGCGGCGCCACCACCATCCGGCGGGCGATCCCCCGGGCCACCTCGGCGCCCTGCACCTTGCGCACCAGGTGCAGGCAGGCGTCGATGCCGGCCGCCGTACCGGCCGAGGTGATCACCGGGTCGTCGTCCACGTACAGCACGTCCGGCTCGACCACCGTCTCGGGGAAGCGCTCGGCCAGCTCGTCGCTGTGCCGCCAGTGGGTGGTGGACCGGCGGCCGTCCAGCAGCCCGGCGGCACCCAGCACGAAGGCGCCGCTGCAGATGGACAGCACCCGGCCGCCGTCCGCCACCACCGCGCGCAGCGCCTCCAGCAGCGGCTCCGGGTAGTGTCCGCGGATCGCAGAGGCGGTGACCACCGCCAGGTCCGCCCCGGCGAGGCGCTCCGGGCCGTACGGGACGTCCACCGCGAAGCCCGAGTGGGTCGCGTGCGGCCCGGGCCGGGCGCCGGCCAGCGCGAAGTCGTACCCGGGCAGCCCGTCGGCGGTGCGATCCAGTCCGAAGACCTCGCAGGCCACCCCCAGTTCGAAGGGGTGGACCTCCTCCAGCACCACCGCGACCACGTTCTTCAGCATGCCGTCCAGGATGCCCCGACCGGTCCAGCCCGGGGAAGGGCCCGAGTGGCAGCATTTCGAGGCAACACGGCATTCCTGCCACTCGTGGGCACCGGGGCCGCCCGGCCACAGTGGTGGCCATGGACAGCGACACCCTCGCCAGTGCACTCGGCCTGGTCGGCGCGGTCGGCGGCTTCGGCCTGCTCGGCACCCTGATCGGCCGCGAACTCTCCAACGGCCCCGCCGCCGGCCGCGACAACCACCACCGCGCCGGCGGCTACCCGGCCGACCCCGACCGCGCCGACCGGCTGTACGGCACCATGCCCGCCGCCTCACAGCGCCCCTCCGCCGACCCGGCCACCCTCCCGGTGCGCTCGACCCCCGAGATCAGGACCCCGCACGGCTCCGGCACACTGGCCCGATGGACTACCTCATCCGCCACGCCCTCCCCCGGGACCTCGAAGAGGCCGGCCGGATCACCGTCGACTCCTTCGTCGGCGACGGCTTCACCGACCCGACCAGCACCTACGTCGACCTGCTGCGCGACGCCGGGCGCCGCGCCCGGGAGGCCGAACTCCTGGTCGCCGTCGAGGCGGCGGACGAACGGGTCCTCGGCTGCGTGACCTTCGCCGTCGGCGGCACCGAGTGGGCCGACATCGCCACCCCGCGCGAGGGCGAGATACGGATGCTCGCCACCGCCGCCGCCTCCCGCGGCCGCGGCGTCGGCGAGGCCCTGGTCCGCGCCTCCGTCACCCGCAGCCGCGAACTCGGCCTGGCCGGCATGGCCTTCTCCACCCGCCCGGAGATGACCACCGCCCACCGCGTCTACGAGCGGGTGGGCTTCCGCCGCACCCCGGAACGCGACTGGGCGCCGTTCCCGGGGATGGATCTGATGGTCTACACCATGGCGTTCTGACGCCCCCACGGCCACTCACCGGCCGCCCCCGGCCCGGTGACCGGCAGACGATCAACAGACGTCTTTTGATATAAACCACAGATCAAGACACGTCTCATTGACACGTCGCGACAGTCGATCGACCCCGGGGGGACGCACCACATGGACGACGGGCCCGGCCTCGGCGCGCCCGGAAGCGGCCCCACGCTCCAGGACATGCGCGAAGCACGGGGCCGCCAAGCCCCGACCGCCAGCCGTTACGCGATCCCCGCGCCGGTACCCGCGCCGCGCGGCCCCCTGCCGCCCTCGGTGCGCTTCAAGGCGGTCGACGGGCTGCGCGGCCTCGCCATCGCCTCCGTGCTGCTCTACCACACCGACTGGTTCCAGAACGGCCTGTTCGGCGTGGACGTCTTCTTCGTGCTCTCCGGCTTCCTGGTCAGCCTGGTGCTGATCCGCGAGCTGGACCGCACCGACGGCATCCGGCTCGGCGTCTTCTACCGTCGCCGCGCCAAGCGGTTGCTGCCCGGCCTGTTCGCCACCATCGTCCTGGTCGTCGGACTGTCCGCCCTGGTCAGCCCGCTACGGGACGTCAAGGACCTGCGTCCGCAGGCGCTCGCCACGCTCGCCCAGATCGCCAACTGGGCCCAGCTGGCCCGCGGCGACGCCTACTGGCAGCACTTCGCCTCGATCGACCCGCTCGCGGCCATGTGGTCGCTCAGCATCACCGAGCAGTTCTACGCGCTCTGGCCGCTGCTGCTGCTCATGGTCTTCGGTCTGTGCCGCCGCTCGCTGCGCGCCACCGGCATCGTCACCGCCGTCCTGTTCGCCGCCTCCGCCGCCGCCGCCCCGCTGCTGTGGAACGGCGACAACAGCGACCGCCTCTACCTCGGCACCGAGACCCGCGCCGTCGGCTTCGCGGCCGGCGCCACCGCCGCCTTCGGGGTCTACCTGTGGCTGCGCGGCCGGGTCCGCGCGGAGGCCGTCGGCGGCGCGGGCGGCGCCCGCACCCGGCGCGGACTCCCGGGTGGTGCCGCCCTGCCCACCCTGGTCGGCACCGCGGCCCTCGGCGGCCTGGTCTGGGCCAGCCTGTCCGTCAGCTCGTACCACGACCCCTGGCTCTACCAGGGCGGACTGGCCGTGGTCGCGGCGCTCGCCGCCGTCCTGACCGCATCCCTCTGCTTCGACCGCGGCCCCCTGGTGTGGCTGCTGTCGCTGCCCCCGGTCCGGCTCACCGGCACCATCTCGTACAGCCTCTACCTGCTCCACCTGCCGGTGTACTGGCTGTTGCAGCACTACGTCGACGACATCTCGCCGCAGAAGCTGCTGCTGATCGGCGGACCGGTCTCCTGGGTGCTGGCCTGGCTGCTGCACACCGCCACCGAGAAGCTGCGGGTGCTGCGCTGGCGGGCCTTCCCGGCCGTCCCGCTGCTGGCCGTCACGACCGCGGTGGCCACCGCCGGCGCCTGGTACCTGCCGGCCTGGGTCACCCACGACATGAAGTCCGGGCCGAGCGACAAGCCGATGGTCCTCGTCCTCGGCGACTCCTTCGCCCAGGACCTCGCCACCGGCCTGTACCGGCACGGCGACCGCTACCGGGTGATCGACGGCGGCATCAGCGGCTGCGGCGTGTTCGACCCGGACAAGGTGCGCACCACCTCCGGGACGGAGTTCGAGACCACCCCGGACTGCCGCGACCGGGTGGCCGAGTGGGACCGGAGCCTCACCTCCGCCGCGCCGAAGGCCGTCGTGGTCCACCTCGGCTGGGACGCCGCCGAGCAGTACCTGGACGGCACCTGGCTCAACCCCTGCGACGACGACTACCGCAGCCGGTACCGCACCCAGCTCACCCAGGCCGTGGAGCAGGTCCGCCGCCGCGCGCCCGGCGCCCAGGTGCTGCTGATGAACGAGCGCGTCGAGAACGGCGCCATCAGCAAGACCTGGGGCGGCTGCTACGACCAGCAGGTCGGCGACTTCGTGAAGTCCGCGGGCGGCACCGTCCGACTGGTCGACCTGGACGCCTTCTACTGCCCGTTCGACACCTGCGTCTGGAAGGACAAGGACGGCCACTGGGTCACCCCCGCCAACGACGGGGTGCACCTCACCCCGGCGGGCATGCGGTTCGTGACGCCGTGGCTGGAGAAGGAGATCGCGGGCGCGCTGAACGGGGCCCAGCCTGACCACCCGGCCGACCCGGCGCCCACGCCGAGCCCCACCCCGACCCCGGCGCCCACCCCGACGCCCATGGCCACTCCGACGCCCACGGCGACCACCAAACCGACGGGCCGTCCGACCTCGGCCAAGCCGAACCGGACGCCGGCCGGCAGGGCGACCTCCGGCGCGGGCGAGCACCCGGCCGCCCAGCCGTAGCCGGACCTCCGGCCCCCGCCGGGGACCGGGCCACCGCTGCGGGACGGCTACTGCTGGGGGACCTCGTAGGTCTGCGCGAAGCAGTCGCGGATCGCCTTCTCCGAGTTCGGGCGCCCGGCGTAGTCCATCCGCGGGGTGTCAGGAGTGGTCGGCAGGGTCGGGTCGATGCCGAAGTACAGGGACCAGAAGTACACCCCGCGCAGCTTGCGCTCCTGCGCCACCTGGCAGACCGCGGTGAACCAGGTCGCCTGGACCGTCTCGTTCAGCTCGGTCTTCTTGTAGTACTCACCGGGGGTCTTGTACGCCCCGTTCTGCGCCGGGATGCCCACCTCGGTGAGCTTGGTGGTCGGCTGGGGGCCCTTGCCGCGCTTGTCGAGCCAGGCGTTCCAGCTGGCCTTCAGGTCGGCGATCGGCGCGTCGTCGTCGGCGTTCTTGGCCGGGGGGTAGGCGTCCGCGCCCGTCCCGTCGGCCGGTACCGCTATCGCGCCCTTGGCCCAGTTGTCGAAGTTCGCGTCGTACTCCAGCTCGCCGCGGAAGGTCTTCCGGGCCTCGTCGACCAGACCCTGCCAGTGCGGGTCGCCCTCCAGCGAGTTGAACTCGGTGCCGATGGTGAACTCGGCCGCCGAGTGGTCCTGGGCGGTCTTCAGGTACGGCGCCAGGAAGGCGGCGTAGCTGGCGAACCAGGCGTCCCGGTCGGTCGGCGTGATGTTGCCGCGCCACTTCTGGGTGTGGACGTAGTCGAACACCTCCTCGTCCATGATCGGGCGCACGGTGGTGCGCAGCCCGGCCCGGTGGGCGGCGTCCAGCAGCAGCGCGAGGCGCTCCGGACTGGGCGAGGTCGGCCGGGCGGCGACGGCGTTCGACTTGGTCCCCGTGGTGTAGTAAGGGAACGACACCGAAAGGGAGTTGGCGTTCAGCCCGACCACGTACTTGACGATGCGGTCGACCTTGCCCTGGACGTAGCCGTCCGGGTCCGCCGGGTCGTCCAGCCAGTACACCTGCACGCCCCACTCGGGGCTGCCCTTGGTCCACGGACGGGCCACCTTGGGACCGGTGTCCGCGGGGGTCGGCGGCGCGTCCTTGCCGAAGCCCCAGACCCGGCCCTGCTCGGTCGGGGCACCGGCCCAGTGCACCTCGGTGGGGCGGCGGTGATCGAACCGGATCGGGTGGTCACCCCAGACCATCGGGACGACGACGGTGATGCCGAGCACCAGGGTGGGCAGGACGAAGATCGCGGGGCGTTTCACAGGCGTGGTTTCCGATCAGGCCGGCTTGGCGATGACGACGAACTTGTTCTCCTCGCGCTTGAGGAACTTGATCAGTCCCCGCAGGCCGCCCCAGCCCTCCAGGAAGGAGAACACCGGTATGCAGGCCACCACGACGATCGGCTCCCACCACTTGCGCCGGTGGTTGACCGAGGAGACCACGTTCAGCCGCAGCCCCTCCCAGTAGGTCCAGATCACGTAGGCGAAGTTGATCGCCCACAGCAGCACCACGGACTGGGTGACCGGCGAGGTGTTCCAGGTACCGGTGAACCACGCGACCATCAGCACCAGGCCGACGTGCTGGAGCGGGCCGAGCACCCAACTGACCATGCCCATCCCGATGAAGAGCCGGTACCGCAGCGGGATCGTCTTGTTGAAGCAGAGCGCGACCAGGCCCCAGGCCCAGCGCTCGCGCTGCTTGAGGAAGTCCTTGACACCGGCCGGCGAGGCGCCGTAGCAGCGCCCGTTGAACCAGTCGCTGCGCCCCGGGTAGCGCTGGCAGAAGTTCAGCGCCATCTGGGCGTCCTCGACGATGGTCTTCGGCCCGAAGTCCCAGCCGATGGTGGCCTCCACCGAGGAACGCACGATCAGCAACTCGCCGTGCACGCCGGCGATCGGGGTACCGGTGCCGGTCATCGCGCGGAAGCGGGCGATGTCGTCCGCCGGGCGGATCGCGTCGGCGAGCCAGGTGAAGGTCGAGACGGCGTTCTCCCGCGGGTACGTCAGGATGCCCTGCGCCATGTGCTTGGCGTCGTCCCCGGCCCGGCGCTGCCGGTTGACGAACTGGGCGACGGCGGCGGCGGTGTCCGGCCCGACGCCGGTGTCGTCGTCCATGTGCAGCACCCAGACGTCGTCCTCGGCCTCGCCCTCCTCGATCCGCAGCTCGTGCGAGTAGTGGTTGGCGCGGGCCTTGAACTTGGTGCCGTTGGCCGTCTCGTACGCCTTCGGCACGGTCACCACCCGGATCAGCGGGTGGCGCTCGGCCAGTTCGTCGATCTTCTCGGCGGCGGCGCAGCCCTCCTCGGTGAGGATGTCCACCCGCATCCACGGGAAGTACGGGGGCAGGTGTTCGACGTACGAGAGCACCGAGCGCTCCAGCGCCGGGTAGGTGTCGTGACGGCCGATGGTCGGCACCAGCACGATCAGGAAGTCGTCGTCGACCGGCGCCGGCGGGGTCATCCTGCTCACGTGGCGCAGCCGCCGGCGGACCATCAGCACGCCCTGGAAGCCGATCAGCACGCCGAACACGGGCATGCCCCACAGGATGGTGATCGCCCAGCCGAGCGGGGTCGGGTTGGGCACGTACGCCCAGATCGAGAAGGCGAAGATGATCAGGAAGGCGACGTAGAACGGCAGCACCCGGGGCTTCCACGACATCTGTCGCTCGGCGAGCCGGGCGGCCTCGCGGGACGTGGTCAGCACCGTCCGCACAGGGGCTGTCGATGTCATGGCGGAAGTCGTTCCTCGTCTGGTAGCGGTCCGGCCCCGGGGCGGGGCGCGGCTCCTCGGTGAGCGGTCAGGCCTGCGGCGGGCGGTCCGCCGGCGGGGCGGCGGGCGGCGGCACCACCGGACCGGGGGCGACCGGCCCCGGGGCCACCGGGCCGGGCGCGGCCGGGGCGGCGGGCCACGGCTGCTGGGCCGGGGCCGGAGCGGGGGCCGGTTGGTACGACGTCGCGATCTGGGTCGGCTGCTGGGCGTACGGGAGCGGCTGGGCCTGCGGCGGTTGGGCCTGCGCCGGCTGTGGTTGGGCCGGAGGCCAGGCGGCGGGCTGGGGCTGGGGCTGGGGCTGGGGCGCGACCGGCTGCTGCTGCCACCCCGGCTGGGCCGGCGGCTGCTGCGGCCAGGCGGGCTGGGGCTGCGGCTGGGCGTACGGCACGGGCGTCGGCGCGGCCGGCACGGTCTGCAGGATCGACCAGTGCGGCTCCCCGGTCTGCGCGCCCTCCGACGGCTCCCGCCACTTGGAGCGGGCCAGCAGCAGGATCAGCGCCGCGGTGACGACCACGCCGAGCGCGAAGGTCGCGAGCTTCAGCCCGCCCTCGGTGGTCCCGGTGAACCACTCACGCTGCGGCTTGTCCAGCAGCGCTCCGGTCAGGCTGCGCACCCGGTTGTAGCCCTCGACCAGCGCCACGCCCGCCGCCACCCCGAGCGCCCAGTTGCGCCCGCGCAGCAGCAGGATGCCCGCGATCAGGTACAGCAGGCCGTAGTTGAGGCTCCCGGTCTCGGCGTCGACCGAGGTCCCGCCGTAGTAGAAGATGCCCTTGAGGTACGTGGCGAAGCCGACCTGGCCGAAGCAGTTGTAGGCCGCCCAGCCGAGTAGCACCACGCCCCAGCCGATCGCCAGGCCACCGGCCCCACGCATCGGACGTGTCTGTGTCATCCCCTACCCCCGCCCCTTCGGCCCTCTCCCGACCGTCCACCCAGCCCTCGGTTTCGCCGCCACAGGATGCCACACGGCGCAACGGACCCGGAATTCAGCCCGTTCAACGGATCCCGGACCGATCACCGTGGATCTCGCCGGACCTCGCCGGGCCCCGGCAGGCCTCAGCGGACGTGCAACCCGCCCCAGTCGATGCTCCCGCCGGACGGGCCGGAGCCGCCGGTGATCGCCAACGGGCTGTGGTAGGTGGCGTTGACGTCCGCGACGGAGTTGCGCGGCTGGTCCGGGGCCAGGTTGTCGGCGGTGAGCGACTGGCCCCAGACCGTCCAGATCGTCCAGGGCGTGCGCCGGAGGGTGTCCGGCTGGCGGGAGTTGACGGGCACGGCGAAGGACTCGGCCAGCATCCGCGGCTTGTCGTAGGCGGCGAGCCCGTCGTAGTAGCGCTTGGTCCACACCTCACCGGTGCCGATCGGGTGCGCCGGGCTGCCGCTGTAGTCGTCCACCCCGACCACGTCGACGTACTGGGTGCCCGGGTAGTAGTCCCACGGGTCCACGCCAGGGGCGCCGTCCCAGGACACCGGCGTCCAGACGAACAGCAGGTTGTGCAGGCCCCTGGTCTCCACCAGGTACTTGTAGGTGATCTTCCACAGCGCCTGGTAGTCGGCCGGCTTCTGGCCCGCCCACCAGAACCGGCTGGAGCAGTCCTTGACGTTCATCTCGTGGTACGGGCGCAGCAGCACCGGCACGTCGTGGGCGGCCAGGTAGTCCAGGTGGTCGGCCAGGTAGGACAGGTCGGTGATCAGCGCGCGGTACTCGGGGGTGTCGTCCGCGGCGTCCACGACCCGGCCGAACCAGCCCGGGTCCTTGGCCGCCGGAGAGTTCGAACAGAGCACCCGGTCGAAGGACTTGACGTCCGATCCGGGGTAGGGCTCGTGGAAGGACATGCCGACGATCCCGGCCGGGGCGCCGCCGTTGTCGGGCAGGTCGGTGCTGCTGCCGTCGCAGTTCTGCTGGACGCCGGAGCTGTCGTAGGTGCCGTCGTCGGCACGCGGGTGGCCGGACCAGACGGCCGTCATCAGGTCGACGGCGTCGTCGGTGTACTGCCAGCCCGTCCGGCAGGTGGGCCAGCGGCCGGCCGAGTAGGAGCGCGGGTTGCCGACGCCCCAGGCGTTCTGGCCGTAGCCGGGGCCGAGGTCGGTCTCCAGGAAGCCGGGCAGCCGGCCGGTGATGTCGGCGGCCTTCTTGTAGTAGTAGCCGACCTGCTTGGTGCCCCGGTAGTCGCCGTACTCGGGGTTGTTGCGCTCGTTGTGCGCCTCGACGTGCTGGCCGATCACCGTGCCGCCGCTCTGCCCGGTGCGGGCCTGGGTCTCCAGGTCGGTGAGGAACTGGTCGACGGCGCGGGCGTTCGGCGAGGCCTTCGGGTCCCGGGCGAGCAGGTCGCGGCCCACGTCCGGCGGCAGGGTGCGCCCGGGGGCGCCGACCGAGACCGGCACCCGCACGGGCTCGCCGACATCGGCCCGGCCGTCCCGGTCCAGCAGCGCGAAGGTGCCCGCGACGACCACGATCCCGGCCGCCGCCAGGACGGCCGACTTGCCGCGCAGGGCACTGGGCAGGGGCACGACCGCTCCTCCGGTTGCTCGCCGGTACCGACCCCCACGGACGCAACCGGAACACGCGTACGAATGACTCCGACGAGAGCCTGCCACACTCCCCCGGTCCCGGCGAACGATCCGCCGGCACCGGGGTGTCACGACCGGTCAGCCGGTCGGCGTGCCCTGCGAGCCGGGCGTGGCGGAGCCCGCCGCCTTGGCCCGCTGGAGCAGCTGGCCCTTCACGTGGTCGGCGAACCCGGAGGCCGCCGCAGTCGCGGTGGCGTCGGGGGCGTTGCCGCCCTTCGCCGACCCCTCGACGGTGAAGTAGTCGTACCGGCCCAGGCTGCTGTGCGTGCTGGTGCAGCCGGGGTTGGCGCAGAACGCCGGGGCACCGGGCGCGGGAAGGCCCTTGAGCTGGCCGGAGTAGTTCTTCATCGCGGTCTCGGCCTGGATCTTGTGGTCGAAGACCGCGACGCCGACGGTCACCGCGCTGTCGCCGGAGACGTACGTCGCCCGGAGCACCTTCTGACAGCCCTGGTCGCCGAGCACCTTGCCGAGCCCGCCGGTGGTGGAGTTGCCGTCCCAGCAGGGCTGGTCGAGCGAGACCACGGTGCGGTTCCAGGTCGCGCCGTTCACCGTCACCTGCATCGCGGAGAACAGCGCCCCCGCGTCCTGCGGCGCCGGGTCGGTCGCGGCCTCCCAGATCGGCTTCGACGGGTCGTCCGTCTGCCCGCCCGGGGACGAACTCGCGCTCGACGGACCGGGGGTCGGCTTGTTGGAAGCGGTCGAGGTGGTGACCGGACCGCTCTTCTTGGGATCGTCCTTCTTGCCGAGCAGCAGTACGCCGCCCGCGACCCCGCCGCCCACCAGGACGACGGCGGCCACGATGCCGATGACCTTCATCCGCCGCTTGCGCTTGCCGTCGGCCTCGTTGCGGTCCGCCAGCGCCGCCCAGTCCGGCTCGACGCGCTGCGGCGGCACGGCCTGCTGGGGCGGCTGCTGCTGCCACTGCGGCTGAGGGGCCATCGGCTGCACCGGCTGCGGGCCCGGCTGAGGCTGGGGCACCGGCTGAGGCTGGGGCACCGGCGGGACGGGCTGCGGGACCGGCTGCGCGGACGGCGCCACCGGCCCGTACGAGGCCGGCGGCGGGCCGAAACCGCCGCTCGGCGGCGGCACCGGCCCTGGCACCGCCGGCTGCTGATTCTGTGCGCCCCCCGGCCCGGCGGGAGGCGTTCCCTGCGGCCCGTGCCCAGGTACGCCGGTTCCGTCGCTCATGCGCCCAGATCGTAGGGCATCCCCCGGACCATCGATCCGCCCGGTGACCATTCCGTATCGAAACCAGGACGACCGGCGCGCGGATCCGGCCCGCCCGGCGCGTCGGCGCGGCCCGTCCGAGGCACCGTTCCGACCCGTCCGAGGCACGGTTCCGACTCGTCCGAGGCGCGGCTCCCGGCCCCGGACGGGCACGAACCACCCCCCGCCCCGGTACCACCGGTCATCGCGCCGACACACCACGGCGCACTACATGTGGTGTCGCATCACTGAGACACCACTACATGTATGCTCACTCCTGCTGTCGATGCAGGGGAACCCGGTGGGAGTCCGGGACTGCCCCGCAGCGGTGTGCGGGCGGCTCCAGCAGCCGTGCCCGCGAGTCCGAGTACCTGCCGACAGCGTGCGCCACGGCCCTCCCGCAGAGGCCGCGCCGGCACCCAGCACCACCCCTCCGGGCCTCGCGGGCGGGCCGGGGAGACACCTCGCGCGGCGCTTTCCTGCGTTCGCGCCGTGCTCCCCTGCCCAGATCGGTCCGGGTGACCCCGATCACGCCGCCGATCGCCGCCAGGAGAGAGCGCCTTGACCACCGCTGCCTCAGCCACCCTGCCCGCCCAGGGCACCGGCTCCGCCTTCACCGACCCGACGGTCTCCGACCCCGGGGGCGCGCTGCTGCGGCTGCTCACCGACCGCAGCGCCGACCTCACCGAGGTCGACCCCGGTCATGTCGCCGCCGCCGCGCTGCGCGGCCGCCACGCCGGCTCGGACTTCGCAGAGCTGCGCGGGCTGGCCGTGGACGCCGCCGCGTCGATGATCGCCGAGGACCCCCAGTACTCGAAGCTCGCGGCCCGCCTGCTCGCCCTGGAGATCGTCGACGAGGCGAACAGCCAGGGCTCGGTCTCCTTCTCCGCCTCGATCGCCGTCGGCCACGCCGAGGGCCTGATCGGCGACACCACCGCGGCCTTCGTCGCCAAGCACGCCGCCGCCCTCGACGCCCTGATCGACGCCCAGGGCGACGACCGCTTCGAGTACTTCGGCCTGCGCACCGTGCAGTCCCGCTACCTGCTGCGCCACCCGATCACCCGCAAGGTGATCGAGACCCCGCAGCACTTCCTGCTCCGCGTCGCCTGCGGCCTGGCGGTCGGCGACTCCGAGCAGTCGGTGCGCGAGGTGGCCGAGCTGTACGGCCTGATGAGCCGCCTGGAGTACCTGACCTCCTCCCCGACGCTCTTCAACTCCGGCACCCGGCACCCGCAGATGTCCAGCTGCTACCTGCTGGACTCACCGCTGGACAACCTGGACTCGATCTACAGCCGCTACGCGCAGATCGCCCGCCTCTCCAAGCACGCCGGCGGCATCGGCCTGTCCTACTCGCGCATCCGCTCGCGCGGCAGCCTGATCCGCGGCACCAACGGCAAGTCCAACGGCATCGTCCCGTTCCTGCGCACCCTCGACTCCTCGGTCGCCGCCGTCAACCAGGGCGGCCGCCGCAAGGGCGCGGCCTGCGTCTACCTGGAGACCTGGCACGCGGACATCGAGGAGTTCCTGGAGCTGCGCGACAACACCGGTGAGGAGGCGCGCCGCACCCACAACCTGAACCTGGCCCACTGGATCCCGGACGAGTTCATGCGCCGGGTCAACGCCAACGCCGACTGGTCGCTGTTCTCCCCGGCCGACGTGCCCGAGCTGGTCGACCTGTGGGGCGCCGACTTCGACGAGGCCTACCGCAAGGCCGAGCTGGCCGGCAAGGCCGTCCGCACCATCCCGGCACAGACCCTCTACGCCCGCATGATGCGCACCCTGGCGCAGACCGGCAACGGCTGGATGACCTTCAAGGACGCCTCCAACCGCGCCGCCAACCAGACCGCGCTGCCGGGCCGCACGGTGCACTCCTCCAACCTGTGCACCGAGATCCTGGAGGTCACGGACGACTCCGAGACCGCCGTCTGCAACCTCGGCTCGGTCAACCTCGGCGCCCACGTGGCTCTCGGTGCTCGCGCCGACGACCTGATCAACGCCATGGACTGGGAGCGCCTCGACGCCACCGTCCGTACGGCCGTGACCTTCCTCGACCGCGTGGTGGACATCAACTTCTACCCGACCACCGAGGCCGGCACGTCCAACTCCCGCTGGCGCCCGGTCGGCCTCGGCGTGATGGGCCTCCAGGACGTCTTCTTCAAGCTGCGGATCGACTTCGACTCGACCGAGGCCAAGCAGCTGTCGACGATGATCTCCGAGCGCATCATGCTCACCGCCTACGAGCGCTCCGCCGACCTGGCCGAGCAGCTGGGCCGCCACGAGGCCTACGGCGAGACCCGCGCCGCCCGCGGCGAGCTGCACATCGACCACTTCCCGACGGCCGCCCCCCAGTGGGCCGACCGCTGGACTGCCCTGCGCGCCCGCATCGCCGAGACCGGCCTGCGCAACTCGCTGCTGCTGGCCATCGCGCCGACCGCGACCATCGCGTCCATCGCCGGCGTGTACGAGTGCATCGAGCCGCAGGTGTCCAACCTGTTCAAGCGCGAGACCCTCTCCGGCGAGTTCCTCCAGGTCAACCCGTACCTGGTGCGCGAACTCAAGGAACTCGGTGTCTGGGACCAGCAGACCCGCGACTCGCTGCGCGACGCCAACGGCTCGGTGCAGGAGCTGAACTGGCTCCCGGCCGAGGTCCGGTCGCTCTACCGCACCGCCTGGGAGCTGCCCCAGCGCGCGCTGATCGACCTGGCCGCGGCCCGCATGCCGTACCTGGACCAGAGCCAGTCGCTGAACCTGTTCATGGCGGCGCCGACCATCGGCAAGCTCAGCTCGATGTACGCCTACGCGTGGAAGGTCGGTCTCAAGACCACCTACTACCTGCGTTCGCGCCCGGCGACCCGCATCGCCCAGGCCGCCTCCGGTGCCGCCCGCACCGCCGCGCCCGTGCCCGTGAACACCCCCGCCCTCACCCCGGAGCAGGAAGCCGCCATCGCCTGCTCCCTGGAGAACCCCGAGTCCTGCGAGGCCTGCCAGTAATGACTGCCGACGACCGCAAGATGCTGCTCGACCCCGGCTTCGAGCTGACTCTGCGCCCGATGCGCTACCCGTCGTTCTACGACCGGTACCGTGACGCGATCAAGAACACCTGGACCGTCGAGGAGGTGGACCTGCACTCCGACGTCGCCGACCTCGCCAAGCTGAGCGAGGGCGAGCGGCACATGATCGGCCGCCTGGTCGCCTTCTTCGCGACCGGTGACTCGATCGTCGCCAACAACGTCGTGCTGAGCCTCTACAAGCACATCAACTCCCCGGAGGCGCGGCTCTACCTGAGCCGTCAGCTGTTCGAGGAGGCCGTGCACGTCCAGTTCTACCTGACGCTGCTCGACACCTACCTCCCGGACCCGGAGGACCGCGCGGCCGCGTTCGCGGCGGTGGAGAACATCCCCTCCATCGCCCAGAAGGCCAAGTTCTGCTTCAAGTACATGAACGCGGTCGACCACATCGACTCGCTGCAGACCAAGGAGGACCGGCGGGCCTTCCTGCTGAACCTGATCTGCTTCGCGGCGTGTGTGGAAGGCCTGTTCTTCTACGGCGCGTTCGCGTACGTGTACTGGTTCCGGTCGCGCGGCCTGCTGCACGGCCTGGCCACCGGCACCAACTGGGTGTTCCGCGACGAGTCCATGCACATGGACTTCGCGTTCTCCGTGGTGGACACCGTCCGCGAGGAGGAGCCCGACCTCTTCGACGACGAGATGGCCAAGCAGGTCACGGAGATGCTGGAGGAGGCTGTCGAGGCTGAGCTCCAGTTCGCCCAGGACCTGTGCGGCGACGGCCTGCCCGGCATGAACACCGCGTCGATGCGGGAGTACCTCCAGGCCGTGGCCGACCAGCGCCTGGCGCGCCTGGGCCTGCCGATCCGGTACGGGTCGACCAACCCGTTCGGGTTCATGGAGCTCCAGAACGTCCAGGAGCTGACCAACTTCTTCGAGCGTCGCGTGTCGGCGTACCAGGTCGCGGTCGAGGGCTCGGTGTCCTTCGACGACGACTTCTAAGTCGATATCGTCCAGCGAACAGCGGAGCCGCCGGCATGGTGGCTCCGCTGTTCGCTACCCGGTGTTCAGGAGTGGCCCAGGTATGCCCAAGCTCCAACAGCGTGTGATCGACGGCCCGTTCGGGCCGATACGGATCAGTCACGACCGCTGGCCGTCCGTCGTGGCGCGGGTGCAGGGGTCGGGGATGCCCACCGTCACGGTGGTGCCCGACCGCGACCACGGCGCGATGAACATCAACGGCCACACCGTGCCGACGAGTCGGAAGTCCCGCACCCGCACCGCAGTTCTGGGCGACCGCACCTACGAGCTCCGGTCGCCCAGCCTGCGCAGGGCTGAGCTACGGCGCAACGGGGTGCTCATCGCCCACGCCCGGGGATCGTTCCGCTCGTATTTCCCCGGCCGCACCATCCCCGGCCTGGATGCCCGGATCACGTGGTCCCAGGGCATCGACCCCACCGATGTCGCGGTCGGACAAGCCATGGTCCTCGCCTTCGGAGCCGGCGCCCCGGGTGCGATCCTGCGGACCCTCTTCTTCTGGGTCGACAACTTCAGCTGAAGCAAGGGACAGCAGTGGTGCCCCGCCCGGCCACAGCCCGCGCGGGGCACCACTGTTACATCAGTCGGTCGAAAGCTTCCCGGTCTTGACCCCCGCGAGGAATCCGGACAGAGTACCGATCCCACCATCCACGCAGCCGGCCTTCTCGGGACAAAGCCTCCAGCCGGCCCCGCGTCCCTGGATCCTTCACCCCGTACAGATCGAGCAGCAGTCGGAGATCCACCAGTCGAATGCCGGACCGAGCCGCCTCGATCCGGTTGATCTTGCTCTCCGCGCAGTCGGGTTGCCTCGCCGACTGGGCGATCGTCAGATCTGCCCCTGCGCGCAGCTCCTTGAGCGTTCGGGCCAGCCGCCGCTGCCGAACCGTCGGGTTCTTGTTCACCGGCACCGTCGTGACCTCCCCACTTCTGTGAGTTGTCAGTCTGCCTCCCCTCAGCACCGACAAGAATCTGTGATCACTTCCAGGCAAGCTCGTCCCGTTCGTCGGCGGCACCTCCTGCAACAAGGTGGCCTGCTTCGGCGTCGGCCTGATGTCCATCCCGCTGCCGAACGGCACCCTGCTCCGGGGCAAGACCGGCCACGACGACGGCTACGCCAACGGCATGTTCGCCACCCGCGACCTGCCCCTGCACGCCGTGTACTCGATCTCCAGCCTCGGCCTCGACTTCGGCGCCCCGCCCCCTCTCCAACCGCCTGCTGATGGCGGTCCTGGCCCCCTCCGTCTCGCAGCACCGAGGCCCCCGCACCGTGCGCGGGAAGTCGACCCCGCCGACTTCCCGCGCAGCACGTCAGCCGTGGTCCTCTCACTCCGGCGCGCAGGAGCGGGCCCCGCTGAGCCGTGGTGCGCGGTCATGCCGGTGACGTCGAAGCGCTCCTCGCGCAGGGACCACTGTCCCGCTTGATGCCAGGGCCGGTGGTCTCGCCGGCCACCCCGGTCACTCCCGCTGGCAACGAGACTGATCGCCCAGGGTGTCGGGAGCCCGCCTCAGACGGCGAACCGGACGCCGGTCAGCCGCTCCGACAGCTCCCAGAGCCGCCGCCCGGTCTCCGCGTCGACGGTCGCCATCGCCCCGGCCCTGGACGCACCCCCGAGCCAGGGCCCGCCCGGCGCGCTCCGCCCGTCCGACTGAACTCCCGGGCCACACCGGCCTCACACGCATACGCACGACCGCCCCCCGGCTACCGTCCGGCGCACAGCCGAACGAAAGGGGCGGCGACCTGGGCGCCACCGCGCGCCAGTTGAACGGCGTCAAGCTGCCCGCCGACCCCGCTTCAGCTACGGCCCGGAGTGGCTGTTCGTCGCCCGCTGACCAGCCGCCTGCCCCACGCCGGGCGTGGGGCAGGCGGGTCGATCACGCCTCGGCGACGGCCTCCAGCGGACTCAGCGCGGCCGCCCTCCGGGCCGGGACCGCCGCCGCGACCGCGCCGATCGCCAGGGAGGCCAGGCAGACCAGGGCGAGCGTCCCCCACGGCAGTACCAGCGTGTACTGCTCCATCGCACCACCGGCCAACGCCCCGACCGCCCAGGCACCGAACAGGCCGCCCGCCAGGCCCAGCAGGGTGCCGAACCCGGCGACCGTCACCGCCTCCAGGCGGATCATCCGACGGACGGCGGCCCGCTCCATACCGAGGGCCCGCAGTGCGCCGATCTCCCGCGTCCGCTCGGTGACCGACATCGCCAGGGTGTTCACGATGCCGAGCGCGGAGATCACCACGCCGATCGCGAGCAGCCCGTACATCAGCGTCAGCAGGTCGGCCATCGTCCCGGCGGCCTCGCGCACCAGCTCTGCCCGGTCCCGCACCTCCAACAGCGGGTTGTCGCCCACCGCCGTCCGCAGCGCGTTCTCCGAGGCGCCGTCGCCGCGCACCAGGATCCGCTGGACGGAGCCGGGCTTGTAGCCGTTGCGCTGCACCTCCTCCCGGGCGCCGAGCACGTCGCGGGCGGTGGGGTTGTCCCGGTAGACGCCGACCACGGTGTACCGGCCGAGACCCTCGCCCCGGCCCATCCGGACGTTGACCTGCCCGCCGGCGCCCACCCCGGTCTCCTGCGCGACGGAGCGGGAGACGGCGATCCGGCCGGGCCCGAGGTCCTTGAGCGAGCCGCTCACGAGGTCGAGCTTCATGACCCGGTCGACCGAGGCCGGATCGACGCCGGAAACCTCCCGGACACGCCCGCCGATGACCGCCGTCGAATCCGCGACCGCGCTCGCCGTCCGCACCCCGGGAGCACCGGCCACCCGCTGGACGGCCGCCGGGTCGATGCCGGTCATGGTGCTGCCGGTGCTGATCACGTAGTCGGCGACCAGCCCGTCCGCCGCCTGCCGGTCCAGCGCCTGCCCGGTGGAGGTACCGACGGTGGCCAGCCCGCTGACCAGCGCCGTGCTGATCAGCAGCGTCGCGGCGGTCGCCGCCGTACGCCGGGGGTCGCGCAGCGCGTTGCGCCGGGCCAGGCGGCCGGTGATCCCGAAGCGACGGGTGAGGCGCGCGGTCAGCCGGATCACCGGCACGGCGAGCGCGGGCGCCAGCAGGATCAGGGCGACCACCAGCACCCCGCAGCCGAGCATCGCTGTGCGCAGGTTCCCCTCCGAGGCGTCCTTCGCCGAACCCGCGAGCGAGACCAGCAGCCCGACGCCGAGCACCAGCAGGAACGTCCCGGCGACGGCACGCGGCCGCGAGCGCCCAGCGGGCTGAGCCGCCGAACGCAGCGCCTCGACCGGCGCGATCCGCGCCGCCCGGCGGGACGGCAGCCAGGCGGCCGTCACCGTCACCCCCACCCCGACGAACAGCGCCGCCGCCACCGGCCGGGCCCCGATCACCAGCGGGCCCCGCGGCAGCCGGTCACCGTCGCCGCTCAGCAGGTCCGGCAGCACGGAGGCGATGCCGAGCCCGAGCACCAACCCCGCCACCGAGGCGACCAGTCCGACCAGCACCGCTTCTGCCAGCAGCGAGCGCACCACCTGGCGCCGGGTCGCGCCGACCGCCCGCAGCAGCGCGATCTCCCGGCTCCGCCTCGCCACCAGCATGGTGAAGGTGTTGACCACCAGGAACGAGCCGATGAACAGCGCCACCCCGGCGAAGACCATCGGCATCTTCTGGTAGCCGCGGGTCAACGTGCCGACGTACATCGCCTGTTGGGCGGCCTGCGCCTGCCCGGTGGCGACCTCCGCCCGGTCGGCCGGGAGCATCCCCTCGATCCGCCGCGCCAGCTCGTACTCGCTGGTCCCCGCCTTGGCGGAGACGTCAATGCCGGTGTAGTGCCCGGTAGTTGCGAACAGCTTCTGCGCCGTCGCCCGGTCGAGGAGGGTGAGCGTGCCGCCGGCGGTGACCCGGGTGTCCCGGGTGGTCACGATGCCGACCAGGCGTGCGGTGAGCGCCGGACCGTCGGTGGCCAGCGTGACCGTGTCGCCCAGGTGGAAGCGGCCCGCGGCCGCCGTGCCCCGGTCGACGGCGACCTCGCCCTCGGCGGCCGGGGCGCGCCCCTCGGCCACCGGGTACCGCCCCGGGTCGTAGCCGGCCGCGAGGTTCGTCCCCTGCCTGACCCGCAGCGGCGTGCCGTCGGCCGCGTCCAACACGGCGCTGCCGTCGACCGAGGGGCGCACCGCCGCGACGCCGGGCAGCTCCGCCAGCCGGTGCGCGAGCACATCGGTCAGCACCTCCGGATCCTTGGCGGCGGTGACGGTGACCGCGACGTCGGCGAAGTCCCGCGACGCCGAGGCCCGGTAGGCGGCGGCGGTCGAGTCCGCGAAGACGAGGGTGCCGGAGACGAACGCGACACCGAGGCAGACCGCGAGGACGGTCATGAGCAGACGCGCCTTGTGCGCCAGCACGTTGCGCAGGGCTGTGGTCAGCATGAGCAGCTTTCGGAAGTGGGGGAGGACACGGACTCAGCCGGCGAAGGCGGCGGTCTCGGGGTTCCCCCCGGAAAAGCGCCGCATGACGTCCAGCACCCGCTCCGGCGTCGGGTGCGCCATCTCGTCGACCAGCCGCCCGTCGGCCAGGAACACCACTCGGTCCGCGTACCCGGCGGCCACCGGGTCGTGCGTCACCATGACCACCGTCTGCCCCAACTCCCGCACGGAGTCCCGCAGGAAGCCGAGCACCCCGGCGCCGGCCCGGGAGTCGAGGTTGCCGGTCGGCTCGTCGGCGAACACGATCGCGGGCCGCGCGACCAGCGCCCGGGCGACCGCGACCCGCTGCTGCTGCCCGCCGGACAGCTCGGCCGGGCGGTGGCCGAGGCGCTGGGAGAGCCCGACCATCGACACCACCCGGTCCAGCCACTGCGGATCGGGCCTGCGCCCGGCCAGCGACAGCGGGAGCGTGATGTTCTCCAGGGCGGTCAGCGTCGGCAGCAGGTTGAACGCCTGGAAGACGAAGCCGACCCGGTCCCGCCGCAGCTGCGTGAGCTGCCGGTCGCCGAGGGCGCCGAGTTCGGTGGTGCCGATCCGTACGGACCCCGAGGTGGGGGTGTCCAGCCCGGCGGCGCAGTGCATCAGGGTGGACTTCCCGCAGCCGGACGGGCCCATGATCGCGGTGAACTCGCCCTCCCGGAAGGCGATGCTGACCCGGTCCAGCGCGGTGATCTGCGTGTCGCCGTTGCCGTAGACCTTCGTCAGGTCCGCGGTGGCGGCGGCGGTCCCGGGCGTCGTCAGCGGGGCGAGAGGGGTGGCGGTCACGTTGGGACTCCTGTCCGAAGTACGAATCACTGCACTTCGGATGGTGTCCGGGGCACGTATCAGCGCCCCGGCCCGCCGTGTATCGACGCGCGCTCCACTCGGGGGCGGTTCGGTATCGGCTCAGCCGCTGGACGGCAGCCGCAGCGTGGCCACCGCCCCGCCGTCCGCCGCGTTGGCGAAGCCCAACTCCGCGCCCAGCACCCGCGCCTGCCCCACCGCGATGGTCAGCCCCAGCCCGTGCCCGGCGCCCCGTTCGGCGGCGCCGGTCCGGAACCGGCGCGGGCCGTGCCGCAGCAGCTCCGCCGGGAAGCCGGGGCCGTGGTCGCGCACCACGACCGTACGGCCCTCGACTCCGACCAGCACCGGAGCGGCGCCGTGCCGGTGGGCGTTCACCACCAGGTTCCCGACGATCCGCTCCAGCCGCCGGGGATCCGTCTCCACCGACGCCGCCGCCCCCACCACGACCTCGGCCTCGAACCCGGTCCGCGCCACCGCCTCCCGGACCACCTCGTCCAGCGGCACCCGGGCCCGCACCGGCTGCTCCGCCCCGGCGTCCAGCCGCGAGATCTCCAGCAGGTCCTCGACCAGCCCGCGCAGGTCCCGCACCCGGGCCCGGATCCGGTCCTCCGTCTCCCCCTCCGGCAGCAGGTCGACGGCGGCCAGCAGCCCGCCCACCGGGGTGCGCAGCTCGTGCGCCACGTCCGCTGTGAACTGCCGTTCGGCGCGCAGTCGTCGGCCGAGGCTGTCGGCCATCGCATCCACCGTCGCCGCGATCTCCGCCACCTCGTCACGCCCCTCGGTCGGCCCCGTACGGGCGTCGAGGTCGCCTGCGGAGATCCGCCCGGCCGTCTCGGCGACCCGCCGCAGCCGGCGGGCGAGCAGCGAGGCCCCGTACCCGGCCAGCGGCACGGCCGCCGCGAGGGCGAGCAGCGAGGCTACCGCCATGGCCGCGTCCAGCCGGGGCAGGTCGGACAGCTCCGGGCCCAGGTTGGCCCGGACGGCCAGCACCGGACTCCCCGGCCCGCCGGTGCGCTGGGCGGCCCAGTAGCTCGGCCCGACGTTTCCCTCCACCCGCCCGTCGTAGGCGGTGTGACGGTCGCCGTCGGCCGGGTGCCGCAGTCCGGTGGGAAGGTCCGCCGGGTCCAGCTCGGCGCCGTCCGCCAGGGCGCCGGTGCGCCGGTAGACGTCCATCGCCGAGTACACCGCGTTGAAGGCCCGCGCCTCGGCCCGGCCCCGGATGTCCTGCGCGGTCCACAGGTGCACCAGGACGCCCACCGCCGCCGCGACCAGGCACGCGGTGGCGGCGGCCAGCGCGGCGATCTTCCAGCGCAGCGAGGCCCGGCGCCGCCAGAAGCCGCGCACGCTCAGCGCCTGAGCTTGTAGCCGAAACCGCGCACGGTCTCGATCCGGTCCCGCCCGACCTTGCGGCGCAACCGCTGCACGCACAGGTCGACGACCCGGCTGTCACCGTCCCAGCCGTACTCCCAGACGTTGCGCAGCAGGGTGTGCCGCTCCAGCACCACGCCCGGGTGGGCGGCGAACTCCAGCAGCAGCTTGAGTTCGGTCGGGGTCAGCGCCACCGGCTGCCCGCCGACGGACACCTCCATGCCCGCGGTGTCGACGGCCAGGTCCCCGAAGACCAGGACGTCCCCCTCCGGTGCCTCGGACGAGGGCGCCGGAGGGGGCGCGTACGTCGCCCGCCGCAGCAGCGAGCGGATCCGTGCCACCAGCACGTACGTGTCCACCGGTTTGACCACGTAGTCGTCCGCCCCGGCCTCCAGCCCGGCCACGACGTCGAGCCCGTCGCCTCGCGCGGACATCATCAGCACCGGCACCAGGCTGGTCTCCCTCACCCTGCGGCACAGGCCGATCCCGTCCAGGCCGGGCAGCATCACGTCCAGGATCAACAGGTCGAACGGCTCGTCGCGGAACAACTCCAGCCCGGTGAGGCCGTCCGGTGCGGCCCGCAGCTCGTAGCCGTAGCGCTCCAGCGCGACGGTGAAGGAGCGGCGCATCAGGTCGTCGTCCTCCACCAGCAGCACGCGGACGGGGCGCGGGGAGGCCGGGGCGGGCGAGGACACGGGCGGCGGGCTCCACTTCGGGCGGCGACGGACAAGGGAACGATACGGCAGGAACCGGACGCGGCGGCCGGGCTGAACACCTCGACGCACGGCCGAGCGCCGCCCGACACCAGGCCGACACAAAAGCTCGGGGCCGGCCCGGGAATCCCCGGACCGGCCCCCAAGCAGCCTTCGGGCCTTACTCGTTGGGCACGGTCGCGTACTTCGCGGTGCCCTCGGCCATCTGCTTCAGGGCGTCCTTGCGGTCCCGCTTCGACAGCTTGTCGATGTAGAGGGTGCCGTACAGGTGGTCGGTCTCGTGCTGGAGGCAGCGGGCGAAGAAGCCGGTGCCCTCGACGCGGATCGGGGTGCCGTCCTTGTCGACGCCGGTCACGGCCGCGTAGTCCGGGCGCGGCAGCTCGGCGTAGGCGGTCGGGACGGACAGGCAGCCCTCGTTGCCGTCGTCGAGCACCCGGCGGCGGTCGGCCGGGTACTCCTCCAGCTTCGGGTTGATCACGTGGCCGATGTGGCGCACGCCCTCGTCGTCCGGGCAGTCGTAGACGAAGACCTTGAGGTCGACGCCGATCTGGTTGGCGGCCAGGCCCACGCCCTCGGCGGCGTACATCGACTGGAACATGTCGTCGATCAGCGCGGACAGTTCGCCGTCGAACACGGTGACGTCCTTGACCTCGCGGTGCAGGACGGGGTTGCCGACCACGGTGATCGGGCGCGCGGTGCCCTTGCTGAGGTCGGGCTCCTCACCGATCACCTTCGCGGGGGCCTCGGACGCCGCCCCCTCCACCTCGTGCTCGTGCTCGTGGTCGTGCTGCTCCGCCATGTCTTCCGCTTCCATAGGTCTACGCGTACCGCACCAGGGTACTCAGCAGACTTCTTCGAGATCCCGGTAAGCCCGGGTTCCGGGGGAGGCCGCGACCCAGCGGTCCAGCAGCACCCGGACCAGGTGCGCCGGGGCCGCGATCCCGCACTCGCGCTCGACCAGCCAGGACATCCCGGCCGCGCCGCCCTGGCTGAGGTGGCTGAGGTGCCCGGGGTGGGCGGCGTCGCCGTCGTCGTGCGGGTCGTGGTGGGCGACGACGCCGTCGTCCGAGGCCATCCGGCTCTCCGAGCAGGCGCGGCACAGCAGCCGCACCGAGGACGTCCAGTCCTCGGCCGCGTACCCGGCCTCGGCGACCAGCCGCTCCAGGGCGTCCCGGTCGCCGGCCGTGGAGGCCTGCAACAGCACCACGTACGTCGGCACCGGGGACGGCGCCCACAGCTCGATCTCGTCGAAGACGGGGTAGGCGACGCCGTCGGTGACCCGCTCGCCGTGCGGGGCGCCGTCGTGCAGCACCACCTCGCCCCAGCGGCGGCCGGAGGAGGGCAGCGGGATGGACAGCACCTCGATCCGGGCCGGGTCGAGCCGGCGGCCCCACACCACCTCGGACTCGCCGTCCGGGGACAGCCGCACCGGGGTGGTGCCGAGGTCCAGGCTCACCGGACCGTCCCCGCCGGGGCCGCCGGGCAGCTTCAGCCCGTACGCCTGCCAGGCGCGGCGGGCCAGCGGCCAGTCCTGGAGGGCGGTGGCGGTGATGCCGAGGTTCCACCAGTCGGGGGCGCCGTGCTCGCGGTCCAGCAGGGCGACGGCACGCAGGCCGGCCGAGCGGGCCTGCTCCCAGTCGCGGCGGAACTTGTGCAGCAGGGCGAGGTTGAACCAGGAGTCGGACAGCCAGGGCTCCAGGTCGGCGGCCATCACCAGCAGGGCGCCGGCGTCCTCGTAGCGCCCGTCGCCGATCAGCGTGAAGGCCCGGTCGGTCGTCTGCCGCCAGGTGGCGGACGGCCGGTGCCGTGCCCGGTGGAAGATCCTCACGTTCGTCCCTGCCGTCGTCGTCCGCTCAAGTCCCGTACCGCCGGGCCCGTCCCGTCCTCGACGGGGGCCGGGTCCCGGTGTTCCGGGTCGGTGTTCCACGCTACGACCGCATCCAACCACGCCCGCCCCCACCCGCGCTCCCCACCGCCGAGGTTGGGGCCCGCCCCTCCCCAGCCTGCCCGCCGCGGCGCGCCTCCTCAACCCCGGGCCGGGTGCCGCTCGGCCGCGCCCCGCGCGTCAGCCCCCGCGGCGCACCACTCCGGCCCCCTGGCGCGCACCGCCTCAGCCCGGGCGCGCACCGCCCCGACCACGGCGCACCACCTCGGCTCCCGGCGCGCACCCGCTTCAGCCCCGGGCCTGTCCGCCCACCCGGGCGAGCGCGTCCACCACCCGGGCGTCGTACACCCTCCCGCGCCCCAGCCGCAGCACCTCCAGGGCCTCCAGACGCCCCACCGCCTCGCCGAGGCCCCGGCCGCGGGCGGCGGTCAGCAGGTCGTCGTGGGCGTTGGCGACCCGGATGATCCGGGCCGCGAGCGGCACCGACCCCTCGCCGCCGGCCGGTCCCGCACAGGGGTCGGCCAGCCGGGCGACCTGCTCGGCGACCTGCCGGGGCACCCCGGTACGGCTGATCACCTCACTGCCCAGGCGGGCGATGCGCTGCTGTTCGGCGAAGGACAGCAGCGCGGTGGCACCATCCGGCACCGGCTCGACCAGGGACAGCTGGCCGACGTCGTGCATCAGCGCCGCGTACTCCAGCAGGGCGAGCTCGCGGGTGCCCAGCCCCAGCTCGCGGCCGAGCGCGCACGCCGTGTCCGCGACCCGGCGCGCGTGCCCGTGCGGGGTGTAGCCGGCGACTTCGGTGGCCCGGGCCAGGCTGGCGATGGTCTGGCCGGTGGTGGCCCGCACCGCCGCGGCCCGCCGGAAGGAGACCTGGGCGAGCAGCAGCGGGGTGCAGAACAGCGGAAGCGCCCACAGCCCGACCTCGCCGGCCGCGAGACTGACCAGCATCCCGGTGGCGACGATCGCCGAGCCGATGCCGAACAGCGAGCGCAGCTCGTCCTCCAGCGCGGCCGGGAACCGCAGCCCCTTGGCGCAGGCGCGCAGCAGCGCGGCCAGGGTCGCGTCGCAGAGCGCGGCCAGCGCGGCGACGGTGGTCAGGAACGCCCCGTAGGCGGGACCCTCCGGCGAGAAGCGCTCGACCAGGCCGCCGTTGTAGAGCGGCTGGAAGACGGCGGCGGCGAAGCCGGCCGCGATCAGCCGCCGGGCGGCGCTGTCGCGCCGGGCGGGGTCGGCCCAGGGCGGGCGCCGGTGGGGTCGCCCGGGGCGGTGCGGCAGGGCCAGGCCGGGCAGCCAGCCCAGCAGCAGGCCGATCCCGGTGACGGCGACCACCTGGAGGGTGCCGTGCGCGGTCGGCACCCCGCGCAGCGGTCCGAGCAGGGCGTACGCCAGCGCGCCGGCCGCTCCGATGGGCGCCTGCTCGCGGTCACCCGGAAGGGTGATACGGACGCACTCGCCGAGCGCGATCAGAGCGGTGAACGCCAGCGCGACCCGCGGTTCGGCGACCCCGCGCACCGCGACCGCGCCGAGTGCGAGCACCAGCAGCGCGGCGGCCGCCGCGTGGATCGCGCGGGCGGTGCTCCCGCGCGCCGCACGGGCCCGGACGGTGCGACCGACGGCCACGGCCGCGCGCCCGGGGCCGGTCACGACTGCCCGGCCGCGGGGACGCTCCCGCCCCGGGCGGGCACCCGGCCGGGCGCGGCCCGCACCGGCTCGGGCACCCCGAGCGGGATGTCCGGCACGGCCCGTACGCAGTCCTCGGGGTGCACCACGGGCTGCCAGTCGTGCCCGGCCAGCGCGTCGATCAGCGCCCGCACCATCACCGGGTCGAACTGGCTGCCGGAGCAGCGCTCCAGCTCGGCCACCGCCTCGGTGACGGGGCGGCCGCGCCGGTAGGAGCGGGTGGAGGTCATCGAGTCGAAGGCGTCGGCGACGGAGATGATCCGGGCGAACTCGGGGATCTGCTCGCCGGCCAGCCCGCTGGGGTAGCCGCGTCCGTCCATCCGTTCGTGGTGGTGCAGGATCCCGGCGTGCGCCTCGCCGAGGAAGTCGATCCCGCGCACCAGCTCGTACCCGTACACCGGGTGGATCTCCACCGCCCGGCGTTCGTCCTCGCTGAGGGGACCGTTTCTGCGCAGCAGTTCGGTGGCCACCCCGAGTTTGCCGACGTCGTGCAGGATCCCGGCGAAGCGCAGGGTGCGCAGCCGCTCGGGCTCCATGCCGAGCTGAGTGGCGATCAGCACCGAGGCCCGGCCGACCCGTTCGCTGTGCCCGCGGGTGTACGCGTCCTTGATCTCCACCGCCTGCACCAGCGACTGCACGGTGGCCTGGTGGGCGTCCCGCTCGCGCTGGCCCTGGGCGAAGACCCAGGCCGAGATGGACAGCGGCAGCAGCGCCAGCAGCGCGGCGAACGCGCCGTACGGGCCCTGCCAGAGCACCGCGACCATCAGCCCGCCGGCCGCGTGCACCAGCACCGGCAGCCCGCACACCGCGCAGGCGCCGCGCAGCACCTCACCGGCCCGACGGCCCTCGTCGAGCACCACCATGACGCCCACCACCAGCCCGTTGACCAGGCAGAACGCGGCGACGGCGGCGAAGCCGGGCAGCAGTGCCGCCGGGAAGCGGGAGCCGAGCAGCAGCTGCGGGCCGCGCAGCAGGTGGAAGGCGACGGAGGAGGCGAAGGCGCACAGCGCGAGCTGGGAGCCGTTGAACAGCTGGCGCCCGCGGCAGCCGGGGCCGGTCGGACCGCCGAGCAGCGCGGCCGGGGCGGCAACCAGGGCGGCGGCGGCCGGCGGGAGCATCAGCACCCCGGCGAAGAGCACCGGGAAGAAGGCGTTCACCCCGGGGCGGGCGGGCGCCCGCTCGACGGGCGCGGGGCGGCCCAGCAGCCGGCGCAGCAGGAGCGAGCAGGGGGTCGGCAGGCCCTGGGCGAGCGACTCCCAGCAGCCGTGCAGGAAGCCCAGCAGCCCGGCCTTGGGCCAGTCCGTCGGGTGGCCGAGCCAGTGCGGCACCCCGGGTGTGGCGGCCTGGGGCAGCAGCGGCAGCAGGCAGCACAGCGCCGCCACCGGAACGGCCGTCAGGTAGCGGGCCGCGCCCCGCGGCAGGGTCGCGCCTCCACTGTCGGTAGCGATCTCGACCTCCCCGCGTCCGGGCCCCGTGTTGCCTCAGCACGCCGGGGCGACCGGCGGTGAGCGTCCGTCAGGAGGATAGGCCGCTGTCCGGGCGCGGGGACGCATGATCGCGCGATGACGCAGTTGGCGCACCGCCAACTCACTCGAACGAGTGATGGCGCATGCGAGCAGGACGGGAGCGGCCCCGGGAGCACGCGCTCCCGGGGCCGCCGAATTCCCTGCCCGAACCGTTTCGCCCGCGCTCACCGGCGGACCGGACGGGCCGCCCGCCGGACTACTCCGCCGGGGCTCCGGCCTCGACCGGCGCACCGGGGCGCGTGGCCGGCTCCTCGGACGCGCCGCCCTGCGCCTGGGGTGCGCCGCCGTCCTGCGCCCGGTCCTGACCCTGGTCCTGCCCCGGCCTGGGCGCCGGGCGGGCCGAATCGACGTGCAGCTCGACCGAGGTCTCGACGGCGACCACCACCTGCTCGCCCGAACGCTGCCCGGCCCGGATCGAGTCGATCCTCGCCAGGACCTTGCCGCGCAGGTCCGCCGGGGTGTCGTCGCAGCCGCAGGAACGCTTGATCAGCGCCTTGATCGCCTGCTCCAGCCCGTACTGCTTCAGGCACGGCGAGCACTCCTCGAAGTGCACGCGCAGCTTGGCGCAGTCCCCCTCGGCCATCTCGTTGTCGAGGAATTCATAGAGGTGGTCGAGGACCTCGCCACACTCGGTTTCGTGCGGATCGCCGCAGCTCATGAGCCCGAGCCCTTCGCTTCCTGCCCTGCCCCGCTGCCGGCCGGGACCAGCCCGCGCTCACGGGCGTAATCCTCCAGCATGCCGCGCAGCTGCCGGCGGCCGCGGTGCAGCCGGGACATCACCGTACCGATGGGAGTACCCATGATGTCCGCGATCTCCTTGTACGCAAAGCCTTCTACGTCCGCGAGATAGACGGCGATCCGGAACTCCTCCGGGATCGCCTGGAGCGCGTCCTTCACGTCGCTGTCGGGCAGGTGGTCGAGCGCCTGGGTCTCGGCCGAGCGCAGACCGGTCGACATGTGCGACTCGGCCCGGGCCAGCTGCCAGTCCTCGATCTCCTCCGCCGCGGTGCGCTGGGGCTCGCGCTGCTTCTTGCGGTACGAGTTGATGAACGTGTTGGTGAGGATGCGGTACAGCCAGGCCTTGAGGTTCGTCCCCTCACGGAACTGGTGGAAGGACGCGTACGCCTTGGCGAAAGCCTCCTGGAGCAGGTCCTCCGCGTCCGCGGGGTTGCGCGTCATGCGCAGCGCCGCGGAGTACATCGGATCGAGGTACCCCAGGGCGTCGCGCTCGAAGCGCTCCCGCCGGGCCTCCTCGGACTCCTCCGCCGACACCCGGAAGGTGTCCTCACCGATCGCCTCGGCCAGCTCCTCACCGGTGAGCGCCTCGCCCGCAGGCAGGGCCTCGTCCGGGCCACGGCCCGGATCGGCCTCGTGCTCGGTCCCGACGACCGGACCCACCTCCTCGGCATGACGGGCACGGCCCACGGCGGGCCGCCCAGAAATGGAGGATATCGGGCTGACGGGCTTCTCGCCCGCGTCGATCCAGTCCGACCAGGAAGGGGCGAACGCCACGGTGGCCTCGCGCTCCTCAGGCCGTTCGGGGCACGCGATCGAACCCATCTGCCCTGCCTCTCACCGGTGACTCGTGCTGACGGACACGACAACCAGCCCGGCCCCGCCCGCATTCCCGCCCCGGCCCCCCGTTCACTCGCACGAGTGAGCGGGCGGAAACGCCCTGCTCACGGCGCCGGAATTCGGACCAGACCCAGCACCCAGTCCCCCACCGCCGAGCAGATCAGCCCCAGCACCTCCTCCTGCCCCACCGGCGCCCGCTTGGGCACCTCGAACCCGTGGTTCCCGTACGGCAGTCCCACCAGCTCGTGCCCCCGCGGCAGCACCGGGAACTCCTCCGGCCCGCCGAACGGATCGGCCGCCCCCTGCACCACCAGCGTCGGCAGCCCCGTCTCCAGCAGCTCCTCCGCCCGGCTCCGCTCCGGCCTGCCCGGCGGGTGCAGCGGGAACGCCAGCGCCACCACCCCCACCGCGCCGCTCGCCGCCCCCGTCCGACAGGCCACCCGCGCCCCGGCGCTGCGCCCGCCGACCACCAGCGGCAGCCCCTTCCCGGCCAGCCGCTCCGCGACCGGCCGCCAGCCGAGGTCCAGGGTCCTCGGCGCCGGGCCCAGCTTCTTGCCCGCCACCCGCCAGGGCTGCTCGACCAGCGCCACGGTGATCCCGCGCGCGGGCAGCCGCTGCGCCAGCGCCACCAGGTCCCGCGCCCCGATCCCGCCGCCGGCGCCGTGCCCCAGCGCCAGCACCGCCTTCGCGGCGGCCGCCCGGTGGTACGTGATCCGGGCGTCCCCGGCCTCCGTGGCGACGAGTTCGGAGGTGGTCATCTCAGCGGCTCCCGACGACGTTCAGAACAGTGTGGTCTCGTACTCGGCCTCGGCCCACGGCTCCTTGAGCTCCGGGCCGTTGTTGCGGATGTTCCCGACCGCCGGCGACACCGGCGTGGCCAGCAGCGCTCCCGGCGGCGGGGGTATCAGCAGCCGGCGCAGCTCGTCCGGGTCGTCCCGCCCCGGATCCAGCCACTCGCCCCAGGAGTCCCGGTCCAGGAACAGCGGCATCCGCTCGTGGATCGGGGCCAGCGCCTCCTCGGCGTCCGTGGTGACGATCGTGAACGTCACCAGCCAGGCCTGCGGGTGCCCCGGCGGCACCGCCCGGTTGCGCCAGAACTCGTACAGCCCGGCCAGCGCCAGCGGGCCGCCGTCCGCCCGGGAGACGAAGAACGGCTTCTTGCGCGCCTTCCCCCGCTCGCCCGGCACCGTCTGCCACTCGTAGTAGCCGTCCACCGGCAGGATGCACCGACGCGAGGAGAAGGCCTGCCGGTAGGCGGGCTTCTCGTGCACCGTGTCCGCCCGCGCGTTGATCATCTTCACCGCCGTCTCGGCGGAGTTCGACCACTGCGGCACCAGCCCCCAGCGCAGCGCCCTCAGCTGCCGCACCGGCCGCGCCACCCCCTTCGACAGCCGCTCCAGCACCACGAAGGCGCTGTTGGTCGGCGCCACGTTCCAGTTCGGGTCCAGGGACTCCTCCGGGTCCCAGAACTCCACGTCGAACAGCTCGACGAGGTCCTCGGGCCTGCTGCTGGCTGCGAAGCGACCGCACATGCGGGCCAGCTTGCCATGCCGCCCGCCCTCACCACTTCCTCATCCACGGACCAGAACCGCCGGCTCCCGCCCGCCCGTCCCCGCATGGGAGGCTGCCCCGAACGGCCCAACGCAGCGAACGGAGGCGCAGACCCGCCGATGAACCCGAACAACCAGAACCTCGGCGAACTGTGGGACCGGGTCACCGGCACCCAGGCCGCCCCGCCCGGCTGGCTCGTCCTCGCCACCGGCTGCGCCGCGCTGCTCGCCGTCCTCGCCCGCCCGGTCTGGCACTTCGCCCGCAACGCCGTCACCATCGCCCACGAAGGCGGCCACGGCCTCGCCGCACTGGCCACCGGCCGCAAGCTCGCCGGCATCCGGCTGCACTCCGACACCTCCGGCCTCACCCTCTCCTACGGCCGCCCCACCGGTCCCGGCATGGTCCTCACGGCCGCCGCCGGCTACACCGCCCCCGCGCTGCTCGGCCTCGGCTGCGCCGCGCTGCTCGCCGCCGACCGGATCACCCTGCTGCTGTGGCTGGCCGTGGCCCTGCTCCTGGCCCTGCTCATCCGCATCCGCAACGCCTACGGCCTGTTCACCGTCCTGGTCGCCGGCGGCGCCTTCTTCCTGGTGTCCTGGTTCGGCAGCGCCCAGGTCCAGGCCGGCTTCGCCTACCTCGGCTGCTGGTTCCTGCTGTTCGGGGCGGTGCGCCCGGTCCTGGAACTCCAGCACCAGCGCCGCACCGGCTGGGCCCGCGACTCCGACGCCGACCAGCTCGCCCGGCTCACCCACGTCCCCGCCCTGGCCTGGGTCACCGTCTTCCTGCTGATCGCCCTCGCCTGCCTCGCCCTGGGCGCCAGCTGGCTGCTCCAGCCGCTCTGACTCTCACCATGCGGCCGTCGCAGGGTCCGTTCCGGTACGGCCCCTAGACTGGCCCCCATGACCGAGACCCCGTGGCCCGCCCCCGTCGCCATCGCCCCCGTCGACGCCACCGTCACCATCCCCGGCTCCAAGTCGGTCACCAACCGGGCCCTGGTGCTGGCGGCACTCGCCGACGGGCCCGGCTGGGTGCGCCGGCCGCTGCGCAGCCGCGACTCCCAGCTGATGGCCGACGGCCTGCGCGCCCTCGGGGTCACCATCGAGGAGAAGGTCAACAACGACTCCGGCGGCACCGGCGGCGGCGAGGCCTGGCGGGTCATCCCGGCCCCCGTGCTGCGCGGTCCCGCCAACGTCGACGTCGGCAACGCCGGCACCGTGATGCGCTTCCTGCCCCCGCTCGCCGCCCTCGCCGACGGCCCGGTCCACTTCGACGGCGACCCGCGCAGCCACGAGCGCCCCCAGCACGGCGTGATCAACGCCCTGCGCGCGCTCGGCGCCCGGATCGAGGACGGCGGCCGCGGCAGCTTCCCGCTCACCGTCCACGGCACCGGCGGCCTCGACGGCGGCCCGGTCGAGCTGGACGCCTCCTCCTCGTCCCAGTTCGTCTCCGCCCTGCTGCTCTCCGGCGCCCGCTACAACCACGGCGTCGAGGTCCGGCACGTCGGCGGCCCCGTCCCGTCGCTGCCGCACATCCGGATGACCGTCGAGATGCTGCGCCTGGCCGGCGCCCAGGTCGACGCCCCCGAGGACGGCGGTGAGAAGGACGTCTGGCGGGTCACCCCCGGCGCGCTGCTCGGCCGCGACATGGTCGTCGAGCCCGACCTGTCCAACGCCGCCCCGTTCTTCGCCGCCGCCCTGGTCACCGGCGGCCGGGTGACCGTGCGCGACTGGCCCAAGCACACCACCCAGCCCGGCGACCAGCTGCGCGACCTCTACACCCGGATGGGCGGCGTCTGCGACTTCACCGACGAGGGCCTGCAGTTCACCGGCACCGGCCGGATCCACGGCATCGAGGCCGACCTGCACGACGTCGGCGAGCTCACCCCGGTGATCGCCGCCGTCGCCGCCCTCGCCGACTCCGAGTCCCATCTGTACGGCATCGCCCACCTGCGCCTGCACGAGACCGACCGGCTAGCCGCCCTCGCCAAGGAGATCAACGACCTCGGCGGCGACGTCAGCGAGACCGAGGACGGCCTGCGGATCCGCCCGCGCCCCCTGCGCGGCGGCGTCTTCCACACCTACGAGGACCACCGCCTGGCCACCGCCGCCGCGGTGCTCGGCCTCGCCGTGCCCGGCGTCGGGGTGGAGAACGTGGCCACCACCGCCAAGACCCTGCCCGACTTCCCGAAGATGTGGGCGGACCTGCTCGGCGAAGGCGACGGCGAAGGCGCCGGCGGAGCGGCGACGGACGCCTGAGCGGAGACTGGAGCCATGCGCCGCTACGGCAAGGACGCCGACGAGGACGACATCCGCAACCGCCCCGCCCGCCGGGGCTCCCGGCCGCGGACCCGGATCCGGCCCAAGCACGAGGACGCCGCCGGGGCGATGGTGCTGACCGTCGACCGCGGCCGGATCACCTGCCTGGTCGACCCGGGGACCAGGCAGGAGCGCCAGGTCGTCGCCATGAAGGCCCGAGAGCTGGGCCGCAAGGGCGTCGTCGTCGGCGACGTCGTCAACCTGGTCGGTGACCTCTCCGGGGGCACCGACACCCTCGCCCGGATCGTCCGGGTCGAGGAGCGCAGCTCGGTGCTGCGGCGCACCGCGGACGACGACGACCCCTACGAGCGCATCGTCGTCGCCAACGCCGAACAGCTGGCCATCGTCACCGCGCTGGCCGACCCGGAGCCCCGCCCCCGGCTGATCGACCGCTGCCTGGTCGCCGCCTACGACGCGGGGATGGAACCGCTGCTGGTGCTCACCAAGTCCGACCTCGCCCCGGCCGGACCGCTGCTGGAGTCGTACGCCCCGCTCGGCATCGACTACGTCGTCACCCGCCGGGACGAACTGGAGACCACCGGCGCCGAAGCCGTCCGCGAGCACCTGCGCGGGCTCTCCACGGTGTTCATCGGCCACTCCGGCGTCGGCAAGACCACCCTGGTCAACGCCCTCGTCCCGGACCGCCGGCGGCAGACCGGCCACGTCAACGCCGTCACCGGCCGCGGCCGGCACACCACCGTCTCCGCCCTCGCCCTGCGGCTGCCCCCGCCGCCCGGCGCCAAGCCCGGCTCCCGGAAGGCCCTGGACACCGGCTGGGTGATCGACACGCCCGGCTTCCGCTCCTTCGGCCTCTCCCACATCGACCCGTCCCGGGTCATCCACGCCTTCCCCGACCTGGAACCGGGCACCGTCGACTGCCCGCGCGCGTGCAGCCACGACGAGCCGGACTGCGCCCTGGACGCCTGGGTCGCCGACGGCCACGCCGAGGCCGCCCGGCTGTACTCGCTGCGCCGCCTGCTGTCCAGCAAGGAGGCCCGCGAGGGCGACTGACGGCTCCGCCGTCCCTTGGGTCCATGGCCCGTTCGAGGTGTCGGACGGGTTCTCCCTGGTGATCATAGGAAGGTCGGGCCGGGCGCGGCCCGACCGTCGATCGACAGGGAGGGCACGCGATGGCATGGGCCCTGGTGGTCCTGGCCGGCCTGCTGGAGACCGGCTTCGCGATCAACCTCAAGCTCAGCGAGGGCTTCACCAAGCTCTGGCCCACCATCAGTTTCTGCGTGTTCGCGCTCGGCAGCTTCGGGCTGCTCACCCTCTCGCTGAAGAGCCTGCCGGTCGGCCCCGCCTACGCGGTGTGGACCGGCATCGGCGCGGCCGGCACCGCCGTCTACGGCATGGTGTTCCTGGGCGAGACCAGCTCGGTGCTCAAACTGGTCTCCATCTCCCTGGTGATCACCGGCGTGATCGGCCTCCAGCTCAGCGGCACGGCCCACTGAGCCGCGACTCGCCCACACTCGCCTCCGGGGCGCTCGGACCCGGTGCCGACGGTCGGCGCTCCGGCGCCCGTGCCTCGCTCGTCGCTCCCCCCTTTCGGCACCGGCGCGCCCCTTCGGCTCGGGGCGGCCTGAGCTAGGGTTTCCGACATGGCCGACTACCACGACGATCTCCGACTCGCCCACGTCCTCGCCGACTCGGCCGACTCGGTCACCCTGGAGCGTTTCCGCGCCCTCGACCTGAAGGTCGAGACCAAGCCGGACCTGACCCCGGTCAGCGACGCCGACAAGGCCGCCGAGGAACTCGTGCGCAGCGTGCTCCAGCGCGCCCGCCCGCGCGACGCCGTCCTGGGCGAGGAGTTCGGCCTCCAGGGCTCGGGCCCGCGCCGCTGGGTGATCGACCCGATCGACGGCACCAAGAACTACATCCGCGGCGTCCCGGTCTGGGCCACCCTGATCGCCCTGCTGGAGGACGGCCCGGACGGCGTCGAGCGCCCGGTGGTCGGCATCGTCTCCGCCCCGGCGCTGCAGCGCCGCTGGTGGGCGGCCAAGGACCTGGGCGCCTACGCGGGCCGCAGCCTCGCCAAGGCCTCCCGGATCCACGTCTCCGGCGTCTCCCGGATCGAGGACGCCTCCTTCTCGTACTCCTCCCTCACCGGCTGGGAGGACCGCGGCCGTCTCGACCCGTTCCTGGACCTGACCCGCGCCTGCTGGCGCACCCGCGCCTACGGCGACTTCTGGTCCTACATGATGGTCGCCGAGGGCGCGGTGGACGTCGCGGCCGAGCCGGAGCTGTCGCTGTGGGACATGGCCGCGCCCTGCATCGTGGTGGAGGAGGCCGGCGGCCGCTTCACCGGTCTGGACGGCATCCCCGGCCCCGGCGGCGCGGACGCGGTGGCCAGCAACGGCCTGCTGCACGAGGAGACCCTGCGGCGTCTGTCCGTCTGACTTTCCCGGCCGGATGGTCGCGGGGCCCCCCCCCCGGGGGGGGGGGGGGGGGGGCCCCCCCCCCCCCCCGCCCCCCCCCCGGGGGGGGGCCGCCCCGCCCCCCCCCCCCCCGGGCGGCCCCCCGCGCCCCGCGGGCGCCCGCACCCCCCGGGGCGGCGCA